>DAOUJT010000110.1:0-25368 GCA_034422315.1 Chloroflexota bacterium | reverse complement strand
CGGGCAGTATCTCCTTCGAGATGATCCGATATCTCGTGGAACGACTCCCGGTCATGGTCTGCCCCAGGTGGATCTACTCGCGGATTCAGCCCATCGCCGTCGATGACGTTCTGAGCTACCTGGTGTCGTCGCTCGCTGTCCCCGAGAGCACAGGCAAGATCGTCGAGATTGGCGGTAGGGACGTGACCACATACAAGGACCTGATTCTTGGCTACGCCAGGGCCCGTGGTCTTCGCCGGCTGCTACTCCCCGTCCCGGTGCTTACCCCACGACTGTCCTCCTACTGGGTTCACTGGATCACCCCCATTCCGGCCAATATCACCGTGGCACTTGTGGAAGGGCTTCGAAACGATGTCGTGGTAACGAAGGATCTGGCGCGCGCGCTCTTTCCCGATATAGAGCCGCTGGACTACACCTTGGCAATCGACCGGGTGATAGATGATCTCGACCACGGACACATCCACACGTCCTGGACCGACGCCGCAGGGCCGAAGTCTGAACAGAAGAAATGGGTGCTCTTGGAGTCCAGCCAGGGGATGATCATCGAGCGTCGCAGCCGCAGGATTTCGGCCCCGGCGAGCGACGTGTTTCGGGTAGTTGCTGGAATCGGCGCCGCTCGAGGGTGGTACTTCGCCAACTGGACCTGGCGGATTCGAGGAGCCCTGGACCGTCTGCTTGGCGGCGTCGGATTACGCCGCGGGCGACGCCATCCCGACGACCTGCGCATTGGAGATGCTCTCGACTTCTGGCGAGTCGAGGACCTGAGAGACGACAAGTTGATCCGGCTACGCGCCGAGATGAAACTGCCGGGACGAGCCTGGCTCCAGTTCAGGCTGCGAACGGCGGACGATGGCGCCACCCTCTTGGAGCAGACAGCGGCGTTCAGTCCGAGAGGACTGGCCGGTCTGGCCTACTGGTATGCCCTGTATCCCATACACGCCTGGATCTTCGACGGGTTGGCGACAGCCATTGCCCGGCGTGCGGAACGTGACTAGGCGCCCCCGGCAGGATTCGAACCTGCGGCCCACGGCTTAGAAGGCCGTCGCTCTGGTCCACTGAGCTACGGGGGCTCAAGCGAGTCTGGCACAGGTTCCAGCCCACCACGGTCCGCCGCACGCTAACTGGTCGCTACGTACGAAGCTTTTATTTCCAGGGAAGTTGACGGCCGCGCTCTAGCGGTAGGCGTCCTCAAGCCGCGAGATGTCCTGACCGGGCGTCGCAAGGTCTAGCAGGCTATTGGTACCCAAGTCAGGCAGACGGCCGGCGAGTTCATCCTCATACGTAGGTGCGTCGACTTGGTAGAGCACCCCTGTTGGAATACGGTCGCCCCATTCGAATGACTTAGCGATCGCGGCTTGCTGCTTGGCCACGATCTCGTCCTGGTTGCTCGGGTCATACACACGCCCGTCGAACCCTTCATCCGCGAGCCGATAGATCCGGTTGTGGCCGACGTCCCGGCCGCGGAAGAAATCGATGGTCATCAGGTCGTTGTAGATTGGACAGGGCTGCAGGATGTCGATGAGCGCGGTTCCCCGATGCTGGACGGCCTGCACGATCAGGCTCACAAGATCCGGCTGTGCCATCGCGTAGCCGCGCGCAATGAAGGTGTAACCCGAGGCGATCGCCAGACCGATCGGGTTGACGCTTTCCTGGATAGCCGCTTCAGCCATGCCCTTGGTCTTTTGACCGCGGCGCATTGTGGGAGCAGCCTGGCCCTTGGTGAGGCCGTAGACGCCGTTGTTGTGGACGAGATACGCGATGTTCAGGTTGCGACGACCAGAATTGACTAAGTAGCCCGCGCCAATGCCATAGCCGTCGCCGTCTCCACCGGCCACGAGAACTTCCAGGTTTTGATTGGCCAGCTTCACGCCGGTAGCCACGTTGAGGGCCCGACCGTGGAGCGTGTGGAGGCCATAGGAGTTGATGTAGTGAGGGAGCTTGCCGGCGCAGCCGATGCCCGAAATCACCGCAACCTCATGCGGCGGACGACCAAGCTTGGCCAGCGCTTGCTTGACGGCACTGAGGATTCCGAAGTCGCCGCAGCCGCCGCACCAGTCCGGATGCGAGTCCTCAACCCCGAAGGTCTTGGCCGTTATTCGTTCGGTGTCAGCGACTACCACGTCGTTCCATGCCCTTTCTACGGGTGCGAGAGCACCAGCCGGCCAATGTCCGCCTCACTGTGCTCACACACGGCTTCGATTACTTCGTCTTGGGAGAACGGGCGCCCGTCATACTTCAGGGCCATTCGTTCAAGCTTAATACCGGTCTGCTCCGCGATCAGCATGCCCAACTGGCCCATGTAGTTGTCTTCGACCAGAACCACTTTCCGGGCGCCGCTTAGCTTCTCGTGCACAACCGAGGCCGGGAAGGGTCTTAGGAGCCGAATCTGCAGGAAGTTGGCGGAGATGCCATGGTCGGCTTCCAGCACGGGCAGGGCGTCCGTGATCGGTCCGCGCGTCGAACCCCAGCCGACAATCGTGACGTCCGCGTCATCCGGACCGACGAACTCGTACTGCCACTCGTCGGGAATCTCGCTGGAAGCCAGATCGAGTTTTTGCATGCGCTTGTCCATCTGCGCGATGCGGTTTTCGACCTGCTCGTCGATACGACCGCGCTCGGTGTGTTCGTCGCTGGTCGTCACGTACTGTCCGCCCGGTGTTCCGAACACTGCACGCGGGCTGATCCCGGACTCGGTCAGGCGGTGACGCCGGTACGGTTCCGAACCGTTCATTTCCAGCGTCCAGTACTCGCCGCGATCGACGGGGAGTCCATCCAGTCCCAGGTCGTCAAGCGTAACTAGGGAATTGGCAATGAACTTGTCCGCCAACACCACCACCGGCATTTGGTAGCGATCACCCCAGTTGAAGGCCATGTGGGTGAGGCGCGCGGCTTCGCGAGCGTCGCCAGGTGCGACGACGATATGGGGGAATTCACCGTGGGCGGGCTGCAGAGCAAACCGCAGGTCCTGCTGTGACTGGCGCGTGGGAAGTCCCGTGCTCGGCCCACCACGCTGCCAGAGAACGACCACGGGTCCTGGAGCCTCGGTGATCGATGCGAAGCCCAAGCCTTCGGCCATCAGGCTGAAGCCCGGCCCGGCCGTTGAAGTAGCCGCTCGCACCCCGGCATGGGCCGCTCCCACCGCCATGTTCATCGAAGCTATCTCGTCTTCAGCCTGGAGAACCACGATTGGGTACTGGGTCTGTTGACGCTCCAGCATCACGCTCTCGTCCGACGCGGGGGCAATGGGGTAGTAGGTCTGGAACCCGCAGCCGGCGTGAATCTTCGCGATCCCCACCGCGTCGACGCCCTTGATCAGCATGTGGCCGTTGCGCTCAGGGCGCGGCCGCAGCGTGACGTGAAACTCTTCCTTGGCGTACGCACGTCGCGCCTGCTCGGCCGCGTGCAGCAGAACGTGGCGATTCATCTCCACCATGTCTTGGTGGCGTGCCGGAAGCACTTCCGCCACCAGGGACACAACGTGACTGATGTCAAAATCCAGCAGGGCGCAACTGGCGCCAATTGGCACCATGTTGCGCATCACGCTGTGGCGACGGGCGTTGTAAGCAACGCCGAGTTCCTCGACCGATTCCCTCACCAGGTCGTCGTAGGCGAGAGCGACCACGTGAATGTCGTCCCGTTCAATGGCGGAATGGTCGATCTTGGCCTTGGCATCCAGGATGACCGCGCCGTCCGGCGCCACCCGGTGCAGGTGACCGCCGTGCCGCTGGTAGTCCTGGTAGTCGGGCGTGCCGAACAACGTTTCGGCGTCAAGCGCCAGCAGCAGGTCGACATGTTCCAGGTGGGAATGAACCGGGGTGTCACTGGTCCGCACCCGGTACGAGATGTGGCGGCCCATGATGTTCGAGTGGTATTCGATATTCGAGAACACATACAGGCCGGCCCGCGCGCAGGCCTTGGCAAAGACCTCCGCCGAACTATTGACGCCGCCCGTTAGCGCAGGGCCGCCGATCATCCACGAGAGGGCGTTTTCCTTCATCGCGTCGTCCCCTGCCAGCGGCCAGTTTGGCTGACCGTGTCGGGCGACCAAGTCTCCTGCAAGCTCTTCGTAATTCCGTCCATTATCACCAGCCGGACACTCTCCTAGCTATTGCAATCGGCCTACCAGCAAGCGGGCGGCGTGCTCCGGCGTCTCGCCTACCAGCACACCGGCCGCCCGCAGAGCGGCTTCTTTCGCGGTCGCACTGCCGGACGTGCCTGACACGATGGCGCCCGCGTGCCCCATCCGGCGTTCGGGGGGCGCGGTTTTCCCGGCGATGAATGAAGTGACGGGCTTCGTCATTCGCTCCTGAATATACGTTGCCGCCCGCTCTTCGTCGTCACCGCCGATCTCGCCCAACAAGACTACTCCATGAGTCTCGGGATCCGACTCAAACATCGACAGCACATCGATGAAGCGCGTGCCGATGATGGGATCGCCTCCGATTCCCACGGTTGTCGTCTGTCCGGCGCCGAGATCGGTCAAGTGCTGAACCACTTCGTAGGTCAATGTGCCGCTGCGGCTAACCACGCCCACGTGTCCCGGCGAGTGCACGGCCCAGGGCATCACACCCACTTTCACCCCATCCGCTGGCGTGGTGACGCCCGGGCAGTTCGGTCCGATGAGGTGCGATCCAGCCGCACGAACCCTCGGCATGACTTGAAGCATGTCCAGGACGGGAATCCCCTCGGTCAGACAGACAATGACGTTCAGGCCCGCAGCCGCATCTTCAAGAATGGCATCCGCGGCGAAAGCGGCCGGTACGAAGATGCATGCGGCGTTGGCCGCGGTTTCCTCGACCGCCTCTGCGACTGTATTGAATACCGACACGTCCTCTAGGCCTTCCACCGATGCGCCCGCGCGACCCGGTGTGACCCCGGCCACAACCTGCGTGCCTGCTTCTCGCATCAGCCGTGTGTGAAACGATCCCTGACTTCCGGTCATGCCCTGCACAACAAGCCGCGTGGTCGCGTCAAGCAGAATGCTCATCGCGCCGCCTCAACGACTTGCGCGGCCGCCGAGTCCATCGAACGTTCCGCGCCGATCCCGGCGCCTTCCAGCAGTTCCAAAGCCTCGGCCTCGCGCGTGCCGGCGACTCGAACCACCAGCGGAATTTCCTGGGACAGGCGCTCGCGGGCGGCTATAACCCCGGCAGCCACGTCATCGGCTCGAGTGATGCCGGCAAAAATGTTCACCAGCACCGCGCACACGTTGGGGTCTTCGAGGATGATCTCGAACGCCGTGGTGATCTTCTCCACGCTGGCGCCGCCGCCCACGTCGAGAAAATTGGCCGGCTCCCCGCCGTAGTGCTTGATCACGTCCATCGTGGCCATGGCGAGGCCGGCGCCATTGACCATGCAGCCAATCGTGCCGTCCAGCTTGATGTAACTCAGCCCCGCCGCCCGTGCGCGGCGCTCGGCCGCGCTCTCCTCATGCGGGTCGCGGAGTTGCTCGACCTCCCGCTGCCGGCCAAGCGCGTTGTCGTCGATGTTCAGCTTGGCATCAATGGCTTGTAAATCGCCGGCGTCGTCGACCACCAGTGGATTGACTTCGGCGAGGGACGCATCGACGTCGATAAAGGCCTCGACAAGCCCCTGGGCTATCCCTACGAACTGACGAACCTGCGAGCCGGTCAGCCCGAGCGCGAAACCAAGCTGCCGCGCTTCCCAGTCGGGCAGGCCGGCCAACGCATCTACGTTCACACGCATGATCGCGGAGGGATTCGAGGCCGCTACTTCCTCAATGTCCACGCCGCCTTCGGCGCTGGCCATCAGGACAAGCGACTGCGCCGCACGGTCGATCACGACACCCAGGTACAGTTCGCGAGCGATGTCCACGGCTGGCGCAACAAGCACTCGGCGAACAGGCTCACCACCAATGTTCAAGGAAAGAATGTGCGCCGCTGCGGCGGCGGCGTCTTCCGATGAGTCGGCCAGCTTTACGCCCCCGGCCCTGCCGCGTCCACCGGCAAGGACTTGGGCTTTGATGACTACGGGACATCCAAAGGCGCTCGTCGCCTGCGCGGCGTCGTCGGCCGACGCGGCCACACGCCAGTCCGGGACAGGCAGGCCGTGGCGCCGGAAGATCGCGCGGGCGTCGCATTCGTGAACCTTCATGCGTTGCCTGCCGTCAACGACCTTGGAGACGCCGGGATTGCTCGCTCAGTCCGACTCATACACCCAGCGATCAAGCGGCCGTTCATAGTCCAGCACTTCCTGAGCATCGAACCAGTGGGCAATCTCGCGCGCCGCGGTCTCCGGCGAGTCCGAAGCGTGGACCAGGTTACGAAGACCCGCCAGCGCCAGATCCCCTCGAATCGTGCCCGCCGCGGCCTCGTGCGGCCGGGTGGATCCCACCATCGCGCGCACAACCGAAATAGCCTCCGGACCTTCCAGCACGACGGCCACAACCGGTCCGCTCTGGAGGTGCGCAACAAGGCCGTCGAAGAAGAATTTTCCCTCGTGCTCCGCGTAGTGTTGGCTCGCCTGCTCAGCGCTCGCAGCCACAAGCTTCAGCCCAATCAGCCGCAGCCCGCGCTGTTCAAACCGCTGGAGAATCTGCATCGCGATCGCGCGCTGCAGGGCGTCGGGCTTCAGCAGGACTAGCGTCCGTTCCATTCGGCTTCCTTCCTGTGGACGCCCATCCTCAGGCGCCGGGTTCATCGTTCGCCGCGAGCAGGCTGGTCAACCCGTCGCGAACGTTATCGACATCCAAATCAAGTCCGCCGATCACGACGGCCTGCCATTGTCCCGACCGCATTGCTAAGCATTGCGTGTCGTCGGTCACAAACCAGATCTCCGCGATCTGCCCCAGACCCATCGTCTCAACGGCTTGCTCCATCGTTCCGATACTGGCAGAGAGCAGTCCCGGGCCAATAGACCCACCACGTCCCCCGAGATCGCCGGTCGGTATCTCGCCAATTCTCCAGACCGCGGCGCCGGTGACGCCGGGCAAGCGCTGGACTTCCGTGTGCAGGTCTGCGGCGGAGGTCACTCTGTCGACCCGCCTGCGACATTTGCCGCCCGCAAATAGGCATCCGCGGCGGCCTGCGGACGGCCGGTTTGCATGTAGTGATCGCCCAGCAGTTTCCAGGCCGAAACCCGCAGTTCCCGGTGCGCCACGGCTTCCAGCAGTAGGCCGTCAACACGCGATACGTCGGGATCGTTCGCCGTGACGATGTCGGTCAACACGCGCTCGGCTTCCGTCCATTCCGACTGCTCGATCAAGTGGCGCGCCCAGTCAAACGTAGAAAAGGCGGCACCCGCTGAAGCTTCATCCGTAGGGGCGGTGGATTCTGCCCTAGCGCCTGAAGACACAGGCAGGACTTCTTCGGCAGACGGCGTTGCCGCGTCCGGCGCTTTGGGTTCCCCGGCAACCTCGTCGAGACGCAGCTGTTCGGACGAGACAGACGTATCCTCGCCCGTGAATGGGACGCTGTCGGCCGCGTCTCTCCGAACCTCGGACCCTGGCAGGTCCTCAACCGGTTGCGGAGGCCGGTCTTGAACGGCGGATTCCCCAGCCGTCTCAGCCTGCCCTTCAGGCCCGTCGACTTTCTGGGCTTCCGCCAGCTCGGGATCAGCGCCCGGCAAAGCCGCCGGGTGAGTTCCATCAGCCGGAGACGGCTCTGCGACCGCCTCGACAGTCTCATTGGATTGCCGGACAAGTTCCGGCGGCAGGTCGATTTCAACCACGCCTGGCAGCACAAGCCGATGGACTTCCAGAGTGCCCAGCAATTCCCGCGCTTCCCGAAACTCGGGGTCGATTCGCCCGATTCGATCCAAGAGCTCCTGGCCCTCGGCGGTGCGCCCTCGTTCGGAGAGTATGTGGGCCCGCATCACGGCGGCGCGGACGCACTCCTCGGCCTGATCGGCGACGACCCGGCACTCGGCCTCGCAGGCGGAAAGGCGTCCGAGCCGCCACAACGCTTCGGCCAGTGTGAGGCGGACATCCACGCGCTCCGGACTCTCGCTCACGGCTACACGGGCATGGCGCTCCGCCAGGTCCGGCCAGCCGCAGTTGAGATGAACGCGTGCCAGAACCGCGGCGCTGGTCTCAAGTGAATCGGGCTCGACATTCAGAATCTCGAGGGCGGACTCAAGCACCTCGGGGTCGCCGGGGATGAGTTCCACCGACTGTCGTGCGGCCATGCGCGCACGGTCGATGTCGCCCCGGCGTTGAAACAGCCGCGCCTGCGCAGCACGTGCCTCCGAGTTTGTCGGTTCGGCGGAGGTAACGGCGCGTAGGTCGTCCAGGGCGGAATCGGTATCATTTGCCCGCTCGGCCAGCCGCGCGCGCACCAGCCGCGCGGGTGGATAGCTCGCGAACTCGGCAAGCAGCCGTTCCGTGATTGAACCGGCCAGCGCCGAGTCACCGTCAGCCAGCGCCTGCCGCGCCAGAGCCGCCGCCTCGCTGGGCCGCATGTCAACCAACGCCTTCCAGCACCAATTCGGTGGGAATCTCGACGTCGTCGCCCAGCGGGCCGGCCACGGCAATCAGTGGCCAGTCCCGGGCCAGGCAGGCTCGGGCGGAAGTGTTGACGTCGTCGCGAGTCACAGCGCGCACTCGCCCAATCAACGCATCCGGTGTGAGCGGCGTCGGTTCCAGCGCCTGCTCGCGGGCGTACCACGCCGCCACAACCGCGGAGTCTTCGAGGGACCTCACAAGGCCTCCGACAACGTAGGCGCGGGCTCGTTCGAATTCGTCCTCCGCAATGCCTCGCTCGACCACATCGCCCAGTTCGCCCAAAACGATCGCAATAGCTTTGGTCAACTGGTCCGGATCGGTCGCGCCGTCGATGGAGAGAACGCCCTGTTCGCCGCAATGCCCAACATCGGCGCCGATGTCGTAGGCCAGACCGTGCCGTTCGCGTAGCTCCAGCACCAGCCGAGCTCCGAATCCAGCACCCAGGACCGCACCCAACAACTCCATCGCATAGCGGTCACGACTGGCCCGGCCGGGCGTGAACCCGGCAATGGAAAAGTACGCCTGTTCGGCGTCACGCTGAACGACCTGGACTCTTGCCCGCGCCTGGCCGTTGGCCTGAAACATGGGATATATCTCGCGGGAGCCGGCGGGCGCGGAGCCAAACGTGTCGGCGAGCGAGTCCAGGGCCGCCGCCGGATCCAGCGCCCCCGCCACACTCACGACGGTGTTCTGACCGGCAAACATCTCAGCAGCCCGCCGGAGCAGGCCGTCGCGCGTCAGTGAACGAACGGTAGTCGCGCTGCCGGCGATTTCACGCCCGAAAGGATGGTTTGGCCACAGCCGAGTCAGAACAGAGCGGCGCGCGGACTCTTCCGGCAGGTCGTCAAGCAACGCCAGTTCGTCCAGGATGACGGTGCGTTCCTTCTCAATCTCGCCCGGGTCCATCGCCGGCTCATGCACCATTCGGGCCACGATCTGGAGTGCGTCAGGCCAGGCTTCGGCGGGAACCTTGGCGCCGACCACCGTCAGTTCCGGTTCGGTCGCCGCGTTGATCTGCCCGCCAAGGCGCTCGATCGCGCAGGCGAATGCGCCCGGTTCGTGCGAGCGATGCCGGAAGAACATGTGTTCAACGAAGTGCGTCACACCGCTCAACTCGGACGGCTCACTGCCTGATCCGGCTCGCGAGGCCACGTGCAAGCTGACCGCCGCAGTATGCGGAACCGGAGTTGCGATCAGGTGCACGCCATTCGCCAGCGTGCGCTGCGCGGCCTTAAACGCGGCAGGCATCAAGGCGGCAGGTGGCCGGGCGGCCGCGCCGCTACGACGTCTGACGCGACCGTCGGCGACCAGGTGCGGTGTCGGCTTCGCGCTCGGCCTTTCGACGCAGGCGCCCACGTTTCTTGGTGCGACGGTGCTTGCGCCAAGCCACGCGCTTACGCTTATTCAAAGGAGGCGTACGCCCAGTTCTGAGTAACCAATGGTTTCGAGAAATGATAACAGGAACGCCGATTAGCTCTGCTACGCTGCCGCCCCGAAGGAGCAGGGCCTAACCATGAAACTGTCCGCGCAGGTACGACTGGCTCCGGGTAACTCGGTCGCCGAGCAGATCGACTGTCTGGCCGCGGCCGGATTCGAGGCCGTCGAAATCCACAGCGACGCCGTCGATCACGTCGCGGAGTACCGCGGCGCCCTTGCGGCGGCTGGAATCCCCGCCATGAGCATGTGCCCGGCCGGTCGCGGCCTGGACCTGGTGGAAGACGAGTACTCCCAGCGCCGCCGCATCGATCAGACCCGACGAGCCCTCGACGCCTGCCGCGAACTGGGCGTAACGGCACTGATTTCCGTACCCGTACGCGGCTCGCTCCCCGATGGCATCGTCGCGCAGGACCAGGCGGATAGTTACGTGCGGGCCTTGGAGCAGTTAGCGCCGCACGCGGAGTCCGCCGGCGTCACCATCACGGTCGAGCCGCTCAACCGTTACGAAATGCACCTGATCAACACCCTGGCGGACGGCATCGCCATCGCCCAGCGCGTTGGCAGCCCGCGCGTGAAGGTCCTGGCCGACGTATTCCACATGAGCATCGAGGAAGACAACATTGCCGCCAGCATTCGTGCGGCCGGCGATTGGATCGGGCACGTGCACTTCGCGGACAACCAGCGATCGCATCCGGGCACCGGTTCGCTCGACTTCGCCGCCGTTTACGCCGCGCTGCGCGACATCGGCTACACCGGATCGACAGCCTTGGAATGCCGCATGCGCGGTGACCCGGCTGAAGCACTGCGCCAATGCGCCGCACACCTGCGTGCGGCGCGCGGCTCATAGATGGGGGCCTCCGGCCCGACCATAAGCTCCGAGCGCGCCGCCCAAATCCTCAACCGTGCGGCCGGCAAGCGCGCCATGGTCCTCGGCGACATGCTCGTGGACGAGCACATCATCGGTGCCGCCAGGCGTCTGTCTCGCGAAGCGCCCCTGCCCGTAATCGAGCAGCAGGAGCGTCTTCTGGTTCCTGGTGGCGCAACGAACGTGGCTACGAATCTGGGCAGTCTGGGCTGCGATACAGCTGTGGCTGGCGTCGTTGGGGCCGACGCCATGGCCGACCAACTGCGAGACCAGCTCCATGACCGCGGGATCCGTACCGAAGGCCTGCTGACCGATCCGGATCGCGCGACGGCCGTCAAGCTGAGGATTTGGGCTGGCGGCGAACGCCAGCGCCCGCAGAGCATGATCGCGCGCGTGGATACGGTCGATCGGTCGCGGGTCAAGGACGAGACCGCTGGACGGATGATCGCCTACCTGGGATCGGCGCTGACGGAGGCCGACGCCCTGGTGCTCTCCGACTACGAAACCGGTGTAGTCAACGCGTCCATTCTGGACGCCGTATTGCCTGCCGCACACGCCGCCGGACTGGTGATCACGGCCGACGCGCACGGCGGCCTGGACCGGTTCCGCGAAGCCACACTCCTCACGCCGAACCAGCCTGAGGCCGAAGCCGAACTCGGCCGCGAAATCAACTCCACAGCCGAAGCGCTGGCTGCGGCCAACGAACTCCGCACCTCAATAGGCGTCGGAGCGGTGCTGATTACGCTGGGCGCCGCTGGAATGGTCCTGGACGCCGGGGCAGCGGGTCGGCATGTTATCCCCGCGGCGGCCGTGGGACGGGTAGCGGACCCCACCGGCGCTGGCGACACCGTGGCCGCGGCCATGACCGCCGCAATTCTGGGCGGCGCGTCGCCGCAGGAGGCAGCCGTCCTCGCGTCACTGGCCGCCCGGGTCGTCGTCCGCCAGCTTGGAGTTGCGGTCGTGTCGCCTGAGGAAGTCGTGCGTGAGGCCCGTGAGCACTTCGACTGAAGCTGAGTTCATTCAGCCTGACGATCTGGCGGACTGGGGCGGGCGGGCGCGCGCCGCCGGCCGGCGCCTCGTGCTTACAAACGGGTGCTTTGACCTCATCCATCCGGGCCACGTGGCCCTGCTCCGCGGCGCTGCGGCCGAGGGCGACGTGCTGGTGGTTGGCCTCAACAGCGACGCGGGCGTTCGCAAGCTGAAGGGACCCGACCGCCCCCTGATGCCGCTGGAGGATCGACTGGCGGTTCTCCTGGCCGTGCGCTGGGTATCCGCCGTGACACCCTTCGACGAGGTGACCGCGGATCGACTCATCGAGCAGCTTCGACCTGATTATTATGTCAAGGGCGCGGACTATGATCCCGCGGCCGGAGGTCAAACGCTGCCCGAGACTGCAACGCTCCAGCGACTTGGAATCCCGGCTGTCTTCGTGCCTCTCGCGCCCGGCCACGCCTCCAGCGAGTTAATCGCCCGGAGCCGCCCCACGACGTGAACACGGCGACCGCCAGGCGGGTGGCCCAGGCCGCCGCGCTGGTCGCGGCCGGCAACATCCTCAGCCGGCTCCTGGGCTTCGTCCGCGAGCCTGTGATTGCCCACCTGTTCGGCATCTCGGGTGCAACCGACGCGTTCGAAGTGGCCACGCGCATCCCGCAGTTGGTGCACGAACTCGTGATCGGCGGCGCGATCTCCGGCGTCCTGATCCCGCTGTTCAGCGAAATGGCGTCGGACGATCGACGCCTGGCGCGCACGTTCTCGACGCTCATTTCGTCCGTCGGACTGGCCTTGGTCGGTGTGATCGTCGTGCTGGTGCTGCTGGCCGAACCCCTCGTCGCCGCGGCCGCGCCCGGCTTACCCGAGGCGACGCGAGAGCTCGCGGTTGTCATGACCCGGATTACCCTGCCGGCGGTTCTTTTCCTGGGGCTTTCCGCGGTCACAGCGGCGCGGCTCTACGCCCGTGATCGCTTTGCCGCCCCGTCGTTTGCGCCGGCAACGCTGAACGGAACGCTGATCGTCCTGGCGCTCGCGCTCACGCCGATCGTCGGCCCGGTGGGGGTAGCCATCGGCTACCTGGCGGGCGCAGGCGCCCATCTCGTCGTCCAGGTTCCGGCGCTGATTCGGGACCGGGCGCGGCTTACAAAGCCTGCCTGGCGAGGCAATCCCGACACGACCCGTGCGCTTCGCCTCTACCTCCCCATCGCGGCCGGTCTGGTCGTGGCGCAAGCGTTGGTAATCGTCGACACCAACCTGGCATCGCGCACCGGCGAGGGCAGCCTGGGCATCATGCGGTTCGCGACTCGCCTGCAGCAGTTCCCACTGGGCCTGATCGGGTCGGCAATCGCGTTGGCCTTTCTGCCGTTGCTGGCCCGCAGCGCACCCGAGAATCCGCGCGACCTGGTCAATGCCGACGAGTTCAAGTCGGCGCTGGTGGCCGCCGGGCGCAGCGCATTCGTGCTAATGATTCCGGTCACCGTCGTTCTTACCGCATTGAGCGTGCCGGTGATACGCGTGGTCTACGAACGCGGTGCCTTCGACGCGGCGGCCACGGATCTAACCGGTCTCGCATTGCTGATCTATGCGGTTCAACTGCCCCTCACCGCGCTCGATCAGATCTTTATCGCGGCCTTCTATGCCACCCGCAACACCCTTACGCCGGTGCTCGTAGGCGTCGGCGGCGGCCTGGCCTACCTGGTGGTGGCGCTCGCGCTGGTCGAGCCCTTCGGCGTCTTCGGGCTCGTGGCGGCCAACTCGGTCCAGAACAGCCTGCACGGCGCGGTCTTGGGCTGGCTGCTGTGGCGTCGCCTCGGCGGATTCGGCGACCCCGGACTCTGGTTCTTTGGCGTTCGGGTGATCGCGGCCGGCGGCCTGGCCGCAGCCGTCGGTCTGTTTCTGCGCGAGTGGTCAACCCTGGCGCTGGAGCCCGGGGAAACGGCCGGCTGGCGCGTGCTCTTCGTGAGCGGCCTCGGGATTGCCATCGTTTACGCCGCCGCCCTCGCACTGCTGCGGGTCCCGGAAGTGCCGCGACTGGCGAGACTGATTCGGAGTCGGCTCGGGATCGGACTCGCGAACTAGCTCAGCTGCGTCGGTTCGTCGGCTACGATCAGCGCTCGCACGCGCCCGTGGGAGTTCTCGTATGGCAGTGATGACCGGCTCCGACGCCGTGGTCCAGAGTTTGATCGCCGAAGGCATTGACCTGGTGTTCGGGATACCCGGGTATCACAGCGAACACCTGTACGGCCGGCTGATGCGGCAGGACAAGGTTCGCCACGTCCTGGTGCGCCACGAACAGGGTGCGGGCTACATGGCCATCGGCGCGGCGCGCGTGACCGGAAAGCCGGCCACGATTCTGAGCACGGCTGGTCCTGGGGCGCTCAACGCCGCCACCCCCATGGGCGAGGCCTACGGCGACGGTATCCCACTGCTCAACATCATGGCCGAGGACATGTCCACGTACCTCTACCAGGACAAAGGCATCGTCCACGAGAGCAAGGACCAGTTTGGCGTATTCAGTCGTCTGAGCCAGTGGAGCCGACAAGCCATGTCGCCGGGCGAGATTCCGGGCGCCATCCACGAGGGATTGCGCCGCATGCACATCAACCGCCCGCGCCCGGTCGTAGTCGAAATCCCCGTCGATGTATTTCAGGGCGAGGGCGAGGTAAAACTGCTTCAAGAGGAGACTCACCAACCGCCGCAGGGCAATTCGACTGACCACGAGCGCATCGCGTCCATCCTGGCCGCGGCCAAACGACCCCTGATCTGGGCCGGCGGCGGCGTGATGATGTCGGGCGCGTGGGACGAACTGCGAACCCTTTCGGAGTCGCTGGACATCCCCGTCATGCTCACCACCACCAGCAAGGGCGCGATGCCCGAGGATCATCCGCTGGTGGTCGGCAACCTGAACCAGCACGGTCCGATCCGCCGCTTCATGGAGCAGGCGGACGTGATGCTGGCCGTCGGCGCGCGCTTTTCCTACCTCTCCAGCGGACGCTGGACGCTGCCCGTTCCGAAACGCCTGCTGCACATCGACATTGACCCCACCCAGCCAGGAAAGAACTTTCCCGCCGAAATCGGCGTGCACGCGGATGCCAAGGCCGGGTTGGCGGCACTGGTTGAAGCGACGGCCGACGCGCCCGAGGTCGATCGCGACGAGTGGGTTGACGCCGGATGGGCAGCGCGCGACGAAGTTCGCGCCGAGCTTGCCCAGCGCGCCCCCTTGGAGTGGGGCCTGATGCAGTCCATTCGGAGCGCGCTGCCACGCAACACCATCGTGGCAAGCGATCCCCATCTGCTCGGGTACTGGAGCCGTGAACACCTGCCCTTCTACGAGCCGCGAACTTGGCTCTACGGCCTGGCGTTTGGCACGTTGGGCTACTCATACCCCGTGGCGCTGGGCGCCAAGATCGTGGCTCCCGACAAACCCGTCATCTCATTGACCGGCGACGGGGGCTTCCTGTTCACCGCGCAGGAAATGGCAACCGCCGTACAGCAGGGGCTGAATGTCCCCGTTGTGATCATCAATGACGATGCGTACGGCGCGATCAAGGAAGACTTCCTGCGCGACTACGACAACGACTACGAGGTCAACCTCAGGAACCCCGACTTCGTGAAGTTCGCCGAGTCATTCGGCGCCGTCGGCATGCGAGCCACGCCTGAAACGCTGGAGGCCACCCTGCGCGACGCGCTGGAACTGGACCGCCCCTCACTCATCGACGTGCCGGTGAAGTGCCGGAGGCCGTTGCAGGTTCAATAGTCGTTCCGGCCGTGGCCGGACTTCAACTGGTGTGGCTGTCTGGGCTATGCTCGTACCCGATTAGGGCATCAGTGAGCCAGGATCATGCTCAATCATGCTCCTCGAGTCCTCGGCCGACGCGCCGTACTCGGTGCGCTAATAGCCGCCCCAGCCCTGATCGGGCTGAGCGCCTGCGCCGACAGTGATTCCTTCGAGTTCAAGCCCTCGGGACGCTGTGGACGCGGCTGTGTGGGCGCGACGGACCACGAGAAGGACGCCGAAGCGCGCCGCTCGGGTCTCGATCAAGCCAAGGCGGCCAAGGAAGCCAGCCAGGGCAGCTAAACCGTAGTTCGGTTGATGCTCCGTCCTCGGCCGGTTGTTGGACTGTGTATCCGCTAACGTTGCCGTGGCAGCCGAAAGGGCGGTTGGTATGAGTCTTGCTGGTCGAATTGCAATGGTCACCGGTGCCAGCCGGGGGATTGGCCGTGAAATCGCGCTTGGCTACGCGCGCGCCGGCGCGCAGGTGATCCTGGCCGCCCGCGACGAAGCGCGCTTGGCCGCCGTGGCCGGCGCAATTGACGACGTGTCCGCAACTTCAGACGTCGTTCCGTTGGACGTCAGCGACGCCGCAGCCGTGCGCGATGCCATCGACGGAGTGGTCGCACGTCATGGCCGGCTCGATGTCCTATGCAACAACGCCGGCATCAGCACCGCCCGCGGGCATGTTGCCGAAGTCTCACCGGAGGCCTTTGCAGGCGTGCAGGCCGTAAACCTCATCGGCCTCTTCGCCTGTTGCCACGCTGCGCTGCCGCACATGATCGCCGCCGGCTACGGCCGCATCGTCAACGTCTCGTCAGGCGCCGCCATCATGTGCAACCCGGGCGAGTCCGCCTACGCCGCCTCCAAGGCCGCCGTCAACGCGCTGACGATCTCGATGGCCAAGGAGGTCCAGGCGTCGAACGTGCTGGTTAACGCCATGAGCCCCGGCTCGGTCAAGACCGACATGAACCCGACTTCGGACGTGCCGCCCTCCGAGGCCGTGCCGACGGCCGTCTGGCTGGCCTCGCTGCCGGACGGTGGCCCGACCGGTCGCTTCTACCGGTTCATGCAGGAACTGCCGATGCTGCCCGACATCGATCTGGACTGGAAAAGCCGCTGACCCGCCGCGATTCCTCGGCCTAGTCCCAGAGCGCCTCCAGCGTCCAGGCCTTCAGCGACCGAACGGTGCTCGGCGCACCCTGCGAACGCAGCGATACACCCACGCTGTCCTCGCGCTCGGGGTAGACCCGCACCGCCAGGGCCTGCCGCCCGTTCGCGAATACTTCCACCGCGCTTCGATCAACGAACACCTGTAGCCGCAGCGGTTCGTCGGGAGCGATCAGGACCTGTGCGTTTTCCGGCGCGCGCGACAACGCGTCAGGCGCCACCGACGAGTACGACGTGTCGATTGAGAGCTGGCTCAGGTGCGTCCAGAGCGGTCCGACGATTCCCTGGGTGAAGTGGTTGGTGCGATAGCCGCGGTCGCGATAGAAGGCCACGCGCGTGAACTCTTCCCGGTCTGGCGAGCGCAGGACGTTCAGTTCGACCATGGGCGCGGAGGAGGGTTCGACTTCCAACTCCAGCTCGAGCGAGTCGCCGCTCGTGCCGTCCAGCACAACCTCCTGGTTGGCCGGCAATTCCAGTGAACCCAGGTCTTGCTCGGCCTGCCGCAGGGAGGTCAGCGTCTCGACCGGTTCCACATACACAACGTCGCCGTCGACTGTGAGACGTCGCGGCAACGTCATGATTTGGTTCCAGCGTGGCGTGGGCTTGCCCGGATTCATGTTGAAGATCACGATCAGGCCGCCGTTGCCGTCGGGAGTCGCCGACGGCGCGTGCAAACCCGACGGTCCGGACGGCCCGAAGTTGAACTTCGCGCCGTTCGTCACGACGAACTTGTCGCGCTCGGTGTCGTAGTCGCCCAGCAGGTACTGACCGCCGCTCGTATGGCTGTAGAAGAGCAGCATGTGGCGATCGCCGATGGGCCAGAAGTAAGGACAGGCGCCGTCGTCGCCGACCAGGGAGTAGTGGTCGTCTTCAACGAAGGGATGCAGATACTCCCAGTGCTCCAGGTCCTCGGACCTGAAGAGGAAGTTGGCCCGGATCGGCTTGCCGGCGGGGCCCTCGGGCTTGGTTCCCGCGGACAGCGAGTAGTAGACGCCGTCTTTCATCCAGATACACGGATCGAAGACCCGGTAGGGCGCAGGCGGACCGTCGCGATCCGGCATCGGAATCACGGGCCGGTTGCCGACCTTCTCCCAGTTGAGCAGCAGCGGATCGCTGGAGGTCGCCACCATGTTGCCGGCGCCAACGCCGTGGTAGATGGCTATGACCCGGTCGTCCTCGACCAGCGTCGAGCCCGAAAAACACTTGTCCTCGGGGCTGGGATAGATGGCATACGGCAGATCGCGCCAGTGCACCAGGTCGTCGGACACCGCGTGACCCCAGTGCTGCCGGTCGTCCTCGGGCGGGTACGCCTGGTAGAAGAGGTGCCAGCGACCCTGCCAGAAGCAGAGCCCGTTGGGGTCGTTCAGCGTCGATTCAGGGTTGACGTAGTGATACGCCGGCCGGTGCCGCAAGCCGGCATAAGATTCTCGCGACGCCAGCAACCGCTGCATGAGCGGATTCGTGGCCAGCGCGGCTTCCTGCTCGGCCAACGCCGTCGGATAGGTGTACGCGGGAACGCGCGACTTTGGAGCGATCACGGTGCCTCCGGTCTCGGTGCGACCCAAGCTGACGCCTGTGGATTGGCCAAGAATCTAGACGGCGGCGCATCCCGCGACAAGCGAGCGACCGTAAGTAAGGCGCCGACGATCTCCCTCCGGTGCTAACTGGCCGGCGGCGTTACCACCTCGCCGCCTCGGACGACAGCCGCGGCGCTCCAGATCCTCCCGGGACGCTCGTTGCCGCTGACGTCGCGCAAGGTCGCTTCCTCCTTTGCTTCCGTCAGCACCACCAGGTCCGCGCAGGCGCCCGGCGCCAGGGTTCCTACCTCGCCCGCCAGGCCCAGGAGTTCCGCCGGACGCGATGTAATTCGCGGCCACGCGTCTTCTTCGCGCATCCCGGCCGCCAACAGCTTGGACACAGTCAACGGAAGATCGTGCTGTGGGCTGGATCCCACGTGGCGCCGGTACTGATCCGTCGAAATCGTGTCAGGCAGAAACCCTTCCTTGATCACCGTCTCCGCAACCTCGAAGTCAAACGACCCCATGCCGTGCCCCGTGTCGAACAACACGCCGCGCTCCCGCGCATTCCACACACAGTCCAGGACCCGCCCGTCCCTTGCGATGCGGTCCGCGAGTCCGTGCAGGCAATAAGTCACCACGTCGCCTGGCCGCAACTGGTCCAACAATTCGTGCAACGGAAAGTCCTCGGCGTGCCTGGTGCCAACAAGCAGCGGGCGATCGGTCGCCTCGCCCGCCTCGATCGCGCGGCGCAACATCTCGCGCGGATCGCAGTCCCCGCAAACGGCCTCGGCCACGTTGATCGCAATGCCCCAGATCAGATCGCCGCCGTCGTTGATGGCGTCCACGCAGGCGTCAACATCGGCCTCGGCCAGATCGCCCAGGCTGAAACCGGGGTTGGACTCCCCCGAGGCCGCTAGATTGATGGCCATCCGCACACGGGTGCGAGCACGGCCAATCAGCCGCTCACGGTATCGGGGCCAGTTGCGCGCACCGGCATCGCCCTGCGACATAACGGTCGTCGAGCCCCGCGGTAAAAAGTGCTTATCGGGGTCGACTCCGTACTTCGAGTCCTCGATAGCCGGGTGCGCGTGCATGTCCACCAGACCGGGCAGCAGTACGCCTTCGGGAAAGTCGAGCCGCCGCCCCGCCTCTGGAACTTCGTCCGCATCCGCTCCAATGGCCGTGATCGCTATGCGATCGTCGTTCGTCGCCACACATCCGGGTCCGCGGAGACCCCGAGCCGGATCCTCGATGCGGCCGGCAGTGATCAGCAGGTCGTATACCACGAGCTTTGCCGTTTCGGGTTAGGACGATTTAGGCGCTGCATGGTACTTTGGCCTGCGGTGCCGAGCGGATTCGGCGCACTTAAGGGGAGGCTCACGGTATGGGCATCAGTTCACACATGACCCGACGCCGGATGCTACGCATCGCCGGTGGTCTGGGTCTAAGCGCGGCTGGCGTCGCGGCCCTGGCGGCCTGCGGCGAAGCCGAGCCGCAGATCATCACCAAGGAAGTCCCGGTCGAGACCACCGTCATCAAGGAAGTCCCGGTTGAGACGATCGTGACGAGGACCGAGGTCAAGGAAGTCCCCGTCGATCGCATCGTGACGCAAGAGAAGATCGTGACCCAGCAGGTCGAGGTACCGGTCGAACGCGTGGTGACCGAGATCGTCGAGCGGGAGAGGGTCGTCGAGAAGGTCGTGACCAAGGAAGTCGAAGTCATGGTCGAGGCGCCGATGCAGAAGGCGCCGGTTCGGCTGGAGTTCTCCACCGACTGGGGTTCCGGGGTTCGCGCGGCCACGCACAAGTTCATGGCCGAGCAGTACAACAAGGTCAACCCCCACGTCACCGTGGACATCCTCATCATCTCGGGTTCCGGCGGCAGCACCGCCGTTGGCTATTCCGGCATCCTGACGAACCTGCTGGTGGCAGGTTCCGGACCGGAACTAATGTCCGAGTTGTGGTGGAACGCTGACCTTTACAACCTGGACCTCGAGCCGCACATGCAGCGAGAGGGGTTGACGAAGGACGACTTCTGGTGGCACGACGGCTACCTCGTCGACAAGGACGGGGTCACCCGTGGCGTGCCCTACGGCGTCTACGTGGGCGCCATGATGGCCAACCTGAGTCTGGTCGAGCGGTTCGGCGTCACCATTCCCGACAAGGACTACTCGTTCGACGAACTACGCGACCTGGCGGCCCAGATGCGCGACCCTGAGACCAACGTTTGGGGTTTTGAGCGTCAGACCTACAGTTGGAACCAGGGCTTCGCCGAGCGCTTTGCCAGCGAAGGCGCCAAGTGGTACGACACGGCGACCGAGACGTCCACCGCTTCGATCGCCACGCAGCCCGGCGGCAACTCCGTTGAGGCGTTCGCCGACTGGTGGAAGCTGGCCTGGGAAGACGGCGTGTCGCCAAACACCGACGAGGTACAGGCCACGCTGGAGTCGCCGGCCAATACGTCAGGCTCGAACAACCTGTTTGCCACCGGCCTGATCGGTATGTCCGGCTTCGGGTACAACTCGGGCGGGGGCATCAAGAACCGCATCGGCGGTCGCTTCGACTTCCACGTGTTCTGGCCCTACCAGTCACCCTACTCGGGGCTCCGCGGTTACCACAACGAGACCAACAACATCGTGGTCAACCGGGCGGCCGAAGAGCGCGGCAACGCCGAGGAGGCCGCCGGGCTTGCCTTCTTCTGGCACGGCGACATCATGGCGCCGTATCTGGCCGAGTTCCAGCCCGTGGTTCCGGCCGTCAAGAACATCTGGAACAGCCCGTTCATTACCGAGTTCGCCAGCGGAACGGACAACTTCCCCGACCTGGCCGCTGAGGCCGAGGCCGTGGGCCAGTTCCGCGAGAACTGGGTCCGCGGCACCCACTCGCACCCGAACTGGTTGGAGTGGTTCCGTCTCTCCCGCGCCAAGTTGACCGACCGGGCCCTGGTTGGAGGCGAGAGCCCCTACCAGATGATGGAAGAGTTGGACGCGGAGGGAACCGAAGCTCTCCGACGCGAGGTCTAGCCTCTCAGGATTTGTCCCGGTGGGGACGCCGGTCCGGCGTCCCCACCGGCTGTCCAATAGCATCCCAGGCCAGACACTTCGGTTGTCTAGGCGCAGACGGGCAGTTGGCCCGGAGGTGAAGCGTGGCGTCGAGCAGCCTTAGCTCGAAGACGACGGATCTGCGCCGGGCGCCTGAACGCCTGTCGCGCTGGCGGGCTGCTCGCAAGTGGATCGCCGCCCAGGAAGGCTGGATCTTCATCTTTCCCTGGGTGGTGGGGTTCATCCTGCTCGACCTTGGCCCCTACATATTCGCGCTCATCATCTCGTTCCTGAACTGGGACGTTGGTCGTCCGCCGACGTACATCGGACTCCGCAACTACCAGGCGGCGTTCACTGATCCCCTGGTCGGCAAGAGCCTCTGGAATACCGCCTACTACACCCTGTTCCACGTACCCGGGTCCACGATCATTGCGTTCGCCGTGGCCGGCCTGCTCAATCAGCGGGTCCGAGGGATGCCGATTTGGCGCACCATGTACTACATCCCCTCCGTGACATCCGGCGTGGGCATGGCGCTCATCTGGATCTGGCTGTTCGCACCGCGCGGAGCACTCAACGGCATGCTCGGCTGGTTCGGTATTGAGGGGCCTCGCTGGCTGACCTCAACCACCTGGGCCATGCCGGCGCTCATCATCATGAGCTTCTGGGGCGTGGGTTCCTCGATGGTGATTTTCCTGGCCGGCCTGCAGGGCGTACCCCAACACCTCTATGAGGCGGCGGAAGTGGACGGCGGCGGCTGGTGGGCCAAGGTCCGTCATGTCACCATTCCCATGATGACTCCCTATATATTCCTTAGCCTGATCCTCGGCGTGATTGGCTCATTCCAGGTCGTCACCCAGGCGCTGCTGATGACCGAGGGCGGCCCGGACAACGCCACGCTGTTCATCCTGCTCTACATCTGGATCATGGGCTGGAACGCCTTCAAGATGGGCTACGCGGCCTCAATCTCGTGGATCCTCTTCGCCATAATCTTTGTGGCCACGATCATCCAGTTCCTGGGCGCACGGCGCTGGGTCTACTACGAATACCAGGAGCCAGGCTAGATGGCGGCAACAACGGCCGAAGTAGGGCGGCGGCGGCCGATCGTGTTGCGCGCGTTTCGCTGGACGCGCCGAATCCTCCTGTACCTCATCGTGGTCGGCGGCTCGTTTGTGTATATGTACCCCGTCTTCTTCATGCTGCGAACCTCGCTGACGAAAGAGTCCGACCTTTACGTCGTCCCGCCGATCATTGTTCCTTTGCCGCCGGTGTGGGAAAACTACGCCATCATGTGGCAGAACGGTCCCACGTGGTCGTGGATCAAGAACTCCCTCATCGTGGTCTCGTTCAGCGTGGTCGCCGAGACCGTGACCAGCGTGTCGGTGGCCTACGGCTTCGCTCGCACCCGTTTTGCAGCACGCGACAAGCTCTTCATCGGCGTACTGGCGACGATGATGCTTCCGGGCGCCGTCACGCTCATCCCGCGCTGGCTGATCTTCCACCGCCTCGACATGATCGACACGCTGTGGCCGCTGCTGATTCCACGCCTGTTCGGAACGGCCTTCTATATCTTCATCATGCGGCAGTTCTTCCTCACGCTGCCGCGCGAGCTTGACGACGCGGCCCGCATCGACGGCGCTTCCCACCTCCAGATCTTGCGCAAGGTCGTTATCCCACTCTCGGTGCCTGCCATCGCAACCATTGCGGTCTTCTCGTTCATGAACCGCTGGAACGACTTCCTCGAACCCCTGATCTACCTCCTGCGTACCGAGAACCTCACCCTGGCGGTAGGCCTGAGATTCTTCGTGTCTAGGTTCGGTACCGAATACCACCTGCTCATGGCCGGCGCCATGCTCCTAATCGTCCCCATGATCTTTGCCTTCTTCCTGGCCCAGAAGCAGTTCATCCGCGGAATCGCGCTGACCGGCATCAAGGGCTAACGCACCCCTTCCAAATAAGCCTCGCCTCAGCAGACTCCGCGAGCCAAAAGTCCTGGTCGCGCCGGACTACGCGGCTGTCTATCCTGAGCCTCGGCCAATCTTTAGCGTCGAAGGTCTCCGCATGAGCGCCAACCCAGCCAGCACCGATGGCTTCCTCCTCCTGGACCGTGTGGAGTCCTGCCACAACGTCGTCCGGGCCGTCTGCAAGGCCGAAAAGCACCCGCTCAACCCCGTGCTCCCGCTCGGCGACATCCACGAGTGGGACTCCACCCACTGCGCCCCCTGGTCCTCCCAGAGCGTCATATACGACGAAGAAGACAAGCTCTTCAAGGCCTGGTACGCCGGGTCCGACATGGGCGGCGCCAGCTGGTGGGCCACCGGCTATGCCATAAGTGAAGACGGCATCAACTGGCACAAGCCGAATCTGGGGATGTTCGAGTACAAGGGCAGCAAGCAAAACAACATCGTCATCGAAGGCCGCGGCCCAGTCATCAAGGACGACGCCGAGCCTGACCCCAACAAGCGCTACAAGGGCATCAAGCGCCTGCACAGCTACGTCGGGGAACCCGCTTACAGCGAGCACGGCGCGCGTGCCATCTTCTCTCCGGACGGGATCAACTGGACCACCGGCGAGCGAATCCTGCTTCCGCGCTGGGGTGGACGACCGCCAGACGTCGGCGTTCTGGTCCGTGACGATCAGGACCCCGATCCAAGCCGGCGTTTCAAATTCGTCTACCAGTGGATGGTCGACATTGACGAGCCTCACCAGAAGCAGTTCGCCCAGCGAAACCCATCCCAGGGCCGAGCCAAGTTCCTGGCCTATGGCCCCGACATCGAGAACTTCCGCCAGGCCGACGAAAACCCGCTGATCTCACCCAACGACGGCCTCGAAGAAGAAGACCACCACGTCATGATGGCACCGTATGGCGGCGCCTGGATCATGGCCTACGAATACGGCTGGTACGTGCCCAGCGACTACGGGCTCTACGGCATGTATGGCGGAGACATTCGCCTGGCCGTGAGCTCGGACGGCGCCAACTTCGAACGCGTGAACCCCCACCAGCCCACCATCCCGCGCGGCGCCCACACCGAGTGGGACGGCGGCCTGCTCGTCATCTCCGACAAGCCCGTCATCAAAGACGGCACCATTTACCTGTACTACGGCGGCGCGGCCGAAGACTTCACCACCTGGCCGCCCGAGAACTTCATACCCGGCGTCGACTACGGCGGCTCCGGCAGCGGCTCCGGGCGCGTCGTGCGCATGGGCCTTGCCACCCTCCGCGAGGACGGCTTCACCTGCCTCGAAACCCCCGACCGCGAAACCCCCGGCCACGCCACGACCACGCCTATTGATCCAGCCGGTCTCACGAACCTCACCATCAACGTTGGCGACGTCCGCCAGAACCGCAGCTGGATCGAGGTCGAAGTCCTCGACCCCAACACCAACGAGCCCCTCAACGGCTTCACCCGCCGGGACTCCGACGACATCTTCATCGACGGCCTGCGCCGGCCCGTGTCCTGGAACGGCAAGAACCTGTCCGATCTCGACACCGGCCAAGTCAAACTCCGCTTCTGGCTATACGGCGCCGCCCGCCTCTACGCCTACGCGCTTTCGTAGCCGCCATGCACTTCTTCGAAGGGCCACTCATCTGAAGTCTCGGTATCCGCCACAACAGTTGGCGGAAACGATCCACCTTCAGGACAGACCCGTGTCTATCGCCGCGCCGCCCGACGCACTGGTCGTGCGCGAGCACCTGGGCCTGATCACCGCCCCAGCCGTCGACGGCCAAATCGTCTACCGCACCGAGCGCGGCACCCTGTTCGAAACTCGCGCCATCAAGACACCCGGCGGCGACTATCTCTTGATGTTCCCCGCCAACACCCTGGCCGTTCCCGAAGGCCGCTGCCACTACGGCCGCCAGGAACGCAAGGTGAACGACCTGGTGGCATTCCGCTCAAGTGACCGCGGCGCAACCTGGCACGGGCCGACGCGGCCGATCGACATCGACTACAACCTCCACGGCTTCATCCCGCTCATGCCTCGCGCCGGCAGCGGCGTCCCTGAAGGCCGCATCTACTGCTTCGGCACCCAGCCAATCTGGGCCCTCCACACGACCAGGCGCGGCCTGCACGAAAACGCGCCAATCGGCTTCCGCTACTCCGACGACGACGGCCA
>DAOUJT010000109.1:0-20469 GCA_034422315.1 Chloroflexota bacterium | reverse complement strand
ACGCATGAGTGATCCGGTGAGGGTTGGGTTTGTGGGGGCGGGGAATTTGGCGAGCCTGGTGCATTACCCGTCGCTGGACGAGATCGAGGCGACGGACCTGCGGGCGATTTCGGAGCTGGACGAGGACAAGCTGACCGCCACCGCCGACCAGTACGACGTGCCCGGCCGCTACACCGACTATCGCCGGATGCTGGAGCGCGAGGACCTGGACGCCGTCTACGTGGTGATGCCGCCGCACCTGTTGCACGACATCGTGATCGACTGCCTGCAGGCCGGGAAGCACGTCTTCATCGAAAAGCCGCCCGGCGTCTCAACCTACGAGACGGAGGCCTTCGCCTGGTACGCCGAGCAGCACGGCTGCCTGACCATGACCGGCTTCAACCGCCGCTTCATTCCCCTGCTGCGCCACTGCAAGGGGGTCGTGGAAGCAGCCGGTCCCATCCACATGGCCGCCGCGCGGTTCCACAAATTCGACACCTGGTCCGACCAGTACGGCTTCTACCGGGGCTCCGTCAGCCACCTGACGTCCGACATCATTCATGCCGTCGACTCGTTGCGGTTTCTGGCCGGCGGCGAGGTGGTGGAGGTGAACGCCCACACCCGCGCGCTGGGCCGCCCCTACATAAACGTGCATGCCGCGCTGATCGAATTCTCGACCGGCTGCTCGGGCGTGCTGCTGGCCAGCCGCCGCGCCGGCGCCCGCCGCCACACCTTCGAGATCCACGGCGGCGACGTCTCCGCCTACTGGGAGGACGGCATCGAGGGCATGATCTACCGCGACGACTCGACCACTCCCGAGGTCGTACGCGGGGCGGACCTGGTTGGCGATGTCCGGCACCGCGTCTCGGGCTTCCATGCGGAGAGCCGTCATTTCATGGAGAGCATCCAGGCCGGAACGCAACCCCTCACCAACTTCGCCGAAGCCGCCAAGACCATGCGCCTGGTCGACCAGATCGCGGCGGAGGTGCGTTAGGCGGAGGGTTTAGGTCGGACGGACGTTGCCAACCATCCGGCTCGAGCCGCTTCAGTTGCTATTCGCAGAACGGATGCTCGGGCGGGCCAAGGTCTCTCTCCGGAACAGCCTCCAGTTTGGCGGGCAAACAACCTGTCAAGTCGTTGCCCGCAAGGCCCAGTCGCTCCAGGTTGGCCAACTCTTCGAGCGCCGCGGGGATCGGCCCCGACAGCTGGTTATGGGCGAGATACAAGAGCTTCAGGTTCGGCAACTGGCCCAGTGCATCCGGAATCGAGCCTGACAACTCATTGCCGGACAAGCGCAGCGACTGCAAGTCCACCAGTTGGCCGATTGTCTCCGGGATAGGACCGGTGAGCCGGTTGTATGCCAAAAAGAGGCGCGTCAGTTTGGTCAGGTGGCCCAACTCCAACGGGATAGGGCCTGTCAGGTGGTTGCTGCGAAGATCAATCCACCGGAGGTCTGCCGCTTGTCCAAGTTCCGGCGGGATCGGGCCCGAGAGTTGGTTGCCGTAGAGCCAGAGTTCCCAGAGAGTGCCCAACTGGCCCAACGCTGCCGGGATCGGCCCTGATAGCTGGTTGTTGTCCAGGTGCAGGGCGGTCAGCTTGGCCAGCCGTCCCAGCTCCGCCGGAATCTGGCCCGTCAACTGATTGCCGCGAAGATAAAGCTCTCTCAGTTCGGCAAGGTCGCCCAACGCCGCAGGAATCGGACCTGTCACTTCGGTGCTGCCTATCGACAGCTCGTGCAACTGGCCCAATTGGCCCAATTCCGGCGGAATCCGCCCCGTTAGCGCGTTGTAGCCAAGGCTCAAGCGTCTGAGCTGGCTCAGGTTGGCCAACTCGACAGGGATGGAGCCGGTCAGGTTGTTGGAGGACACGGACAGCACAACCAGATTGCTCAAGGCGCCTAGCGACGTCGGAATCGAGCCAGAAAGCTCGTTGCCCGAAAGCCGCAAGTCCTGCAGTTGGGCGAGGTCACCGACCTCGGGCGGTATCGGGCCCGTTAATCGGTTGTCGGAGAGGTCCAGTTCCTGGAGTTGCTGGAGGCCGCCCAACTCAGGTGGGATGCCGCCAGTCAGATCGTTGCCGGTAAGCCACAGCAGCGTGAGGGCGTCCAGTTCGCCGAGCACCACCGGGACCGGCCCAGCGAGGCCTCGCCACCGCAGTTCGACCTCGCGGATTCGGGACGGCGATCCGCCGAGCACCACCCCTTCCCACGTGCTGATGGGATTGCTCGCGCCCCAGTTCAGTCCGGCCGTGGCGCCGATCGCGTCGCGCACCTCGAACAGGATCTGGCAGTCCCGCACCAGACCGATGTTCGCTTGGGGCTGCGGCACCACGAATCCGGCGGAGCAAGCGCCGCCGTCCGCGGGGCCCTCGCTGCTGCGTGCGGCGCTCGAATCCGGGCTTGCATCCGTCACCGCCATTTCGCTGCAGAGCGGCTGGTCGGGCGGTCCGAAATCTCTCTCCGGCACGCGAGCCAGGCCCGCCGGAAGACATCCGGAGAGCTCGTTGCCCCGAAGGCCAAGCCAGTCCAGTCTGGAAAGAGCGCCAAGCTCCACCGGAATCGCGCCGATGAGCCGGTTGCCCCTGAGGTTTAAGACCTCAAGCTTTGCCAGTTGGCCGAGTTCGGGCGGGATCTCGCCTGTCAGTTGGGCGTTGCTAATTCGCACATCCCTGAGGTGAATCAATTGGCCCAATTCCCCTGGGATCGGACCGGACAGCTGGTTGTGGCTTAGATAGAGGCCCTCCAGGTTCGGCGGCGTGAGCTCTTTCGGAATCGGGCCTGTCAACTGGTTGTACGAAAGGTCAAGGCCCGTCAAGTTGCGGAGGTTTCCCAGCTCCGCCGGTATGGCGCCCGACAGCTCGTTGCCGGCGAGCGAAAGGGACTCCAGATTCGGCAGAAATCCCAGCGTCGCTGGAATCTCTCCCGTCAGCTTGTTGATGCTAAGGCCCAGATTCTTAAGCCTCGCCAGTTCGCCGAGTGACGCTGGAATCTTCCCCGTCAGGTGGTTGCCTGAGAGGTACAACGTCGTAAGTTCACTAAGGGTCGTGAGCGTCGTCGGGATCGACCCCGTCAAGCGGTTGCCGCTGAGATTGAGTTCCTGCAGCCGGTCGAGGCTGCCCAGTTCGGCGGGGACTGAACCACCGAGCTGATTGACGTCCAGGGACAGTTGGATGAGGTTCGACAGCCCGCCAAGTTCGGGCGGGATGGGCCCGGATAGCCGATTGTTGCCTAGCAGCATGACTTCCAGGGCGGTCAGTTCACCCAGGGCCGCCGGAATCGGCCCCGTCAGGTCGTTGCCTTCCAGATAAAGCGTCCTGAGTGCGGTCAGCTGCCCCAGTTCCTCGGGGATCGGTCCGGTCAGGCCGTTGTAGTTGAGACCCAACGTTTCCAGGCGGGACAGCCGACCCAATTCCGGCGGGATGCCTCCCGAAATGCTGGTGAGCGTCAGATTCAGGAATCTCAAGTTCCCAAGGCGCCCCAGCGCAGGCGGGATGGGGCCGGAAAGCTGCGTGCTGCCGAGTTCAAGCCGCTGCAGGTTCGACAGGTCACCAATCGCTGCCGGGATTGCGCCCGTGAGCCCGCTACCGCCGAGGCTCAAGACCTTCAGGTTGGTCAACTGTGTCAATTCCAGCGGAATCGGTCCGGTCAAGTCGTTGGCGCCGAGATCAAGTGACTGCAGCTGGCTCAGCCGGCCAAGCTCGGCTGGAATCTCGCCGGTCAGGTCGTTGGCGCCGAGCGTGAGGCTGCGCAGGTTTTCGAGCCGGCCCAACTCCAGGGGAATTGGGCCCGTCAGGCGGTTGTTGTAGAGGCTGAGATTCTCCAGGAGCGTCAGTTGGCTGAACTCTGGCGGGATGCCGCCCTCGATCTGGTTGTGGCCGAGGCGCAGCGACGTCAGATTGCTCAGGCGCCCAAGCTCTGGAGGGATCAGTCCCGTGAGCTGGTTGCCCAGGAGGTTGAGCGTCTGAAGGTCGGTGAGCTTCCCGAGCTCTGGAGGAATCGCGCCAATCGATGCGTTGCGACTGATCTGCAGGTCCCGTAGTCCTGTGAGGTGGCCGAGTTCCGGCGGGATGCTCCCGCCGTGCGGGGCGCCGTCTAGAACCAGCGCCTGGACCCGACGGGGCGTGCCACCGACCTCGATGCCCTGCCATTCCTCCATCGGGCGGTCAGCGCTCCAGTTGAGCGATGCATCCGCCCTCAGAATGTCGCGTATCGCCAGCAGAACCTGGCAGTCCGCAACCAAAGCGGCCTCCGTCTCGGGATTCGGAATGGCTGTGCCCTGCGCGCATACCAGGCGGAATGCTGGCGGTGTCGCCACAAGGGCAAGGGGGATCTGTCGCAGTTGCGGAACCGCGGTGCTTGGACGGCCGCGCGGGACCGGTTCGGACTGGGTAGAGCGATGCGCGGGGCTGGCAACCGGATCATCCACAGCCGGGACTGGCTCGCCAGGGGTTCGCTGTATCGAGCTCACGGCCGCTCCAGGCGGCGTTACCAATGGCAAGGTCGGGCCGTCCACCGGCAAGGCGGTGGCCTGAGCACTGGGAGCCACCGCCTCTTCCCTTTGGGTCGTCCGCAGGGCAAGCACAGCCGCTACGAGCAGCAGCGCCAGCGGCAACACCACGACCCAGGAGCGCCACCAGGGACGACGAGTGGCTCGGCTTGGCTCGCGCACTAGACGGCCTCCAAAGCACTCGCCGCGTCGAATCGACGCTTACCAAAGGCTACGCGCTCCGGCCGTCGAACCGCTTCCGCGGCCCGAGGGCCCCAACCGTCCCAGCCGCAAGGACCTGAATCGTACGGCTGAGGGCATCCACCACGTCTCCGGCTTCCTGGCGGAGAGCCGTCACTTCATGGAAAGCACCCAGGCTGGCGCCCAACCCCTCACCAACTTCGCCGAAGCCGCCAAGACCATGCGCCTGATCGACCAGTTCGCGGCGGAGGTGCGCTAGAAGCCCAGACGCCTCGGGGTCCCCTGGGCCGCCTTTCGCTCAGTCGGTGGTGGACAACCGCCCTACCAAGCGCGCCAATTCCGCTCTCTGACTCCGGTTCATCCTCGAATTGGAGAGGAATTGGCTCCAGCCGATGAACCGCCGGCCGTGCAATTCGCCGCAGAACACGGACGTCCCAAGGCTCCTCTCCACCCACTGCTCGAATCGCGTCCCGAAGATGCGTTCCAGCCGCTTTACAACCGTCTTGCCATTGCCCAGCAGCAACCTGATGGAGGGGCTCGACTCTAGGACTTCCCTGAAGAACGGCAAGCCGTCCTTGATCAGCCTGTCTTGAACTCGCCTGTCCAACTTTCCCCATAAGGGATCGGTCGGCCACTGCACGACATCCATAGAACAGGCCAGATCAGGCTGACTGGAAACGTAGCGGCCACCGTAGGACGCGCCGCACGCGTTGAGGATCGGCTCCAGGGCCGTGAAATACCTGTACCGGTGGTTCTCGAAGTACCGCCGCTTGTCCTCCCATAGCTTTTCGGCGCCGCCCTTGTCCAATGGCGGATAGTCGCTGCGGTGCCAGACGCCATGAGGATTAATGCCAACGGTTGCGACGACGGCGTCGCTGACATGGCCCTCGACAACGTGGGGCAGTGCTCCCGACGGCACGCAGCAACCGTCAGGCGGCGTGGCGTCGCGGATGTAGGCCGGATAGTCCATCCCTCGAGTCGTCCACCGACCCTCTCTGTTGTTCACTGCGGACACTTCAGCTCCTGCGGGACACGACAACATCCGCCCAGCCGTTCCTCCTTCCTCAACCCCCGAGCCGTCTCAACCGCCCTGCAGATACTCCAAGGCTTTGACGTAGCTGCGGCGTTGGAGGAAGTGGCGGAGTTGGGGTGGGGTGTCGGGGCCGAGCGCTTGGGTCAGGCCGTCCACCTGGCGTAGTGCGGCCTGGAGTTCGGCGGGTGGGCCCGGCGGCGGGCCGATGGCCCGCAGCAGGGTCTCCAGCGCCTGCGTCAGCTCGGCGCGGCTGTCGCTCACCGGGAGTCAGCCCGCCAGCGTGGCCTCGACGGAGATGTCCACGTTGCCGCGGATGGCGTTGGAGATCGGACACCCCGCTTCACCTTGCGCGGCCAGGTCGGCGAACCCCGCCTGGTCCAACCCGGGGACCACGCCTTCCACGCTCAGCGAGCTACTGCCCACCTTGAATCCGCCGGCCGGCAGCGGCTCAAACGTCACGGACGCGGACACGCGCAGTTCCTCTGGCGGATGCCCGGCCTCGGCCAGCGTGTGTGAGAACGCCATGGCGTAGCAACTGGCGTGCGAGGCGGCCAGCAGTTCCTCCGGGCTGGTCTTGCCGCCCGGGCCCTCCGTGCGCGCGGGCCAGCTCACCGCCTGCGCGGTCAGTGCGCCGCTGCCTACGTCGAACGTTCCCGTGCCCTGAAGTAAATCGCCGCGCCAGACGACGTCAGCTCGTCGCACGATGTCCGCCATTGCGTTGCCTTCCCGTTCTGTGCCTGCGATGGTCCCACTGCGGATTGTTACTGTTTCCGGCCACGCGTACCACCCGCGTCACGCGCTGTGCGCCGCAGCGCGCATGCCCAGCCGCGCGCTACAGGTTTGGCTACCGTCAAACTGCGGCCGGTTTGGATGCGGCGGGCTGGCTAGCTATAGTGCCTGTCCCCTGTCATGGGTTTTGCCAACGCCGTCCGACAACTCCGCGAACAACGTCGCCTGACCAAGGCGGCGCTTGCCGCGCGTTGCGGGCTCGCCCCCTCCTATCTCTCCCGGCTCGAGAGCGGCGACTACAAGAGTCCCACCGTCGCCACGCTTGTAACGCTGGCCCAGGGGCTGGAAGTCGATCCACGCGAACTGCTGGTGCTGGCCGGCTACGTGCCAGACGACATGGCCAGCACGCGCCGCCGCTTTGCCGAAGAGACGATCGCCAGCGTGGCGGAATCGGCCATCCGCTCCATCTCGCGCACCGTCAGCACCACGCTCAACCCCGACCAGGATGACAACGACGACGAGCCGATCAATGTTGACCGGGGGCTCCTGGCGGAACGGCTGCGCACGAACCGACGGACGGCCAGTCGCACAGTCCGGCAGGTCGCGCGGCAGGCTGGCGTGCGCGTGAGCGCGATCACCGACCTTGAGGCGGGACGCGAACCGTCCGCGCCGATCGACTTACCGCAGGTGTTGACGCGCGGCTACGCGTTGGCTGCGGCCGAGGTGGACGATCTGCTGTTCGAGGTCGGTCTGAGCCAGTACCTGGCCGACGACATCGTGCTGTCCTCCGAGTCGCGGCGCATGACGCTCGAGTTCGCCCGCCTGGCGCGGATTCGCGACCGGCACAGCCGCCAGGGTCTCGGACTGCTGGACTAAGCCGTCGGTTCGGGCCGGCGGAACCGCCGGCCGGCCTCTCCTTCCGCGCAGCTTTACCGACAGCGAGCCGCTGTGGTTTGTCGCGTCGGCGCGATGGTCAGCTAACGCACGAAGCCGGTGGTTATCGAGCTTGCGGTGCTGGCGGGCAACCCCTGGGCCTTGGTGAACGAGGTCCACGTGGATCCGTCGAAACGGGCCACGCCGCCATCCGTCGCCACCCAGATACGTCCCTGGCCATCCTCGGCCAGGGCCCGGACGCTGTTGGATGGCAGCCCCTCGTTGACCACATTGGCCGTGGAGAAGACGCCGTTCTGGTACCAACTTACGCCGCCTCCCGTCGCCACCCACACGGTTCCGTCGCTGGCCGCCAGAATGTCGCGAACATTGTTGCTCCCAAGCCCTTCACCGGTGTCGAAGTGGTCCCACGCCAATGGGTTGAGCGTCCGTGACACACCAGTGTCGGCCGTGCCGAACCACAGAGCCCCGCTGGGGTCCGCTTCAACCGCAGTGATGTTGTTGCTTGCAATATTCGAGTTGGCCGTGCTGTAGAAGAACCAGGTCCCGGCGACTTCGTCGTACAGCGCGGCGCCGTTCGCCGTGGCAAACGACAGGCCGCCCTCAACGCCCACAACCACGCGCACCTGTCGCACGTCGGAGCTTGGCATCTGGGTGTTGTCGGATCGGAACCGGTCCCAGGTTTGGCCGTCGAAGCGGCTGGCGCCCTGGGTGGGGTGGGCCATCCACAGGCCGTCGGACGTCTGGCGACCAGCCAGTCCCCGCACGTTGTCGGACCCGATCCCGTTGCCGGTATTGGCCTTTAGGAACTCAACGCCCTGACCGTTACGGTCAAATCGGAACAGACCGGCGTTGGTACCGGCCCAGATCTGGCCATCCGTGTCCACAAGGACCGCTTGCACCTGGTTGGTGTTGAGCACCGAGCGGTCCTTGTCGAGTTGGCGCCAGTTGGTGCCGTCGTAAAGCAGGACGCCGCCGTCCGTCGTACCGACGACAATCAACTCGCCCGTCGCGCTCAGCGGGCCGAGCGAGGACGTAGGCGTAGGCGTGGGGCTCGCTGTCGGGGTAGCGCCCGCGGGCGTAGGCGAGGGCGGCCTGTATTCGACGATCTGCGGGGTGAAGACCTGTCCGGCCGTCAATGCTGTCGCGCCGTTGAAAGCGCTGAAGCTCCGCCAAGCGCCTTCCGGATACCGCTGGTCGCGCAAGTCGTCGCCTAAGAGCCGCAGCTTCACCGGGTCTTGAAGGTCCAGCGGGTGGTGCTCGATCACCGCCGCCTGGAAGTACTGCCGAACGAATCCGGGCGTCGCCGCCGCGATGTGCACGGTGCCCGGCGCGTTCGTATCGACGCGCGCTTCCGTCTTGGGAAAGCCAAACGCCTGGACGCCGCCGAGGGCGTTGAAGAAATCGAGGAACCCGGTGCGCCTGCCGCCGACCGAGTAGTTGGAAACCTTGTGATTCCACGGCCCGAGCTGCTCGCCGCTGTTGTGGTTGGTCGTTCCAGGTTCCACGCCCAGGTCGGGGCTGCCGGCCACCCCGCCGCCGAAGTAGTCCCAGGTGAGCCGGCGCTCCAAGACGTAGATATTGCCCAGATCGGGCCGCCGGTGGAAGTCGACGACCCCTCGCTGGTAGTACTGCGTCAGGGTGCCGCTCTCCTCAATCAGGACTTCGGACGTGGCGAACCCCCAACGCTGCAGGCCGCCCGTGCGTTCGTAGAAGTCCTGGAAGTCGGCGGTCAGCGTTTCCGTGCCCACGGTCACACTCAGTCGCGGGATGTTGTGCCGGAGCGCCGGGTTATCCGGTGCACTGAGGAAAGTGTTGTCCACCACCGTGATTTGCCCAAAGCCAGAGGTGACTTGGGCCGTCAGGGCTGCTGGGCCAAGGGCCAGGACCATCAGCAAAGCAATGGCCGCTATTCCGAGCGTGACGCGTACGCGGGTCAGGTCCGCGACCCTTCCTTCGTCGCTACGGACGGTTCCGTGTTCGCCGCACCCGCCAGGGGTACGCGGCGCCGGCACCGCCTCAACCGAGCAGGATTATATGTAACAGCCCGCCCGCCGCCACCGCTGGCTAGCCGGTGACCAGCCCAACGACGATCACAACCAGCGTCAGACCGAGGCCCAGAGACGCACTGAGCAGCAGATCTCGCCGCAGGTGGGGCAACCACGGCAACGAGACCGTGCGACGGCTGCCGGTGGCCGATGGGGCGGGAGCATCCGCTGCGGTGATGCGCTGGGGTTGAGCTCCGGTGGCAGGTGTTGGCCGCCGCACGGGGCGCCGGATAGGAGCGCGCCGCCTCCGGCGTGTCGACCGGCGGCGATTAGCCATGCTTCTCCTCCCCAGTGTCGTACCGCGAACGCTCAACGCCAGATCCCCGGGGCTCGGCCCCATCAAGCCTCGCTATCCGGCGCCGACGAATCTCCCAGCGCACAAGCAATCCTCCCACCACGCCCACGGCATACCCCGCGAGGTGAGCTTGCCACGCGACGTCCGGGTCCAGGAGCTGGGGCGCCCGGGCCACGGCCCCGATGATCTGGACCGATAGCCACAACCCGCCAGCAAGCAGCCCCCCCCACCCGCCGACCGTCACTACACCGACCAGGCCAGCGACCCCGGCGCTGGCCCCCACGGTAGGGACGATGGACCCGCTGTTCATCATCACGTGAAAGACCCCACCGAAAACAACGGCGACCGCCCACACCGCGGCAAACCGCCATGCGCCCACCGCGCGCTCCACCATCGACCCAAGCACCGCGATAAAGGCCAGATTGACGGCCAAATGCCCCAGGTTGCCGTGGAGGAACGACGAACTCAGCAGCGTCAGCGCGTACGGGGTCGGCGCGCCGGGGATGGAGAACCGCTCACCCTGCACGAGCACCGCGGGGATCAGCCCGTAGCGGACGATCCACTCCTGCCCGGCTGGGCCCTGCGCGGTCTGGACCAGGAAGACCGTGGCGTTGGCTACCAGTAAGGCTCCGGTCACCCGACCAGGCCGCCAGAGGCCGGACCGCCAATGTTTCACGTGAAACATCTATTCGGGCAAGAGCATGCTCAGCAGGGTGTCAAGGTCTTCCGGGTCCCGGTACTCGATCTGGATGCGCCCGCGTTTTCGAGTGCCCACAAAGCGAACGCGCGTTCCCAGCCGCCATTGCAGGCGCTCGGCGACATGCTCGAGCTCCACGTCGGGCGGTGGTGGCGGCGCCAGCACGCGGCGGGCCGCGCGCTCGGCCTGGCGCAGGTTCAGGCGGCCGGTCAGCATCCGCAGGAACAACCGGTGTCGTGTCACCGGGTCCGAGATGCCCACCAGCGTGCGCCCGTGGCTCTCCGTAATGCCGCCTTCGGCCAGGGCCTGCTGCATCTCTCCGTCTAGCTTCTGAAGCCGCAGCGTATTGGTCACGGTCGAGCGGCTGACACCCACGATCTCGGCCACCCGCGCCTGTGTCATGCCGAAGTCGTCCATCAAGGCTTGGTAGGCACGCGCGCGTTCCATCGGCCCCAGGTCGCTGCGCTGCATGTTCTCCACGAGCGCCAGCTCGGCTCGCCGTTGCGCGTCAGCGGCGATGATGGTGACCGGCGCCTCCGTCAGCTCCGCCTTCCGGGCTGCACGCCAGCGGCGCTCGCCGGCAACCAGGAGAAACCGTCCAGGCCGGGTGGTTGACGGTGTGACGAGGAGCGGCTGGAGCACGCCGTGCCGCCGAATCGATTCGGCCAGCGCGTCCTCATCCGCGGGATCGAACCGACGCCGCGGCTGCTGGGGGTTGGGTTCAATGTGGTCCAGGAGAACCGATCGCCGGTCGCCAGGCACGGCCTCGAAAGCGTCGCTCGTGTAGCGACCCGCAGCCTTCTGCAAAAGCGTCATCGATGGTCCCCAGCCGCCAACTCGTACACGATCAGGTTACTGTGGTCCGGAGGTTCTGTCCAGAACTCCCATCCGGATCTTCGATATGCCGCACAGGCCAAAAGTGGAAAGGCCCTTTGGTGGCCTGGAGAGCATTCTGCCGACACAGCAGAACCGCCCGTACGCCGTCCCGACGGATCGCCTCATGGACGGGGAGAACTCTTCCAGAACTGACTGACTAGATAAAGAAACTAAGAATAATCTTAATAAGCCCGTGAAGTATGTGGAGAGTGCGGCCGCCGCTCGGAACTGCCTTCTGATGGCGGGGGCGGATGCCGGTCCGAGGCTGGCTGGCGGGCTGTGGGTTGGTCAGACGTGGCGGTGGATATGTACCGAGGCTAGAGACAGGGCGTGGGAAGAAATCTCCATGCAAGCCGTCTGTATCCACAGCGAAGGCTAGTTGTCCACACGAGACGGCTAGTTATCCACAACGAGGGGGTCAGGAACCGTCGGCAAGGTGTGCGCGGATTGATTCGAGGTCGGCCTTGAGTTGGTCCTCAAGCTTCAGCCGACGCTCAATCTTGGCGCAGCCGTGCATTACCGTGGTGTGGTCACGGCCGCCGAGGACGCGCCCGATTTCGGGCAGCGTTTCGCGGCCGTCGTTGCGCATGAGGTACATGGCAACCTGACGCGCCCCGGCCGTGCGGGCGTCGCGTCGTTTGCTCAGCAGGTCGTCTTGCGGGACATCGAAGTGCCGGGCCGTGGCCGCGACGATTGCGTCCGTGGCCGGTGGCCGGTCAGCCGCCGCCCGCCCGAGCCCCGAGAGCGCCTGCTCAGCGGTGGATGGCTGGAGCTCCAGCCCGTGCAACTCGGCGTAAATCAGCGTGCGGGTCAGCGCGCCTTCCAGTTCCCGCACATTACGGGTAATGCGGTCGGCCAGGAAGTCCACCACATCGTCCGGCACCCGGGTGCCGGCGGTCGCAGCCTGCTGGTGCAGGATCATGCGTCGCAGGTCCAGGTCGGGCGCCTGGAGATCGGCCACGAGGCCGACTTCGAAGCGGCTGCGCAGGCGGGCCTCCAGGCGAGCGATTTCGCGAGGCGGGCGATCACTCGTCAGCACGATCTGCCCACCCGCCTCGTAGATGGCGTTGAACGTGTGGAACAGGGCCTCCTGCGAGGCCTCGGTGCGTGAGAGGAACTCCACGTCGTCCACCATCAGCAGGTCAACGGTGCGGTAGCGCTCGCGGAAGCGGCGGAGCCTCTCGCCCCGGCCCTCGGTGCGGATGGCATAGAGCAGGTCGTTGACGAATGTCTCGCAGGGCACGTACCGCAAGCGGGTGTCCGGGCGCCGGGCCAGGACCGCGTGGCCGATGGCGTGCAGCAGATGAGTTTTGCCCAGCCCGACCCCGCTGTAGAGAAAGAGCGGGTTGTACACGCTGCCCGGCCGCTCGCTCACCCGCAGCGCCGCGGCGTGCGCGAGGCGGTTTGACGAGCCGACGACGAAGCGCTGAAAGGTGTAGCGGGGGTTGAGACGGACATCGGAGGTTCCGGCAGCGCGCGGCACAGGCGCCGGCTGCGGCGGGGTATCCGCCAGCCAGGCCGGTGGAGCCGCCGGCCGCTCGGCCTGCACCACAAACGTAACGTCTACGTCACCGCCGTGCGCGGTTGATACTGCGCGCGCGACCAGCTCGCGGTAGCGGCGCGTCACGATCTCCTTGGCAAATACGGTGGGGACCGCTACGACGATCTCGCGACCACCGGCGCGGACAAACTTTGCATCTCGAAACCACGCTGCGAAATCTGCTTTCGGAACCTCGACTTGCAGCGCGCCGAGGGCCGCCTCCCACGTTCGTTGGCTCAGCATCCCATCCCTGGCTCCCGCACCGCGCCTCTGATGCGGGATGGAAAGACTAGCAAACGGCATGTACGAAGCCGAAGCCCCGCATATCTGTAATAAGGGAACAATTGGGACGGTTGGGATTATTCCAGTCACGATTCAGGCCGAGCGGAGGCTTGGCGATAGCCTCACCGACCTGAGCCCGCTGCGGCTACTTCAAGTCGCCGACAGCGACGATTCGACGCCTTCGTTACGCGCGACAAGCCAAAGCGCGTTGACCTGAATAGCAGTTAATCGGTTCGAGGCTGATTCGGCGAACTCTTTGCACGTGTGGCGCGGCTCCAAACCTGTAAACAACACACCATTGCGAACCTGCGATTATCCAAGTAACGGATTGCGCCACTCGTCGGCGCACACTACGTGAGCGAGGACTAGAATTGGGCCCAAGGCACACCGCCTTGCGGGCCCACGCGGAAGGAGTAAACCCGATGCGGTTCATCACCGGAGCGCTGGCCACCGTCGGTCTGGCGGTCGTGCTCGTCATCGTCGTGGCGGTGGGAGTCTTTGCCTACGACGAGGCCAGGCGGCGCCTGGTGGGCGACGAGTTCGCGCCGGAGCCGCCAACCGAAGGGTCCAGTGCCTAGCAGCTAGTGGTTCAGCCAGCCCAGGAGCTGCAGGCCGGCGACCCCTGCCCAGGCGAAGGCGATGTTCTTGATCACGAGGCCCGGCCACGACGCCAGCACGAACCGCACCAGCCCAATGCGGGTGGCGCCGGCGATCATGCCGGCCACGTCGAAGAATGGGTTGGGAATCGCGGCCATCACGAACAGCGTCACGACGCCGTAGCGTTGCATCCAGCCGCTGAGACGCGCGTAGCCCCGCACGTGGCTCAGGGCCGCCTTGCCGGACCAGCCGACGTAATACCCGGAAAGCTCGCCCACCATCTGGCCGGTGGCGGCAACCAGGCCCACGGCCCAGATGCTGTCCAGGGCGGCGGCAAAGGCGCCCACGCTCACGGCCGCGGGCGCCGGCAGGATCAGCGTGGCCGCGCCGACGGCGGTAATGACGAAGACCGCCGCGTAACCCGCGCCGGCCAGGCGGTCGCGCAGAACGTCCGCGTAGACCACCGCGAGAATCGCGATGGCAAACACGCCCACCAGGCCGAGCGCCTGCGCCGCAAGTCGCCAGCGGGACCGGGGCGCCGCCGGTGGGGCGTTCGCCGTCCCGCCGCCGGCATGGGAGGCGTAGCCTTGAGGGGATGCAGACCGGGGGGCGCCGGGCGCCTGTTCAGACTCAGCCATGCGCAAGCCTAGTCGGCTGATCGCCCGACCGCGCAAGCGCGGCGGCCGCATCTGGTTGTGGCTCAGCCTTGCCGCCGCCGGACTGGCCAGCGTCGCCGCTGTCCTGGTGGCCGCGGTCGTCGCCGCCGGCGCCGCCGCGGCTATCGCGCTCAACGTCGCCGCGACCTTCCTGACCGACCTGCCGCCGGTCGATGAGATCGCCACGGTCGGCGGCGAGCTTTTCCAGACCACCACGATCCATGATCGGCGCGGTCGGCCGCTCGGCGAACTGTTGGGCGAAGGCCGCCGCCGGGTGGTGCCGCCCGAGGACATTCCCCAGGTGGTCAAGATCGCCGTGGTCGCAGCCGAGGACGCCACCTTCTATGACAACCCCGGCGTGGAGATACGCGCGATCGCGCGTGCGCTCTGGGATAACTGGCGGGGCGGCGAGGTGGTGTCCGGCGCCAGCACCATCACGCAGCAGCTCGTCAAGAACGCCCTCCTCACGCCGGAAGAGACCTACGAGCGCAAGCTGCGCGAGGCCGTGCTGGCCTGGCAGATCAGCCAGCGGTTCTCCAAGGACGAGATCCTGGGCCTCTACCTGAACCAGAACCACTACGGCGGCCTGACCTACGGGGTGGCTGCGGCGGCCGAGACCTACTTCGACAAGGACCTGGCCGACGTGACGCTGGCCGAGGCCGCCATGCTGGTGGGCCTGCTGCCGGCGCCATCACTGCACAACCCCCACGTTGATCAACAGGCAGCCAGGCGCGAGCAGTTGCGGGTGCTGGCAGCCATCGCGCGTCATGGCTTGGCGCCACCGGGGGCGGTCGCGGCGGCGCGCGAGGAGGAACTCAAGATCGCGCCTCCCCGCGAAACCACGTCGCCGGCCCCGCACTTCCTGGACTACGTGGTCCGCGACCTGCAGGACCGCTACGGCCCCGAGATCAGCCGCCAGGGCTGGGAGATCACCACCACGCTGGACCTGGACCTGCAGGCCGCGGCCGACGCCGCGGTCCGCGAACACGTGGCGACCCTGGCGGACCGTGAGGTGACCAACGGGGCCCTGGTTGCCATCCGCCCGGCCACCGGGGAAATCCTGGCGATGGTCGGCAGCCTGGACTTCAACGAGGAAGCGATCGACGGCCAGGTCAACGTGACCACGTCGCTGCGGCAACCGGGATCCGCCTTCAAGCTGTTCACGTACGCCAGCGCGCTGGAGCAGGGCTACAGTCCGGCCACCATGCTGCTGGATATCCCAACCACGGTGCCCATCGCCGGCCAGGAGCCGTATCGGCCGCGCAACTACGACCGGAAGTTTCGCGGCCCGGTGAGCCTACGCACGGCGCTGGGCAGTTCGCTCAACATCCCGGCCGTGCGCACGCAGTTGTTCGCAGGCCTGGACGCCACGCTGGATGTCGCGGACCGGCTTGGCATCACGTCGCTCACCGACCGATCGCGCATCGGCCCGGCGGTAGCCCTGGGATCCAACGAAGTGCGGCTGCTCGAACTGACCGGCGCGTACGCCACCGTAGCCAACGGCGGCCGGCGGGTGACGCCCGCGGCGGTGTTGTGCATTCGCGACGCGCGCGGGCTGATCGTGGAGCAACTGGGCGACGGCTGCTCGCTGGGAGACGACGAGTCGCCGTTGGCGCTTGCACGGGTTCCGCTCAGCGCACGCGTACTTGCGCCGGAGATTTCGTATCTGATGACGGCAATCCTCGCCGATAGGGCCGCCCGTGAAGTCGGCTTTGGGCAGGTTCGCGAACTGCTGGACCTGGTCGACCGTCCGGCCGCCGTCAAGACCGGCACCACCGAAAACACGCGCGATGCGCTGACGGTGGGCTTTACGCCGCAGCTGGCCACCGGTGTGTGGGTGGGGAACGCCGACGGCACGCCGATGGACGACGTGACCGGCGTGCGCGGCGCCGGGCCGATCTGGCAGCGCTTCATGGATCACGCGCATGCCGGCTTGGACATCGTCGACTGGCCGCGGCCCCCCACCGTAATCGAGCAGGAAGTCGACGCGCTGTCCGGGCTGCTGCCCTCGCCGTTCACGCCCGAGACCCGCATGGAGGAGTTCGAGCCGGGAACGGTGCCAACGCAGCGCGACGTCGTCCACCAGCCGTTCCGCATCCACGTCCCCACCGGGCTCCTGGCGCCGCCCGACTCACCGCCTGACGAGGTGGAAGAACAGGTGTTTGTCGTCCTGCCGACGGAAGCGGCAGCCTGGCAACGCGCAGTGGACGAGGATTCGCCGTTCCGGCTGCCGCCAGACGTCTTTGCCGGATCGGCCGTATCGTCAGTGGCAACGGCCGAAGGCATCGGCGCGCAGATCACGGCGCCGGTCGAGGGTCAGGCCGTCCGCACCATCCTGGAAATTCTGGGCACAGCCACGATCGGCGGGTTCGTCTCGTCCGAACTGCAGTACGGCGTCGGTCCAGCACCCGGCGCCTGGACGCGCATCGGCTCCCCGCTGGACGTGCCCCGCGTTGACGAACAGTTGGGCGCGGTCGACACGATCCAGTTGCCCGATGGCGTCTACACCCTGCGGCTGACAGTTCGGGCCGCCGATGGGGGTGTCGAGATGGCATTCCGACGCTTCCTCGTGGACAACACACCGCCCGCCGTGAAGGTCGTGGGCCAGGGCCCGGCAGCCGGCGCGGTCGCCGGAACGGTACCGCTGGGTGTCGCCGTTGAGGATGCCGGCGGCGTGGCCAGCGTCGAATACCGGATCGACGGGGAGTCGGTCGGAACGGCCCGCTTCGCGCCTTACCAGGTGACGTGGACCAGTGAGCCCGGCGAGCACGAGGTAGTGGCCATTGCGACCGACCGCGCGGGAAACGCAACCACCTCCGAGCCTGTCACGTTCCGCGTCCGCTGAGACCCGGCGAGATCTCGGACCGGCCAGCGTGCGGCAGCCGATGAGGGCGTCGCGCGTGTACAATACGGCTACTTTCTAGTCTGCAGCGCGCGTTCTTGGGCTCCAGGTGTTTGACGGAGGCTCCGTGGCGCGAGACCGCCGGCAGTTGTTCACCCGGGCACGGCTTGAGACCAGCGGCCCCGGGGAGTAGGGGGCTGCGGTGAGGAGCCTGCGACAGTATCGGCTGTTCGTCACGCTTCTGATTCTGCCTGTACTTGCCATTGTCTTGATCGTGGTGCTGGTGATGGCGTTGACGGGCGGTGGGGAAGAGGGGCAACCACCAGCCGCCACCCCAACGGCGGCGCCCACGGCCGCCGTTGGCGGGCTGCCTTCCGCGCCCGGCCGAACGCCCGCCGCCCCCACACTCACCGTCGCGCCCACGCAGCCGCCGGTGCCTGAGCCCACGCCCACGCCCGCGCCCACGCCCACACCGACCGAGCCGCCGGTTCCCACGCCCACGCCCACGCCGGAAGGCCCGATTGAGTACTCGGTGCAGGACGGAGACACGCTGTTCTCCATCGCCTCGGCCTACGGGGTGAGCGTTGCCGACCTGGTCGACTTCAACGACCTGCCTGACGAGAACTTCGTCTTGGTCGGTCAGGTGCTGGAGATTCCGACGGATCCGGCCCAGGTCATCGAGCGCCGCGAGTCGCGGCCTGTCGCGACTACGGCCGTGGTTGTGCCCAGCGACGGGTTGAACGTGCGCGCCGAGCCAAGCACCGCAACCGGCGACGTTCAGTACGTGGCGCCCGGCGGCACCGAACTGGCGCTTACCGGGGTTATCGAGGTGATCGACGGCATCGAGTGGCGAGAGGTTTCGGACGGCAACTGGGTGCAGGCGCAGTACCTGGAGATCGGTGTGCGCGCGGCGCCAACCCCGGAACCAGCCCCCGCTGATACGCCGACCCCGGAGCCAACCCAGGCGCCCGCGGGCGAAGGCGTGCGCGCCACCGTGGTTCCGACCGCCGGCCTCAACATACGGGTGGCCGCTGACCCCAACGCCTCGGTGGCCTACGTCGCGCCCGGCGCGTCGGAACTGGAACTCACCGGCGAAACCCAGGTCGTCAACGGCGTCACGTGGTGGCGTCTGACCGACGGCAACTGGGCCCAGGGCCAGTTCCTGAAATTCGGCTAGCCCGACAACGTTAAGCAGAAAGGGTGCCCCGGCCGGGCACCCTTTCTTTGTTCTAGGTCTTTAAGCCAGGGCGGCGCTGCCGGGCGCCAGCCAGCGGTCCATGAATTCCAGCGAGGCTTCCGCGCGGTACTCGTGCCCGCCGTCGAACTCGTCGCGTTCCAGGCGCTCGGGCACGCCCGCCGCCGCGTAGATTTCGGCCACCCGAGCGTGCGCCGCGCGGGAAGCCTCAATGGGAAATCCGCGGTCCGCGCGTCCGGCCTCGATCAAAAGCGGCCGCGGCGCGATCAGGCCATGAAGGTCCGGCACGTCGGCGTAGGCGTAGATGCCCGGCAGGAACTGCGAGCCGCAGAAGTTGCCGGTATCCAGCGCATAGGCGCGAAACGTGGTGAGGTAGCCGCTCACCACCGCCGCTCGAATCCGCGTGTCCAGCGCGCCCAGGTACATGGTGCGCGTACCGCCGAACGACAGCCCGGCGCAACCCAGCCGACCGGCGTCCACCTCCGGCCGCGCGGCCAGCAGGTCCAGCCCCCGCCGGTCGTCCTGGATGTTCAGCGCCATCAGGATGACGCCAAACAGCAGGGCGCGCATGAAGTTGACGTTGCAGCCGTCGCGCTGCCCGTAGCGACGGAAACCCTCGGCGCGTTCGCCAAAGCCGATGGCATCCGGCGCCAGCACCACGTGCCCGCGCTCGGCGTAGCGGCGGGCGAAGCTGCGGTAGATGTTGCCGGGATCGTCGTCACGCGCCACCAGCGGGTCCTTGCCGTCCCCGTGGCCGTGCAGCGCCAGGATTCCGGCCGCTGGGTTCTCGGCCGACGCACCTGCCGGAATCAGCAACCATGCGGGCACCCACACGTCGGAGATGGTCTCGTAGACCAGCTTGTGCTGGCTGTAGGTCCCGCAGTCCGTGGACTCGAGGATCTCCGGCTCGGCGCCGGTCAGCGCCGGCAGGTCGCCCAGCAGCGACTCAACTCGCTCGAGCAGCGCCGCCCGCCACGCGCCGAAGTCCATGCCCGGATGAAAGGCCAGCGAAGGTTCCCGGGCGTCATCAAGGCCGTTGATGAAGCCGTCGAAGTCGAACGTGGGCGGATCCGCCGTCGTCATGACGACGGAACGCGCGCCCGCAGGTACTCCAGCGCCGGCCCGGCCTGCGAGGCGAAGTCGGTGAAGCGCTTGCCGTTGTCCTCCACGCTCATGCGCAGGTCATAGCCTGTGGCCAGCAGGGCGTCGAGAAAGTCGTCGAACCCCGGGTCCGTCGGCTGCTCCGGCGCGCCGGGGATGGGAGGCACGGGCACGTGAATGTGACGCAGGCGCGGGGCGACTTCAGCCAGGGTTTCCAGCGGCTCGTCGTTGTGAAAGACGTGGAACCAGTCGGCCAGCGTCCACACGCGCGGATGCCCGCTCTGGCGGGCCGCCACGAAGCCTTCCACGATGGTGTTGATGGTGTCGCACACGTCGCGCCAGAGGGGTTCGATGACCAGGTCCATGTCGTGATCCGCCGCGATGCCGCCGGCCAGCAGCAGGAAGTCCTGCAGTTGGCCGGGCACCAGGTGATGGTCGAACCCCGGCGGCGTGGAACGGGCGCCGCCGCTTCCGAATACGACCAGCCGCGTCCCCAGCTCGCGCATGCGGCCCATCGCCGTCGTCACGTAGGCGCGCAGACCCGCCAGGTCGCGATCCGGTCCCACCACCGGATGGTGCGGCGGGATGAACACGTTGAGGGCTTCCGGTGGCAGGCCGGCATCCTCAATCTGGCGCTTGATCGGGGCGTAAACGTTGTCGTCGTCGTCGGGCCGCAGGTCGACCACGCGCAGTTCGGCGTAGTCGTAACCGGCCGCGCGCATGGCCGGCATGTTCTCGATAGGTCCGCAGCAGCCAAATCGCATAGGGCGCGTATCCATTCTCAGGCCGGGCTGCCCGGCATGGTACGCGAGCGCCTGTCTCAACCCGGCGCGACCGCCGCATGACCTACGACGACCAGGGCGAACTGCTGGAGGTCGTGACGCCCGACGGCCGGTCCACGGGACGCCTCTTGCCTCGAATCCGGATTCACCGGGAAGGTCACTGGCATCGCACGCGCACAGTCTGGGTCGTCCTGACCGGCGAACCGGACGGCCCGGCCCTGCTGCTCCAGCAACGCGGCTT
>DAOUJT010000108.1:0-24113 GCA_034422315.1 Chloroflexota bacterium | reverse complement strand
GCCGCGCCCGCCGCCGGCGCCGTGGGTGCCACCATGGCCGAGAGCCGGACACATCGAAAGTCCACGCCGAAGCGCTGGAAGTAATACACCCCCAGCCGCTCGCCCAGCACCTTCGTCACGCCATAGAGCCCCGCCGGCCACTGCGGGCTGTCGTCGGTCACCGTATCGCCGACGCCCATGCCAAACGTGGCCACCGAACTGGGAAACAGCACCCGTTCCACGCCATGTATTCGCGCCGCCTCCAGCACGTTGCGGATGCCGTCCAGGTTCACCCGCCAGGCCAGCTCGGAGTCGGTCTCGGAACTTCCCGAAAGCAGCGAGGCCAGGTGGAAGATCGCGTCCGGCCGCGTCTCCGTCACGATCCCGTCGATAAACCCGGCCGCCTGAGTCTCGCCAACCCGTACGTCCGCGCGCTCGAAGGCCGCTGACGGCGCCACGGGCTCCGCCCGCACGTCCACCACCGTCACCCGATCGCCCCGCTCGATCAGCGCGGCGGCCAGCCGCGATCCGATGCTGCCGGCGCCTCCGGTAATCAGCGCGTGCATGGGTCTCGTCTCATCGGTGCGCGAGGTCCCTCGGATGGATTCCGCCATTCTGCCCCGCGGGCAAAGCCCACGCCGGGTCTCCTGGTGGCCTGCACACCCGCACTTGCGTTATGGGAACCTCTCCGTGAGCGGCTCAGTCCAGACCGACCCGCTCGGCGCTCAGCCGCTCCAAAGCTGCCGGCGTCGCATCATGCGCCGACAGCCATTCCAGCATCTTCGCGTGAATCCGCTGCGCTTCGTCCCGCGCCTCGTCAATCAGGTTCACCGACTCGCCTGGATCGTCGGCGATGCGGTACAGCCCGGGTCCGCCGTCTCCGTCGCCTTCGTCCACCAAAAGCTTCCACTCGCCGTCGGTCACCGTCGGCGCGCGCGTGTGCACCCAGCCGCCGTCGACGTTGGTCGTCGTTGCGGTGATCGCCAGCGGACGCGGCCCTTCCGCGTCGCCCTCCAGCAGCGGGACCAGGCTGCTCCCTTCCAGATCCACGTCGCCAGGCGCCGGGATGTCACACAGCTCCAGCACCGTCGGCATCAGGTCCGGCGCCTGCACCAGGCCCGCCAGCCGCGATCCGGGCGCGACCGTCGCGCGGTTAAGCGACGCCGGCACGTGCATCGACCAGCAGATCCGGTTGATCTCGCAGTGGAACGGGAACACGCTCCGCGCGTCGGCCTGGATGCCCGACTTGCCCGTTCGCTCCCGTTCGCCCAGGTACATCCCGTGGTCCGACATGAACACCACGATGGAGTTATCCAGCAGACCGGCGTCCTCGACCGTCCGCAGCATCCGCCCCACCGCCTTGCTCAGCAGCGTGCACATCGCCTTGTAGCGGGCCTGCATGTTCCGCAGTTCCGCCGGCGTGTAGACGCTCGCCTCGCGGTAGTTCGGCTGGGCTATCGGCTCCCCGTCGTAGGTCGGGTCGTAGAGATCCAGCAGGTATCGCGGCGGGAACCACGGCTCGTGCACGTCAAAGCAGTCCACCCACAGCATGAACGGCTGCGGGCTTGCGTAGCAGTCCTCCAGGAACCGGCACACGTCGTCCGCCATCCGCATCGGCTGCGACTGGTCCTCGTAGCGCCGCCAGTAGTTGGTGTGCGCGTGGATGTCGGGCAGCACGGGCGTGTAGGCGTGGTTCCCAAACTCCACCCGCGTCTTGCGCGGGTCGTCCACCACGTGCTCGATCGGATCGTTCAGCCGCAGGAACTTGCCGTCGCCCTCGTGCCCGCGGTTGAAATGGTGGCGGTCGAACCGATGGAAAAAGTGCGAGTTCATCAGGTGCGTGGTATCCGCGATCAACTGCGTCCGATACCCGTTCGCCGCCAGAACCTCCGGTAGCGTCACCGCCGCTGGATCCAGGTTCTGCCAGCCATGCCGCGGGTGACCGAACCGACCCGTAAACCAGTCCGTCCGCATCGGGATCGTCGGAAAGCTGGACACCGTCGCCTGCTCAAACGTCACGCTCCGCCCCAGCCAGTCGTCCAACTCCGGCGTGACCACGTCCGGATGCCCGTTGGCCGCAATGTGGTCGGGCCGGTATGTGTCGCTGACGATCACAATTACATTCGGGCGTTCAGTGGACGGCATCAGATCGGCTCTTGGTGTCGAAACGTGGGCGCCTGGATTGTGACGCACGACAGCAGAGGAAGCTATTCCTTGGATCACGCTGGTCTACGGACCTTCAGCCTAGAGGCGTCTGGTCAGCGCGCGGCGCCCCTAGGTCAGTTCGGTTCCCTCGGCTAGTTCGGCCAGGTAGCGGTCGTAGGCAAACACTCGATTGCGGCGCTTGCCGGTCAGTTCGCGGGCAATATCCAGCTCGGCCAGCAGGTTCATCGCCGACGAGACGGCCGGGAGCGAGAGTCGGGTGGCATGCACGGTGCTTCGCATGGTGCGCACCGGTCGCTCTTTGAGCGCTGCATGTACTCGCAGGGCGGAACCAGCGCGTCGGCCTGCGGCTTCGATCGTGGCGCGGTCCTTCTGGAACATCGCTTCCAGACGCTGTGCGGAGCCCAGGGCGGCTGTCGCGACTTTCCATACGCCTTCGAGAAAGAACTCAAGCCAGGCCTCCCAGTCCCCCTCGCGCCGAACGAGGTCCAGCAGGTCGTAGTAGGTCGAACGGTGCTGTTTGAAGTACAGGCTGAGGTAGAGCAGCGGCTCGCCCAGGGCGCCGCCATGGTGGAGAAGAAACGTGATCAGGAGTCGCCCAACGCGCCCGTTGCCGTCCAGGAAGGGATGAATGGTCTCGAATTGAACGTGCGCCAGTCCCGCCCGCACCAGCAGCGGCAGGCCATCGTCGTCGGCGTGCAGGAATCGCTCAAGTCCCGACATGCAATCGGGAACGGCGGTATGCGGCGGCGGCACGAAGGCGGCGTTGCTCGGACGCGTCCCGCCAATCCAATTCTGCGAGCGCCGGAACTCGCCGGGGTCCTTGTCGCTGCCGCGCCCGCGCGCGAGCAGTACGCCGTGAATCTCCCGGATCAACCGGTTCGAGAGCGGGAAGTCTCCACGCAGCCGCGTGATGCCGTGATCCAGGGCCGCGACGTAGTTGGACACTTCCAGTAGGTCCAGGTCGTCCTGCGGCACCCCCGGCGCCTGCTCCAATTCGTAGAGCAGCAGATCCGAAAGCGAAGACTGTGTGCCCTCGATCTGCGACGAGAGCACGGCCTCCTTGCGGACGTAGCTGTAGATGAAGAGCTCAGGAGCCGGCAGCAGCGTTGAAATGCTGTCCAGCCGCCCCAGGGCGAGCAGCGCGCGCTCCAGGGCCTGTTGCAGCGTCCCGTCGAGCGCCAGCGGTGGGTCGGGCGGCAGAGACCTGGGCACGAACGCCTTGTACTGCTCACCGGCCCCGGCCATGCTCTGATATCGGCCGGTTACGCCACGTTTCATGTCGAGGGGGCTGGTCCGTTGTTACGCAACTCTGAATAACGGAATTCGTTATTCAGACTTAGGCCGTGAAGTCTAATTAGCGCGCCTGGCTAGAGTCCAGAGCTCTTGTGCATGGCTGCCGGCCCTTTGTTATCCAAAACTGAATAAGAAGGTGAGTTATTAAGACTTGTCCCATAAAGTCTGAATAACGGCACCGCTGGACGCCGAACCCCTCCAGGTAGGCAATGACGAATCCAGACGGAAACGCTACTTGGCCATTCTCCCCAGATCATCTCTGTAGGGTCGCGAAAAGGGCTCGGCGCGCCCACAATACGCTCGTCGCCTGCCACGTCAGGATCCCCCACCATGCCAGCCTTCAACGGTCTCGATCTCCACCTTGGCAACCTCTCCCGCCTCTCGTCGGCCCAATCCCGTTCCATCTCCGCCGAGAATCCCCGCGGCGAACGCGGCGGCGGCGCCAGGGCCGAGGCCGACCCCAACGGCCCTTCCCGTCACCTGGGCCGCGGCTGGAAGTGCCGCCCCGCCGTCTCGGTGGAGCCGGGCGAAACCTTGGAAATGGCCGACATCCGGGGCCCCGGCGCCATCCAGAGCATCTGGATCACCGGCTCCGTCTCCCGCAACCTCATCCTGCGCATGTACTGGGACGACCAGGAGCAACCGGCTGTTGAGGTCCCGTTGCCCGACTTCTTCGCCGTGCCCTGGGCGACCCGGGAGGGCGACCTGAAAGATCACTTCGCCCAGGTCAGCGCCCTTCCCATCGCCGTCAATCCCGGCTGCGGTCTGAACTGCTTCTGGCAGATGCCGTTTCGGCGCCACTGCCGCATCACGCTCGAGAACCAGCATCCGGCTCAGGCGCAGCGCTGCTTCTACCAGGTCAACTACACCCTCACCGACATTCCCGACGACGCCGCCTACTTCCACGCCCAGTTCCGCCGCGCCAACCCGGTGCCGTACGCCGAGGAGCACACCATCGTTGACGGGATCCGGGGCCGCGGCCACTATGTCGGCACGTCGTTGGGCTGGGGCGTGCTGGACGACCGCTGGTGGGGCGAGGGCGAGATCAAGTTCTTCATTGATGGCGATGGGGAATTCCCCACCATTTGCGGCACCGGCACCGAGGACTACGTCGGCGGATCGTACGACTGGCGCGTGAACGGCGAATACCGTACCTACACCACGCCGTTCCTCGGCATGCACCAGGTCATCAAGCCCGACGGCCACATGCGCAACAAGCACCGCCACGCCATGTATCGCTTCCACGTCCTGGACCCGATTCGGTTCCAGAGCGACCTCCGCGTCACCATTCAGGACCTCGGCTTCCACCCCGACCGGGACTTCGACGGCAAGGGCAAGCTGTTCATGGCCCGCCAGGACGACATCTGCTCCGTCGCCTACTGGTACCAGGCCCTGCCGACCGCGGCATTTCCTGCCCTGGCTGACCGGATGTTCCTGACCCTGCCGTAAGGTCGTGGCACGGCTAGCCCGGTGGCTGGCGGTCTGAATTCAGCCCTTCAACCGCGCTGGAAGCACTCACACGAAGTCTGCAAGCTGCCCGGTTTTCCGTGGCACACTCATTGGGTACCGATCTGCGGCTCCGGGAGTCGACCCTCTGACCGAACCGCCAGGTGCCACTGCGCACGATCACGGCCCCGGCTGTCAGTGCGCCGGGCGCTGCGACACCCCGCTCTTCACTGTCCCGGGCCTGAAGCTGGCGTCGCGTCGTGGCTTCCTGCGCGCCGGCCTCGTCGGAGCTGCAGTAGCGGGTGCCACTCCACTCATCGCCCGTGCGGTGACGGAAGAGGAAATCGAGGCGACGGAGCGCGAACAGGCGGAACTCGAACTCCAGGCCCAGGAACAACAGGTGCTCCTGGCCGCCGCCGAGGCCCGCGAGGGCGTGCTCCAACGGCAACTCGCTGAGATTGACAGCCAGCGCTTCGAGGCCATTGACCGCCTGCGCAACGTCAATCGCCAACTCGAAACCGTTGAACTCGAAGTCTTCGACATCAACGCCTCCATCGCCAACCTCAACCGGGCCCTCGCTCGTGAGACAGACAACCTGGGCGACCGCGTCCGCTCCCTCTACAAGGCGGGCCGCACCACCACGCTCGAAACCGTGCTCTCCTCCTCGTCGTTCTCCGAGGCGCTCGACCGCGCCACCTCGCTCGAGCGCGCCCTGGCCCAGGACCTTGAGGAGATCGAATCCCTGCGCCGCAGCCGCCAGACTGTCCAGTTTCGCACCGCCGATCTGGCCGCCCGGCTCCAGCAGATGGATCAGTTGCGCCAGCAGGCAACCACCATAGAGGCGGAGCTGCAGCGCCGTTCGCAGGAACAGCAAGACCTCATTTTTGGCGTCCAGCGTCAACAGGCCACGATCGACGCAAATAGGCTCGCCTTCGAGGCCGAGGCCGCGGTTTTGGGAAACCGCATCGTGGTACTACGTGACATCCGCCAGAACGAACTCGCCCAACTCGAACGCATCAAAAAACTTCAGCAAGCCCAAGAACAAGCGCGTGAGCTTGCCCGCCAGGTCGCGGAAACCCAGGGAACCTCGGTCGCCGGCGTCTACACTTGGCCCCTGTGGGGCCTCATCACTACCGAGTTCGGCGGCTGCACGTTCGGCCAGTGCCCCCACATCGGCATCGATATCGCCGGCGACATGCTGGTCCCCATCGTTGCCGCCAACGACGGGATCGTGCTTGTCGCCGATTACGTAGTCCCCGGCAACCGCCAGGCTTCCTACGGAATGATCGTGGTCATCGCCCACAATCAGAACGAGGAAACCCTCTATGCCCACCTGGATGACTACACGTCGCCGCCGCCAGTCTCGGCCGGCCAATTCGTCAGCCGCGGCCAGGTAATCGGCTACGTTGGCCTCACCGGCTGGACCACCGGTCCGCACCTGCACTTTGAATACCGGGTCAACGGCGTCGCAAACAATCCCCGCAACGTGCTGGTCTGACGCGCCGCGTCCACAGGCACGGCAGTTACGCGGATCGGCGGCCTGACGGCGGGCGCGCTACGGCTCGTATCATGGCCACTCACCCACGTTCGATCGGAAACAGCTAGCGGCCGCCGGATGGCCGCTGCTCAGGAAACGCCACGGATGAACACTGCCACTGAAACCACCGTTAACGTCGAACTCAAGTACGACGCCGCTGGTTTGATTCCGGCCATCTGCCAGGACGACGCCACCGGCGACATCCTCATGCTTGGCTACATGAATCGCGACTCCTTCGCGAGGACCCTGGAGTCCGGCACGGTCTGGTTCTTCAGCCGTAGTCGCCAGGAACTCTGGAACAAGGGCTCCACCTCGGGGAACTACCTGCGGGTCGTTGACCTCGTTGCCGACTGCGACCGCGACGCCCTGCTCGTGAAGGTCAACCCCGCGGGCCCCACATGCCACCTCGGCGTTCGCTCATGCTTTCACAATCCAATCGACCTCTAGTGCCCGGCGGGAACGTCCGAGCACTGACGGACTGACCGCCATGTCTGACCTCTTGAGCGCTCACTTGCGTGCCCTCGGCGGTCAGGTTGCTGCCCTATCGTCTGCGGCGATTGAGCCCCTGGCCTCCGCTGTGGAAGCCGCCTGGGCGGCGGATCGGACGGTTTTCATCGCCGGCAACGGCGGCAGCGCCGCAACGGCGTCCCACTTTGCGACTGACCTATCCAAGACCACCCGTGCGAAGGCCCCCGGATCACGAGGAATCCGTGCGGTTGCGTTGACGGACAACGTCGGACTGCTGACCGCCTGGGCAAACGACTGCTCGTACGAAAGCGTCTTCGCCGAACAACTCCGCAATCTCGCGCGACGCGACGACCTCTTCGTTGCGATGAGCACGAGCGGTGAGTCGCCGAGTCTTGTCGCGGCCGTCGCGGCTGCCCGGGACGGAGGAGTTCGCAGCCTGGCGCTTGCGCCGCTGGCTTCCACGCTGGCGCGTCGCGCCGAAGTCGTCGTTCCCATCCACGGTGAGTCCGTCCAGGTTGCCGAAGATCTACACCACATCGTTTGCCACGCCGTCACCGTTCACCTGGCGGCCGTCCTCGCCGGCGCTTCGGATCGGTGACTGCTGTTGCGTCGGTCGCATTGAGCGGTCCTTCGCTTCCTCGGTAGCAGTCCGTGATCGTCACCCAGACACCCCTCCGCCTCAGCTTTTTCGGCGGTGGAACCGACTTTCCCGACTACTACCGGGCCGACGGCGGCGCCGTGCTTACGACCGCAATCGACAAGTACGTCTACGTCATTGTCAAGGAGCGTTTCGACGACGACATCTACATCAACTACTCCATCAAGGAAATCGTCCAATCGGTCGACGAAATCCGACACGACCTCGTACGCGAAGCGATGCGAATCGCCGGTGTGGAACGTGGCGTTGAGATCACCACGTTGGCCGACGTGCCCAGTACGGGAACCGGTCTCGGATCCTCCTCCGCCATTACCGTCGGCCTGCTGCATGCCCTGCACACCTACCGCGGGCGGCTGGTCGACTCCCGCACCCTCGCGGAGCAGGCCTGCCGCATTGAGTTGGACATCCTGGAACGACCGATCGGCAAACAGGATCAGTACATATCGGCCTTCGGTGGTCTGCGAGCCATTGACTTTCATCCCTCCGATGCCATCGACGTGGAGTCTGTCCGCGCCGGTCCGGCTACGCTGCACCGGCTCCAGGATCGACTGCTGGTGTTCTTTACGGGTCGAACCAGATCATCGTCCGCGATCCTCGTCCACCAGCAGCGGCGAATCGAACAGTCGCGAACCGACCTTGACCGCCTGCGAGCCTGCGCCCACGAGGCGCGTGACCTGCTCATGGCCGGTCGACTTCACGCCTTCGGTCGGTTGCTCGATACGGCGTGGCGCTTGAAAAAGGCGCTGGCCGAGGGCGTTTCGGACTCCGCCATTGACGAGTTGTACTCGCGGGCGCTCGCCGCCGGCGCTCTGGGTGGAAAGATCGCCGGAGCGGGCGGCGGTGGCTTCCTCGTATTCTTCGTCCCGCCATCGCGGCAGGACGACGTTCGCCGGGCGCTCCATCCGCTGCGTGAATTTCCGATTGCGTTCGATCCTGGCGGTGCCCGCGTCGTGTTCAACATTCACCGCTAGGCGCCCCGGTCTGCTTGTGAGCGGCTGAACCATGCACGTTCTCGTAACCGGTGGCGCTGGATTCATCGGGTCTCACGTCGTTGACGCCCTGCTGCGCGGCGGTCACACCGTCGCCGTCCTGGACAGCCTGGTCTCGCGTGTCCACCCGGGACGCACGTGGCCGGACATCCCGCCGGGCGTGCGGCGCGTGCGAGGCGACGTGACCGAACGCGACGACTGGCTGATGGCCCTCGAAGGCGCCGACGCCGTCGTACACCTCGCCGCCTACCAGGACTATCAGGCCGACTTCAGCCGCTTCGCCCTTGTCAACGACGCCGGCACCGCCTTGCTCTACGAGCTGCTGGTCGAGCGTCGTCAGCCGGTCCAGCGGGTTGTCGTGGCCAGCTCGCAGGCCGTCTATGGCGAGGGCGCCTACGAGTGCCCCGACCATGGGCGACAGTACCCGCCGCCTCGCTCGCTCGAGCAACTGGCCCGTGGTGCCTGGGAGCCCCGTTGTTCCGTCTGCGGCATGCCGCTCGAGCCGATTGCATCGTCGGAAGAACACCCGGCGCCCACCAACGCCTACGGCATTTCCAAGCTGGCCACCGAGTCCTACGCGCTCATCCTCGGCGCTCGACACGGCATCCCCACCTCGGCCCTCCGTTTCAGCATCATCCAGGGTCCGCGCCAGAGCCCGGCCAACGCCTACTCCGGCGTGCTGCGCGCCTTCGTCGGCCACATCCGGCATGGTCGCCGTCCCGTCGTCTATGAGGACGGGCGCCAGCGACGCGACTACACCCACATTCGAGACGCGGTGTCCGCCATTGAGCTCGTGCTTGAGCACCCGGATGCGGTTGGACAGGCCTTCAACGTCGGCAGCGGCAAGGTAACCACGGTGCTCGAATACGCGAACGCCGTGCTCGCGGCCATGGGCGCCGATATTCAACCCGACGTGAACGGACGTTATCGCCTGGGCGACACCCGGCACGTCTGGTCCGACACGACTCGAATCCGCGCCCTGGGCTGGCGACCGACCGGAACGCTCCACGAGATCATCCGCGACTACTTGGCCTGGATCACCGACGTTTCCGCGAGCGAAGACTGGGCGGCCCAGGCGCTTGCGCGCATGGAGGCCAGCGGCGTCGTACGACAGGTACCGCAAGCCGACTGATCGAAGCTCCGGTCTGAGACGGCGCGGCGGCGACTACGAGCGAACGGCTGCCGTCCGATCCTTAATCGGCACCGGCAACTCCTGCCCGGCATCCGACGGATACCGCTGAAACAACTCGCCCCACGGCCCTTGCAGCGCTCGCCGAACCCGACCGCGCCCGATCACGTTGTACCAGTACACGTCGTGATAGAGGCGCGACGCCGCGTACGACCAGGGCGCGATCACCGTCCGCAGCAGCATCTTCTCCAGCCGCCTGAGCGGTCCCCAGTAGATCGCCTTCTGGCCGCGACTGGCGAACGTGTCCTGGCGGGCCGCCACCTGCCAGCGCACCTCGTCGATATCGGCGCCCACCACCTCGATCTCACGGGCATCCGCCGTCCCCAGCCCGTCCTCATGCGCCATCCGCAGGAACGGAATCTCGAACGGATCCAGCCCCATCAGGCGCGCACTGGTGGCGTCCATCGCCACCTGGTCGGCGCCCGCCAGCATCAAGCTCCGCTCCTGCACCTTCATGCAGCGCGGTCCCGGCCCTTCACCCACCAAAGTGCCGTCCATGACCGCGAAGACGCCCGGGTGAATCTCTTTCTGGATCATCAACAGGTCCACCAGCGTTTCGTGAATCGTCGCGTGGCAGTAGTGCCGTTTCTCGAAGAGCAACCCGCCAAACGCGTTCTTCATCGCGCCCGTGATCGTCGTGAAAACGTGCGTCTTCACCGTCGGCAGGTGAATGATATTTGCCCCGATCAGCCGCCGCGGAATCCGCACGCCTTCCGGATATACCTCGTGCAGCGTCCGCAACCTCCCGCGCGGTTCATACCGAACCCACGCGTCGTCCTCGTATAGATGAATGTTGCGGATGCCGTGCGCCGTCACCACCGGCAAATGTTTGTTCCGGCGCTCACCCACGCGCGCGCTCACGGTCACCGTTCGGTTATGCGCGGCGTATAGCGACTCGGGCGCATACGCATCGGCTTGCAGCTTCCGAATCACGCCGTCCAACTGCCACGGCGTAGTGGAGCAGGCCGGATACCAGTGGTGCCATGACACGTTGACCTTCAGCGCCGTCTCGGCCCCGCCATCCAACGCTGCCTTGTAACCGGCCGCGTCCATGGCCCGTCCCACATCGTCCAGCACGCTCTCGGGATTGGTCCGGATGAGAGCGACCCGAGCCATAGGCGCGTGCCCTGAATGGAAAGCCGTCGTCCGATCTTACGGCCTGTCGAGAATCGCAGATGGCCCAGGCGTCAGGCGCCGACGCTCAGGCATGATGCGCATGCCAGCCGTGCTGCCGTCGGGAGTTTGAAATGCCGACCTACCGCGCCGCCGCTATTGCCGATTCCACGCTCGAACGCGCCTATGGCCACGCCATCCATCAGGCGTTCTATGAAATTCCAAACGTCGAGCTGGCAGCGCTGGCCGACCCGGTTGCGGAACCCAGAGCCGAGCGCGCCGCCGAAATCGGCAATCCCAGGCAATACGACGACTACCGCGACATGCTCGCGGCCGAATCGCCCGACCTCGTCGCTATCTGCCCCCACCACTTCAAGCACCACGGCCGCTGGCTGCTCGATGTCATCGAGTCCGGCGCCAGGGGCATCTACATTGAGAAGCCCATCACCGCCAGCCTTGACGAAGCTGATGCCGTGAACGAGGCGGCGGACGCCGCCGGCACCAAGATCGCCGTGGCCCACCAGAACCGCTACCGCCCGGGCACCCATCGTGTGGCTGAACTCGTCCAGTCGGACGCCATCGGCGCCCTCCGCTACATGCACGCCGTCGGCAAGTGCGACCAGCGCGGCGGGACCCACGACCTCCGCGTCCTCGGCACCCACGTGCTTGATGCGCTCCGCTACATTGCCGGCGACGTGGCCTGGGCCACCGGCCACATGCAGGTCGACGGACGCGACGTCACCGTCGACGACGTGTTCGACGGCCCCGAGGGCCTGGGCCAAATGGCGGGAGACGCCCTGACCGGCTACTTCGCCTTCGAATCCGGCGCCATTGCGCGCTTCGACACCTACACGCGCCCCAGCGGCGGCCCGTCCCCCTGGTTCGGCTACGAGCTTTGGGGCACGGAAGGCGGCATCTCGGTTCGAGACGCGGGCCGCACGATCCTCCACTATCCGGCGCCCGCGAACTTGCCGGGAGACTCAACGCTCGCCTGGGAACCGGTCGACGTATCGGACCTCACCTACCCGGACGGCCGGCCCGCCAGCGATGCCCAGTTGCTGGACGCCCTCAACCGACATGCAGCGGTTGACATAATCCAATGTATCGAGAGCGGCGGCGAACCGATCTCCAGCGCCCGCCAGGCCACCGCTGCCCTGGAAATGGTCATGGCCATCCTCGAAGGCCACCGCACCGGGGCCCGTGTCCCGTTCCCCATGCAGACCCGCGCCAACCCCCTCGCTGTCTGGCAGGCCGAAGGCTAAGCGCCGGGGCGGTTGCCGAACCGCCCGCAACGACCATTGACCCGTCGAGAGCGCGTTACAGCGTGATTCGGCTGCCCGACTCCGCCGAAGCGTAGGCGGCGTGCACGACCCGAAGAACTTTCACGCCGTCCTCGGCCGTGATCGGCGGATCGATCTCGCCCAGGCAGGCGCGAACCGTGCATTCCACCCATGGGGTGTAGCCGCCGCCGCGACCGTCGTACTCAAAGCGCCGGTCGTTGGACCCCGCCATGGCGGCCGAGATCGAACGCCATTCCAGCGCGTCCGCCTCGCCCTCGTGCGCGCGCACCCAGCCCTCTGAGCCGTACACGGTGAAGCCGTTGTGTCCCTTCTGGTCCATTAGGTAGCCGCTGAACAGCACGCCCAGCGCCCCGCTTGAGAACTTGAAGGTCACGATGCCCAGGTCTTCCACGTCGATCGGCGCGCCGCCCGCCACCGCCGTCATGGCCGATACCTCAACGATGTCCTCGCCCACCAGGTAGCTCAGCATGTCCAGGCGGTGGATGCCCAGCCAGCTCAGGTGCCCGCCGCCCGCCAGTTTCTTTTGGAACGTCCAGTCCGGGTCGTCCAATCGCAACTGGATGCGCGTCTGGTCGTCCACCTGCACGGCACGCACGGCGTACAGGTCGCCAACGCCGCCGCTCTGGATGATGCGGCGGGCGTCCGCGACCGATGGGCTGATGCGGTTGGCCAGCGCCAGCATCAGGTGCGCGCCGTTCGCGTCGGCCAGGCTCGCCAACTCCTCAAACTGCCCCACGTTCACGCAGGCCGGCTTCTCGGCCATCACGTGCACGCCCGCTGCCAGCAGCGGCCGGATCACGTCCGGGGCATGCGCCGCGATCATGGTCACGATCGCCATGTCCGGTTTCCCGGCCGACAGCAGCGAGTCCACCGAGGTGTGGGTTCCGCCCGCCTTGCCGCCAATGGTGTCCACGGAGTCGCCAAATGTCATCCCACCCGGATCCATTAACTCCGCGCGCTCGATCAGATCGAGGTCGCGAATCGCGTCGCGGTACGGCTGCTGGTGGGCGGCGCCCTCCTCGGTAATCAGTGCGACCGTGGCCATATCCCAATCCCCCTACACGCTGGCGTTCCGCGCATGGTAGTCCAGCGGGGCCGAAATCGGCCCGACTCGCACCGGCGACTGGGGCTTATTCCTGAACCTGCTCCATCGCCTCACGGGCCGGCTCGGCCAGAAAGTCCGGACAGTTGTCGCTGACCCATTGCAGGTCTCGAACCGCTCGCCGCTCTCGAAACTCACCTAACTGGCGCATGATCGCCGTGGCCAGGGGAGTGCCGATAGGGTATCGGTCGGCTGGGATGTGGGCGAAGAGTTCACCAAGCAGGTCCAGCAAGTGTTGGCGTATCTCCTCGGTGTCGGGTGATGGCTGCCACACCTCCCGGGCGTTTGTGGAGTAGTCGCCGGAGAACCGCTCGACCGGCCCGATGGGAATCGGGTCACGGTCCGGGCGGCGGTGCGGATGGTTCGCGCAGTACGTATAGAACGGATTTTCAATCGCTAGGTCTCGGATTTCGCAGTAGTCCTCCCCGGGGCTGTCCCTATGTCCGTACCCCGCTTCGCCGCCGTTCATTCGGTTGAACCAGCAAGTCGCGCAGCAGTCCGACCCTCCGTTTGGCATGGTGCGCGAACCCCCCGCTACGTCCCTGTCGCGTGGTGAGCAAGGATATGAGCCGCTGTCACTGGTCTACCCCGCCGTCCCGTCCTTGCGGCGGTGAAGCAGGATCAGGTTGCCGTCGGGGTCGGCTATCCCGGCCGCGTAGCACGATGCCTGTTCGCCGGGCCCAAGGATGATGTCCACGCCCAGGTGGCGAAGTTCGTCAACGGCCTGCCCCACGTCGTCGACAGCGATGGCAATGGCGCCGCCCTGAACGGCCGCACCGGCGCCTTCGGGATCCAGGCGAAGGGCGAGAACCGTTGGCGTACTGCCAACCGCGAACTCGACCCAGCCGGGACCTTCCCAGGACTTCAGCGTCATACCCAACGTGTTCTCGTAGAAGTCCGCGCTCTTGGTGATATCGCTGACGTTGTAGACGAAGAAGTCGATCCCCCGTGGTTTCACCAGGTACTCCGACATGGGTGATATTGGACTCGGCACGGCCGAACCACGCTGGCGGCACACATGCGCCGACCTCGCGTCAGGTGACCTGACGATAGCGAACGACTGGTCCCGGCGGTTCTGTGCCGGCCTACGCCAGCGGACAGGCGCCGCGCACGCGGTAGCGCAGAAATACCTCGCCTCCGTGCGCGGCGGTGCTGATCAATTTCAGCTGTTGCAGCTGGTCGTGCGGCAGCGCCGCCGGACCCTCGACGGCCGTTCGTGGCCGCGGCTCGCCGATGATCGATGGCGTCACCGTGATGAAGAACTCGTCCACCAGCCTCGCCGTCAGCATGTGGTAATTCAGAATCGCCCCGCCCTCGCACACCAGCCGCCGGACACCCCGTTCGGCCGCCAGGTAGCGCATCAGGCCGTTCAGATCGACGCTTTCCGCTCCGACCCTGACAATCTCCGCCACCTCCGATAGACCGGCCGTGACTTCGGCGGCCTCCGGCGCCACCACCATTGGCGCGATCGGATAGCTGCGTCGCTGAAACACCCGGTCGCTTGGATCGATCTGCCCGGAATTCGTCACCACGACAAACAGCGGCGGCTCATTCAGCCCCTGCCGTTGCCGCTCACGCTGTAGTTCGGCGCTCCACATGTACCGGTCAATCCGCATCCCCAGCGTCCGCGCTCCATGCAGCACCGCGTCGAAGTGGATGCGAAACCGCCGAAACGTCCGCTGATCCGCCTCCAGGCTGATGGGCCAGTAGTCGTCGGTCGGCCCTTTGATGGCGCCGTCGACCGTCATCACCATCTGGATCACGGTGTAGGGACGCCACGTGCCGCTCGGAAGCTCCAGCTCGTCGTAGACACCGCCGGCTGGGCCTTGCTCGCTCACCTCAGCCGGCGCTCAATCCCCAACCGCGTCGCGTTACTCCGGCGGCAGCTTCACGATGTTCAGCCAGAAGTCCTGGATTGACGCCACCGCGTGCATGAACTGCTCCAGGTCCACGGGTTTCGTCACGTAGGCGTTGGCGTACAGGTCGTAGGTGCGCAGGATGTCCTGCTCGGCCTCCGAACTGGTCAACACCACCACCGGGATCCGGTGCAGGTCGGGGTCCGACTTCAGGTCCTGCAGCACCTCCCGCCCGTCCTTTCTCGGCAGATTCAGATCCAGCAGGATCAAGTCGGGCCGTGGCCGGTCGGCGTACTCTCCCTGCCGGCGCACGTAGGCGATGGCCTGTTCGCCGTCGTTGACCACATTCAGCGTGTTGCGGATCTCGGCCTCGCGGACTGCCTCCTGCGTCAGGCGCACGTCGCCCGGGTTGTCTTCCACCAGCAGGATCTCGATCGGCGCGCCGCTGGCCTGGGCCATGGCTGCTCTCCTTTCGCCTGGGAACTCACCCGGGATCTTGGCGCATGGACGCCTGCCCGCCGAGCGCGCGACTCAGTTTCCGGTACCCGCCGCCTCAACGGCCCTTAGGGTAAACCGAAACGTGGTGCCCTGACCCCTGGCCGACTCGGGCCTGATCGTGCCTCCATGGCGTTCCACGATCTTGCGGCAGACGGACAACCCGATGCCGGTGCCCTCGTAGACGTCCCGCGTATGCAGCCGCTGAAAGACCTGGAATATGCGATCGAAGTGCGTCGGATCGATGCCGATGCCGTTGTCCGCAACCGCGAATTCCCACATCGAACCCGACCGCTTCACCGAGACCGCCACTTGCGGCCGGTCACTCGTGTTGAACTTGACCGCGTTGCTGATGAGGTTCTGAAACAACTGCGTGAGTTGGATCCGGTCGCCCAGAATCATCGGCAGTGGATCGTGCGAAACCTCGGCCCCGGCGTCGCTGATCGCCTGCTCCAGGTTGATCAGCGCGTCCCGCAGCGCCGCATCGCTCTCGGTCGGCTCCAGCTCGCCTCCTCGTGTTCCCACGCGTGAAAGGTCCAGCAGCCCGTTCAACAGCGCCTGCATGCGCCGCGCTCCGTCCACCGCAAACTCAATGAAGTCGTCCGCGTCCGAGTCCAGCCGCCCCCGGTAGCGCCGCTCCAGCAGCCCCACGTAGCTGGCCACCATCCGCAGCGGCTCCTGCAGGTCGTGCGAGGCCACGTAGGCAAACTGCTCCAGTTCGGCGTTCGACCGCGCCAGTTCGGCCTGCGTGGCCAGCAGCGACTCGATCGACTGCGCGTTGGCCACCGCCCCCGCAATCTGCGCGGCAATCAGTACGGCCACGGCCTGATCGCGTCCGTCGTAGGCGTTCGGCGTGCTCGACATGAACCGCATCACCGCGACCACCGTCTGTTCCAGGATGACCGGAACATCCATCCAGGTCCGCAGGCCGGCCGCTATGCCGTCCTGCAGGCGCGGTGACTGGGCCAGGATCGAGGCGACATTTCTCTCGTCCACGATCTGCGGCTGCTTGCTCCGCACCACCGTCTCGAGGACTTGGCCGTCCAGCGAATGCCAGACGTCCAGCGTGGCCAGCGGCACGTCGATCCCGGCGTAGTAGCGGGACTTGTGCTGCCAGGCCTCGCTATCGACCACCACGATCGACAGCCGATCCGCTGGGATAACCGAGGTCACAGCCTCCGTAAAGCGGTCATAGACCTCGTCGATGTCCTCCGACGACGTCATGATTCGCCCGATTTGCGCCAGCAGCGGGGCGAATTCGACCTCGACCTGCGTCAGGTCGGCCCCGTCGCCGCTCGGACAGCCTGGCTCAGTCACTCCACCCGTCCTGGCGGGCGTGGTTCCGCGCCTGCATAGTGATGCAAAAACCTCCAGACCCACGGGGGTGCCGCGTCAATTGTTACAGTTTGGGCACACTTCGGCAGTGAACGATCTGGGCCGCATCGTAGCGGCGCCCGCTGGGAGGGGAACAATGGCTGCACAGACGCTCCGCATCCTGGTCATCGAGGACAACCCCGGCGACGTTCGGTTGCTGGAAGAAATGCTCGTCCCAACCAGCGACGTGCAGTACGAGGTGCAGAGCTTCGGCAATCTGTCTGACGGACTTGGCGCTGTCGGCGACTTCGATCCCGCCGTCATTCTGCTGGACCTCGGCCTCGGCGAAACGCAGGGCCTGGATACCTTCACGGCTGCCCAGGAAGGCGCCGGGGACGTTCCAATCGTCATCCTGTCGGGACTCGGCGATGAAATGGTGGCAACCGCGGCGGTTGGCCAGGGCGCCCAGGACTACCTGGTCAAGGGCGAATTCGAGGAACAACGGCTGCGCCGCACCATCCGCTACTCCATTGAGCGCCAGCGCCGGACCGCCACCGCCGAAGAACGCATCCGCACCCTGGTCGCCGAGGAACCCGGCTTCGCTGACATCGTCATGAACCAGCCCGACGGCGTGATCGTGGCCGACTCCACCCGCAAGGTGTTGTTCGCCAACCCGGCCGCCGCCGAGCTGTTCACCGTCCCTGTCGACGACCTGGTTGGCAGCGAGCTTGAGTTCAACGTGCGTCCCGGTGCCTCGCAGATGGTGCAAATCCGCGAGGACCCCCGAAACCCGAAATACCTGGAAGCGCACAGCGCCCAGGCCGTCTGGTCCGGCAACGACGTCCACGTCCTCACCTTCCGCGAGGGCGAACACATCGGCTTCCTCCGCCGCATCCTCAACAGCATCGGGCTCTAGGCGCCGGTCGGCGAGTCGTCGCCTATACCAGTTCGCCGTACAGCCGGTCGATCAACCGGCAGGCCTCGCCGCGACTGATCGCGGCCCCGGGCTGCTCCGGCGTCGGCAGTTCCGGCAAACCTCCCATTGACGCCCGGAGAGGCGACGGCTCGGCCATCCACGTTTGCACGACGTGCATGAACGCCGACCAAGTGCACGGCGTCCGATCCTCAAACAGTCCAGCATCCACCTCGACAGGCCGCCACGGGTCCACCGCCCGCCGAGCTAGCCACGCCCACCGCTGCGCCTCTCCTCTGGTAAGCGCCTCGACAGGCCGCACGGCGTAGTGCGGGAAGAACCCCCGCGCGCCCCAGAACTGGGCTGCTGCCGAAACGCCGGCCGGTTGCTGCTCGTACCCAGGAAACCCGGCCGGTGCCACATCATCGAAATACGTAATGACTTGTCCCTGCGCCAGCAGCTCCCGCTGTAGTGCACCCCGCGGCACGTCCCGCACCCGCGCGCCCCGCCCCAGGGCCAGCGCCGCCGCGGTCCCCGCCGCCTCGCCCAGCGCCATCCACACCGGCTCCATCCGGATCGTCCCGTACCCCAGGTGACTGGCCGACACCGCCACCGGCACGAGCAGCCCGTCGATCCCCTCTGGAACCATCACTCGAAACGGAATCTGGTACGGCACGGTCTCCTCATGAAGCCCGATAAACCCTTCCAGCGCCACCCGCCGCCCGTCCACCTGCTCGGAGTCTCCAAGTCCCAGGTCCTCCCGCTGCCGCGTGGCGTGCGAGTCGATCTGGTAGCCACCCGAGGCCACGCTGTCCCAGTGCGTTGGCGAGCGCCCGCCTGAGCTGTCCAGCAGCGCGTCGCTGGCGCTGAACAGGTAGCCGCCCAGGATGCGGCAGCCCTCGCGCACGTACATCTGCCGCGGAAACCCGCCGTTGTCTTGGAACTCATCCGCCGCCAGTCCCCACGCCCGCGCCGCCTCCCGGAAGTCCGCCGGGAGTTCCTCGTCGTTCTGACAGAACCACACCAGCCCCTCGGTATACGCGCGGTGTGCTTCCGCGATCTCCAGGCGACGGTCCGGCCCAGCCTCCGGGTAGTCGAAGTTCGCCTCGGCCCAGTCGCTGGACGTGAAACAGTAGTGATGATTGTTCGCGTCCGACTTCCGGTTCGGCATCGGCACGAAGTTCAGCACCGCCGTCCCGCCCCGCGGACCCCAGAACCCGGGCATCCGCCCGCTCCGCACGTCGTCCACCAGCGGCGCATACACGCGGCGGTCGTAGTCCGCCGGCCGCTCCACGTCGCGCCGGTTCGACGGGTCGTCAGTCAGACACAGCCGGTAGTTGTACGTCTGGATGCGCCGGTCCGCTTCCCCCGTGGACCCCGGATACGTCAACCGGTCGTGAAAGTCCTGGTACACCACCCCGGCGTGCGACTCGCCCAACTCCTCCCGGCCCTCGCGCCCGATCCGGTACGCCGCCCCAGCCCCCAGCGCCACGTCCCCCTCATACGTCGCGTCCACAAAAGCCCACGCTTCAAGGCGAGTCTGCTCACCGGTAGCCCGCCCCTGCGCATCCACCGCTGCCAGCGTCACCGCCGTGACCCGCCGCTCCGGCGTCTCGTCGATCCGCGTGACGTCCGCCCCGGGTTCCGTAAACACCAGCCAGCGACCGCCCTCCGGCATCGACGGCCCGCCCTCCCAGGCCAGCCGCCACCCCCGCCAGACCTCCAGCCGCTCCTCTTCCCCAACCAGCGACTCCAGCAGCCGCTCCGCCACCGAAGGCTCGAACCGATACCCGTCGTTACAGACCCGAACCTGCTCCGAGTCCTCGCCGTACGCGGACGCGTAGTGCTCCCGCACCAACCCCACGAACCGCCGGAAAATCCCGCCCACCGACTCGTTCGGCCGGATATCCGTCGCCCCCAGGCCGCTGGTTATCAACCCGCCCAGGTGCTGCGACGGTTCAACGAGCACCACCTCCAGCCCCTCGCGCGCCGCCGCAATCGCCGCCGCCACCCCCGCCGGCGTCCCGCCAATCACCGCCACGTCGGTCTGCTTCACAGTCCCTGAATCAGCGTGCATGGTCGGTGCCTGCCCTTGCCTGTCGACTTCCGCGCATCGTTTCACATCGCACCCTCGGTTCGGAACGCGCAGAGCCCTACCATGGACGCATGGACGGCGGCTTCAACATTGGCGGCCTCGGCCGCCTGCTCATCATCCTCGGCGGCCTGCTCCTCGCCGGCGGCGTCCTCCTCGTCCTCCTCGGTCAGATCCCCTTCTTCGGCCGCCTGCCCGGCGACATCGCCATCGAACGCGAACGCTTCTCCTTCTTCTTCCCCCTCGCCTCCATGCTCCTCCTCAGCCTCATCCTCACCATCCTCATCAACATCATCCTCCGCCTCTTCCGCTAGCCTCCCGTTCCGCCATACACCCCCGCCGCATTCCCTTCCTTCGGCGTCCCCGGAACCATCGGCCCATGCGCCCGTCCCGCGATCAGCCGCGACCCGTCCGTAAATCCTTCCGGCCGGTCCTTCAACCGCTCAATCAGCCGTTCGCGCCAGGGCCCCAGGTCCGCCGTCCCCGCCAGGTCCCGCGTCTCGTCCGGATCCTCGGCAATGTCGAACAGCTGCTCGCGCCCCGACTGGCTGTACCAGATGTACTTCGTGCGCCCGTCCGTGATGAAGTGCCAAGCCGTTTCCGGACGATTCTTCCCGCCCGAATGCTCCCCGTGCAGCGTCTCTCGCCAGCCCGGCGTCTCCCCGCGCACGAGCGGCATCAGGCTCCGCCCGGTTACCGAGTCCGGAACGTCCAGCCCCACGCCCTCCAGGATCGTCGGCATCACGTCCTGCAACCCCACCGGCTCGTCGCGCACCACCTGCGTTGGATAGCCCGCCGACGGCGGTCCCAGCACCAGCAGCGGCACCCGCGCCGCCGCCTCGTACGGCCACGACTTATGGAACAGCCGGTGGTCCCCCAGCATCTCCCCGTGGTCCGAAACGAACACCACCAGCGTGTCGTCCAGCAGCTGCATGTCGTTCATGTACTGCAACAGCCGGCTGATCTGCATGTCCACGTGATTGATCAACCCGTAGTAGCCCGCCCGGCAGGCGTGCATCGTCATCGCATCCAGTTCCAGCCCCTGCGAACGCGCCTCCTGCATCTCGATGTCGATTCCGCGTGTCGGCGCCTCCACCGGGTCCGCCCAATCCCCAATCACCGGGTTTGGCAGGTCCTGCCAGTGGTAGCGGTCGTAGTAGAACTGCGGCGGCGTAAACGGCGGATGCGGATCGATAAACGAGACCTTCAGGAAAAACGGCGCGCTCGGGTCTCGCCGCTGCAGGAAGTTGATCGCTTCCGAGACACACCAGAACGCATGCGTCTGCTCCTCGGGCAGGTGACTCGGCCGCCCGATCCACCCGTTCGGCGTCGCCCCGTGCGCCATCGCCCAGCGGTTCAGGGGAATCTCCCCGTGCAGCCAGTCCAGGTAATCGTTCGCGCCGCCGCGCGTGCTGTCGGCCAGCACCATTCGGTCGAACCCGTACCGCTTCCGCTTCGGCGCCAGGTGCAGCTTGCCGCTCAGCCAGGTCTCGTACCCCGCCGCCCGCAGCTCGCCCGCCAGCGTCGCCGGCGGGTCCCACTCCGTGTCCGGGTGGTTCTGCAACATCCCGTGCGTCGCCGGGTCCTGGCCCGACATCAGCGTGCGCCGCGCCGGGATGCACTGCGGACACTCCGCGTAAGCGCGGCGGAACCGCGTCCCCGTCGCCCCGATCTCGTCCATCGCCGGCGTTTGCAGCACCGGGTGGTCCTCGATCCCAAGGCAGTCGCCCCGCTGCTGGTCCGTCACCAGCAGCAGCACGTGCGGGCGCCCGGCGCTCATACCGACCTCAGGTCCAATCGATCATGATCTTGCCGGTCGTCGCCGAGTCCGCCAGCTTGAAGGCCTCCACTGCCTCGTCGATCCGGATGCGCTTCGCGATCACGTCCTTCACCGGCAGTTTGTGACGCCGCAGGAAATCCAGCAGGTCCTCCCACTCGTACAGCTTGAATATCCACGAGCCCGTCAGCGTAATCTCCCGCGCGTTCAACGGAGCGCTCAGCTTGTACACCGTCTCCTCGCCGATCCCGACCTCTACGAAGATGCCGTGCGGCCGCAGCCCTTCCAGCGCCGCCGTCCGCGCCTGCGTAAAGCCCGAGGTGTCGATCGCCGCATGTACGCCGTCGCCGCCCCCGAACTCGCGCATCGCCTCCACCGGGTCCGTCTCCGCCGCGTTGCACGTCGCGTCGATCCCCAGCGTCTCCGCCATCTCGATCCGGCTCGGCTGCACGTCAATCCCCAGCACCGAGGCCCCCATCGCCCGCGCCATCATCACCGTGTACAGCCCCACCGGACCCAACCCGCTCACCGCCAGCGTCATGTCGCCCGACGCCTTCGCCTTGCGCACCGCGCCGAACGCCGTCCCCAGGTTGCACGCCAGCAGCGCGCCGTCCTCAAAGTCGAAGTCGTCCGGCAGCGGCAGCGTGCTGCGCGCCGGCACCACCACGTAATCGGCGTTCACCCCGTCGCGCACCCAGTTGAATCCCTGCATGTCGCGACAGAAACCCGGCTCGCCGCGCCGGCAGTGCTCACAGTGCCCGCAGCCGATCAGGTGATAAATCACCACCCGGTCACCCACGGCCGGATGGGTCACCCCCGGCCCCGTCGCGTCCACCACGCCGGCCCCTTCGTGCCCCAGCGTCAGCTTGCTGTAGCCGTGCTCGTCCCGTTCGGCCTGGGGCTGCCGGTACTTATGCAGGTCGCTCCCGCAGATCGCCGAGCCCCTGACCCGAATCCGCACGTCGTCCGGCCCCGGTTCGGGAACTGGCTTTGTCGTCACTACCACGGTCCGGTCGCCGGGACAGATTAGGCACTGCATCGTGTCTGAGGTCATCGGGGCGTCACTTCCTGCTCCCTCGAACCGCTGAACCTAACGCCCCCGCCCCCACCCGTAAACTCTGCCCCCGCCTCATGCCTCACTGGACGACGAGCACCACCCACTCGCGGCGCGCCGCCCTCCGTTCGTGGTGAGCCGGGCCGCCGCCTTCCACGGCCCGTGTCGAACCACACCCCTTCACGAACCAATCCACCCAGCCAGCCCCGTTCCTCGCTTGGTCCGTCTCACTCCTCTGCTCTCTGCACTCTCCCTTTCTTTTCCCCTCTCACTGCTCACTACTCTCCCCTCACCCCTTCTTCCGATGTGTATTCTCGGTGTATGTCACGCACCAACATCGATATCGACGACCAAGCCTGCGCCGAAGTCATGCGGCGCTATCGACTTCCCACCAAGCGCGCCGCCGTCAACTTCGCCCTGCGAACCCTGGCGGCCGAGCCCTTGTCGGTTGACGAGGCTCGCGCCCTTCGCGGCAGCGGCTGGGAAGGCGATCTTGAGACCATGCGTTCCCCCCGCCCGCCGTGGTCCTGATCGACACCTCCGCCTGGATCGAGTTTCTGCGCGACACCGGGTCTCCCGCCTGCCGACACGTCGACGACCTGCTGGACCGGGAAGTCGCCATCTGCGATCCCATTCGCATGGAGGTGCTCGCCGGCGCGTGGGACGAGTCTCATCTGCTGGACCTCCGTCGCCTGCTCGCTCGCGCTGTGGTCATTCCCATGCGCCCCACCGACTACGAGGACGCTGCCGCCCTCTATCGCCGCTGCCACCGCCAGGGCGCCACCGTCCGCAAGCTGATCGACTGCCTCATCGCCGCCGTCGCCATCCGCACCGGCGCCCCAATCCTTCATAACGACGCCGACTTCCACACCCTCGCCCGCCACACCAACCTCCAAACCCACGCACCCGACCCCCGCTAACCAGAACCACGCCACCCAGCACCTAAGCCACTCAAGGCGTCCCTGCTCTCCTCAATTCACTTCTATTGGCGTATCCCTCTCGTTCGGGCGCTAGCGCACTCGCCGTTCGCACTCGAAACTTGTGCAGCCCCGCACACACTCGAGACACCCACATGCCTCCCTTTGCTGAACTTCAGGACCGCGTCGCCATCGTTACCGGGGCCGCCCAGGGCATTGGCCGCAACACGGCCGTGACCCTGGCCCGCCACAACATGCCCGTGGTGCTGGCCGACCTCAACGACGACCGCGGCCAACGCGTTGAAGCCGAGATTCGCGACGCCGGCGGCCGCGCCGCCTATGTCCACGCCGATGTGGGAACGATGGCCGGCTGCGAAGCGATGGTTCAGACCGCTCTGGAAGCGTTTGGCGGCGTCTATGCGCTGGTCAACAACGCCCGCTGGCACCCGCACGA
>DAOUJT010000107.1:0-30856 GCA_034422315.1 Chloroflexota bacterium | reverse complement strand
TACATCGGCGTGGCGGCTAGTTTGGGTGAAAGTGCGTGCGGATGACGTGGTTGAGCAGGTCGGCGGTGCATTCGGCGCAGAAGATGGTGCGGGTTTCGTGTTCTTCTTCGGCGAAGTCCAGCAACTGCCCCACGTCGGGCGCGAAGCGCAGCGCGCAGCGGTTCAGGCAGCCGAGCCTGCCGAGGGCCATCTCCACGTTGGTTTGGCGGTCGGCCGCGGGCAGTTCGAGCACCTGACCAAAGGCGTTGATGGCCAGCCGCCGCAACGCGGTTTGCCGCTGCGAGGCCTGGGTGATGGCGCGCAGGCGGTGCACCGACATGACGGCAGCCAGGTTCGGCCGGCAACTGGCGAACACATGCGGATCGCTCTGCGGCGAGATGTTGTGCTCGGCGGCGTCCCGCAGGTCATGGTCCAGGATGGCCACGTCGTGGTGGGGCCCGGCCTGCTGCCAGGGTTCCTGCTCGAGCGTGCGGATGAAGCGAGGCCCGACGATCTGGCCGCTGTCCTTGTCGAGGCTTTGTTCCACGTACCAGAGGGTGCTCCAGTAGGGGGATCCGCGGGGAAGCTGGGGAATCACCCAGGTCCCGAACGGCCGCAGTTGCCCGCGCTCCACGCTGAACCCGGCACGCTGACCCAGGACCAGGGCGACTTCCTGCAGGTGCGCGATGGTGGAGACGACGGTTTCGGCCTCCCAGTTTTCAACGCCGGGCGTCCATTGGAACGAGATGGATTTCATGGATCAGAACGACGGGCGGCGATTGGGCCGGGGAACTGCGCGCATTCGGCAAGTCTCCTTCATACTGACGTGAGTATGCGATGCCCGCCGCGATGCGTGTGAGACTCGACTCGCCTGAACGCCTGCTGGTGATGGACCTGGGGCCCTGGGTCCGTGCCGGCATATACGCGCGCAGCACGGGCGGCTACCGCATCCTGGCCGCCGGCGCGGCACCGTCCACGCTGGATTCGCCGCACTTCGATCTCACGCCGGCATTCGAGGGGGCGCTGGCGGACGCGGCCGCGCGGGCGGGCAGCTTCGCCTTCCCCTCCCCACCGCACGATGGCCCGCTGACGGAGCGCGCGCCGGCGATGGCCGCGGTAACCGGCGATCAGGTGGCCGGCGGACCGACGGCCTTCCTGATGGGCAACCTGATGCAGCGTGACCAGGAGGCCTTGACCCAGACCATCGCCGAGGCGGGGTTTGAGCAGGTCGGCCACGCCACGACCGCCGGCCGCGCCTTCCGCGACCGGGTGGACGGGCCGGCCGCGCTGGACGTAATGGCGTCGCGTCCGCCCGACGCCGTGGTGGTGGCGCTGACCGGCGACGACAGCGGCGAGAGCCTGGCGTACGTCGCGGACTTGCTGGTGGGCGGGCTGGCCGGTCACGAGTCCGGCCACTTGCCGCGCGTGGTGGTGCTGTACGGCGGTCTGCCGGACTCGGAAGCCTGCGAGCGACTCCAGCATGCGATGCCCACCACGGTTTTTCAGACCCACGGCGGCTCGCCGGACGAGCCGCTGGACATGGGAACGCCACTGGCCGCGCTGCAGGATGCGGCCCGCGCCGTACAGCGCGGCATGTCGGAAGACCGCCTGGTCCCGCCCGCCGTCAGCCGGGCGCCCCACGTCTCGCGCGCGGCGGCGTTGGACGCGGCGGCCCGGGGGCTCAGTGCGGGTCAGGACCTCGACTGCGCGGTGATCTCCTATGACTACGGCGCCGTCACGGCCGTGACGGTGCAGGGTGAGGCTTCGGTCGTAACGCGGCTTGGATCCGAACGCCCGCAGGGGCGGCCGTTCCACCTGGGGCTGCACACACCGGTCGACCGGGTGGCGCGCTGGACGACCGACGATCCGCTGCCGGAGGCGCTGCAGGTGTTCGTCTTGGAACGAACGGCGCATCCGACGGCGTTGCCCGCCACTCCCGCGGAGTTGCAGCTGGCTCACGCCGTCTGGACGGCGGCGGCGCGCGATACCCTGCGCGGGTCGGGCGGCGGCCAGGGCCAACCAGCGGCGGTTGACCTGGCGGTGATCACGGGCGACATCACCCAGACCCTGGCGCGGCCGGTGCAGGCGGCGCTGGTGCTGATCAACAGCCTGGAGACGGCGGGCGTGACGCAACTGGCGCTGGACGCCTCGAACGCGCTGGGGATGAGCGGAAGCCTGCTGCAGGTGGGGCAACCGGCCGCCGTAGAGTCCTCCCTGGTACGGCTGGGGGCCTGCGCGGCATTGCGCGGCGACGCGTCGCTGGGCAACGCGGCGGTTGGCGTGGAGGTTCAGCCGGCCGGCGCCGCGGTGATCGAGCGTGAGGTAACGGCTGGCTCGATGGACGTGATTCAGTGGGAAGCGGACGTGGAGGCCGAAGTGCGTATCTGGCCAGCGCCCGAGTTCGACGCCGGGCTGGGCTATGGCCGCCCGGTCCACCTGCGCGCGCCGATCGTGGCGGGGAGCATTGGCCTGGTGATCGATGCGCGCGGCCGCCCGCTGGTGTGGCCGGACGCTCCGAATGCCCGGCAGGCCTGGGTGGGGCAATGGCACCGCGCGCTCAACGCCTATCCCGCCGCGCGGCCGCGACGCCAAGGAGATCCACATGCCGCCTGACCCGGTGGGTCGCCAGGCACTGCCGCGCGGCGTGGTTGTGGGACGGCTGCGCCGCCGGCACGCCCTGCCGTTTCCCGGGCAGATCCTGGTGGACGTTGGCGACCGCGTGGTCGCCGGCCAGATCTGGTGCCGTGGGCGCCTGCGGAGCGGCGTGGTTGTGGTCGATCTCCCGCGCCTGCTCCAGGTTCAGCCGGACGAAGTTCCCGACCTGCTGGAGGTCGAGCCTGGCGTGCGGGTGGAAGCGGAGACGCTGCTGGCGGGGACGCCGGGCCGCTTGCGCACCAGTCGTCACTGGCTGGCGCCCACGCGCGGGACGCTGACCGAAGTCAACGCACGAACCGGCGTCGCGGTCTTTGTGCGCGAGGTGCGTGACGCCGCGCTCTATTGCCGCCTGGGCGGCGAGGTGGTGAGCGCCGACCCGGAAGATGGAATCGTGGTGGAGGGAGACGGCGTCGCGGTGGCGGGAGCGCTGGGCGGCGGCGGCCGCGCCTATGGGCCGCTTCGGTTCGTGGAGTCCGGCGAGCGCCCTGATTCGAGGGCCGACGGCGCTGAGCCGAGCATCCTGGTCACGCCGGACCCGCTGCGCGCCGAGTGGGTGCGCCGGGCGCTGGAGACGGGCACGGTCGGCATTGTGGCTCCCTCCACCGACGCGGAGATGGCCACGGGCCTGGGGCTGGCCCCGACCATTGCCGGTCTGTCGCCTCCCGACGGAAGCTACGGGCGACCGCCGCAGACCATCGTGTTGACGGCAGGCGTGGGCGCGACGCGGATGCCGCACGCCTTGCAGGACATCTTCCGGGCCGCCGAAGGCACAAGCGGCGCCGTGATTGGCGCGCGGCGACCGGGCCAGTCCGAGATCCTGCTGCCGCCGACGGCTGCCGAGGGTCCTGCGCAGCGGGCCGCCGACCATCTACCCGTGCAGCTTGCCAGCGGTCCGGGCGCGGGGGCGGAAGGAATCGTGCTGGGTGACGCGCCGGACGTGGGCCGGATGAGTTCAGGCATCGCCACGCAATTCGCGCGCGTCCGGCTGGCCGAGGGCGGGGTGGCCACCTGGCCAACGCCCAACCTGGCGACGCTGGCGTAGCGCCGGCTTACATTCGCTCGGGCGCGGCGATCCCCAGCAGACCAAGTCCGTTCGCCAGCACCTGCCGGACCGCACGGACCAGTTCCAACCGCCGAGCGGTCCGGGCCGCGTCGTCCGTCACGACCCGGTGTTTGTTGTAGTACGAGTGGAAGAGGCGCGCCAACTCAAGCAGGTAGTGCGCAACCCGGTGCGGCTCGCGGTTCAGGCAAGCGTCCACCACGACCTCGGGAAATGCGAGCAGGCGGCGGGCGAGCGCGACGTCGTCCGGCGTGAGGCTGGCCGCGCCCCCGGCGGTGCGGACCGTGGCGGCGGTTCGCTGGATGCCGGCGCAGCGGGCGTGCGCCATCTGGATGTAGTAGACGGGGTTTTCCGGGTCTTCACGCTTGGCGAGTTCCAGGTCGAACTCCATCTGGCTGTCGATGGCCTTGGAGAGAAAGAAGTAGCGAGTCGCCGCCGGTCCAACCTCGTCCAATACCTCGCGCAGCGTCACGAATTTGCCGCTGCGCTTGCCCTGGCGGCCGAGTTCGCCGTCGGTGCGGATGCCGACCATCTGGGTGACCAGGATTTCCAGGCGGGCGGCGTCGGCGCTGGCGTCCAGCGCTTCCATGGCGGCGTGCATGCGGGGCACGTGCCCGTGGTGATCCGCTCCCCAGACATCGATCACACGCTCGAAGCCACGCGCCGCAAACTTGTCCTGGTGGTAGGCAATATCCACAGCGAAGTACGTGGGGTCGCCGCGTGACCGGACCAGTACGTTCTCGCGATCTTCGGCGCCGGCGCCGCCGATGAACCAGACCGCGCCATCGCGTTCGGCGACGAATCCCCGGTCGTCCAAGGCCTGGAGCACCTCGTCGACGGCGCCGCGGTCGCGCATGGCCTGCTCGGAGAACCAGACGTCGAAACCGATCCCGAGGTCATCCAGGTCGCGTCGAATCTCGGCGAGACCGATCTCGACGGCCCGGGCCTCGAATGCCCGCGGGTCGCCGGGAACGCCGTTGCCCAGCCAGCGCGAGCCGTCGTCGCGCGCGATCCGCCCGGCCCAGTCGGCGACGTAGTCGCCCCGGTAGCCGTCCGCCGGGAACGGCGCCTGCTCTCCCAGCGCCGCAGCGTAGTGGTGATAGACGCTCTGCCCCAGGATTTCGACCTGGTGGCCGGCGTCGTTGACGTAGTACTCCCGGGTGACGTCGTAGCCGCAGGTTTCGAGCAGTCGGGCCAGGGCATCGCCAACGACACCGCCGCGGCCGGCACCGGCGGTGAGCGGTCCCGTGGGGTTGGCGCTGACGTATTCGACCTGGACGCTGGCGCCTTCGCCGTGGTTGGACCCGCCGTAGGCGGAACCGGCGCGGACGATTTCCCGCAACTGGTCCAGGACCCAGGCGTCGTCGATCCAGAAGTTAATGAACCCCGGGCCTGCGGTTTCAACGCGGCTGACCTCCGGCGCCGGGGGCAGATGGGCGACGATGGCTTCGGCGATCGCGCGGGGCGGGGCACCCACGATCCGGGCCAGCCGCAGGGCTTCGGAACTGGAATAGTGGGCGAGGTCGTCCTCGCGCCGCTCCAGGCTAAAGGTCACGGGCGGCGTGGCGGCGACGGCGCCAGCGGCCTGGGCCGCGGAGAGCCCTTGCGACAACAATGCGGAAAGCCGACTGCGAATCATGGTGGTTGGCCCGCGGGTGCGTGGGTCGTGCCGTGCAGGTACGCGCGGGATGCCCAGCGAGTATAGCGAGAGCATCGGAGGCGAAACGCCGCCGTCAGACGCGACACCGAGGGCGACTGGCGGCATGACCAATTGGTCACATTCTTGCGTGCGTTATGTCACCTTGTTAACATCTGTAAGGCGCGCCCGGGTTGGCCTGAGTCTGGTTGAGCGGTGGCCGCCTAGGGAGTGGCGCAAGAGTTGCAGTGTCCGCGGTGCTGGACGCGGCAGTATGGTGCTGTCGCCCGCTGTAGTAACTGTAGTAAAGATCTCCTGCCCGGTCGGTCGCCCCGTCTCCGCTATTACGCATTCGTCCTCGCCGTCTTTTGTTTCGCAATCGTTGGCGGCGTTGCGCTGAGCGCCGAGCGCATTCCTTTTGCCTACCTGATCATCGGGCTGGGGTTGGTGGCGGCCGGCAGCGCCGCGGTGTATGCGCTGCTTCCCGTCTCGATGGCCAGCCGCCATCAGCAACGGGCATTGGCCCACCTGCGCGGCAATCCCGAATTTGCGCTGCTGGACTTGACGCGGGCGATCGAGTTGGACCCGAACGACCGAAGCCCGCTGGTTGATCGTGCCCGCGCCTATCGCCTGCTGGGCCGGCACCACAAGGCGGCCCTCGACTTGCAGACCTACCTGCGGCACACGCGCGGGGAACCGCCCGCGCGCGTGGACCAAGCGCGGATGCTGCTAGAGCGCGTCGAATCCAGCGGCGGTCTCAGTCTCTGGGAGGTCTGAGGGAGGCCGTCCGTCCGCCCAGGCGTCGGCGATGCGACGAATCAGGGCCGCGGTAGCAGCGGGACCCGACGCACCGGTTCCCACCTCGAACGTCCACGCGCCATCGAACCCGATTTCGATCAGGGCCGCGCTAACGCGACGCCAGTTGATGTTGCCCAGTCCCGGCGGCCAGTGCCGGTCCTCAACCGCGTCGGTGTCCTGCAGGTGCAGGGCGATCAGCCGCTCGCCCGCAATCCGCGCCTCGTCGGCCGGGTCCAGTCCGTTGTTGTTGGCGTGGCCAGTGTCCAGGCAGATGCCCACGGTCGACGGGTAATCGTCGATCACGCGGCGCAGATCCTCCATCGGGCAGAGCGGCCGCGGCTGCCCCTTGTGCTGCAGGTTCTCGCAGGCCAGGCGGATGCCAAGCTGCTCGGCTCGAGCCGTGAGCGTGTCGAGCGAGCGGCGGAAGGCGCCGATGTGCAACTCCGGATCGACGTTGGCGTTGCGGCCGGTGGGATGCAGGATTGCCGCAAACCCGCCGAATTCGGCAAGCGGTTCAAAGCATGATTCCACTGACGCGACGGCCTTGGCGCGTTCGTCGTCATCAAGCGCCGCCAGGTTGACGCCAAGGTCAGAGTGAATCGTGCGGACCCAGACGCCGTGCCGGTTCAGGATGCGGCGGCGCTCCCCGGCCGTGCGGTCATCCGCCAGGTCCTTGGTGTCGAAGAGTTCGCACTGCGTGAATCCGGCGGCGGCAAGTTCGGCAATGACCTGGTCAAAGGGCACGCCGTTGGGCCACAAGGCGGTGGCCAGGCTGAAGACAGGCATCGGTTAGCGTCCCCAATCGCGCGGGTAGCGGAAGTCGCGGTCAATCGTACGGTTCGAGAGCTTGGCGATGAGGGGCAGCCGACGTTTGAACTGCGAGCGCACCACGCGTCGCTGCAAGTCGTGGACCAGATCGGCGTCGAATCCACCCGCGATCAGGTCCTCCGCCGCGTACATCTCGTCGATGAGCAGGTAGAGCGCCTGGTCGGCGGACTCGTAATCGAACCCAAGCTCATCCTCGTCCGACTGCCCCTCCCACAAGTCGGCGCTGGGCGCTTTCTCTCGGATCGCGCCCGGAATCTCCAGCGCCGCCGCCAGGGCGCGCACCTGGGTCTTGTAGAGGTCACCGATCGGGTTCACGGCGCTGGCCATGTCGCCGAACTGGGTGCCGTAGCCAAGCAGCAGTTCGGTCTTATTGCTGGTGCCCACCACCAGGCCGCCGAACGCCTCGGACTGGTCGTACAGCGCGATCATGCGGGCGCGGGCCATGATGTTGCCGCGCCGCAGCGGACTTGGATCCTCATCCAGTTCACCCAGCAGACCGTCGACCGACGCCGAGATCTCGATCAGCGTCGAGTAGATGCCCAACTGATCGACCAGGGTCTCGGCATCGGCGCGGCTGGCCGGATTGCTGGTGCGATAGGGCATCAGGACGGCCAGCACCCGGTCGGGTCCGAAGGCGCGGGCAGCCAGGGCGCAACTGACGGCCGAGTCGATGCCGCCGGACAGCGCGACAACCGCACGCTGGATGCCGAACTTCTCGATCTCGTCGCGAATGAACGCCTCAAGGACTCGGCAGGTCAGCCCCGCGTCGAGATCGAGCCCGCGCCGCGCCCGTTCGCGCAGGCTCACCTCAACCGTCATCCAGCCAGTGCCGTTGGGCGGCGATGCGGGCGAATTCCAGGCCGTTGAGCGTCACGTTTTCGTCGCGGCGCAGCGGCAGGCGCGTGCGCTGGCGCCGCAGGGGGGCGTCAGCCAGGGTGGCGAACACCAGGGCCTCTTCAAAGTCGGGCGCGCGGGCCAGCACTTCGCCGTCCGGACCTACCACTTCGGACCCGCCCCAGAAATTCACCCCGTCCTCGAAACCGACGCGGTTGCAATGCACCACGTAGCCGACGTGCAGCGTGGCGTAGAGCCGGTTCATGGCCCGCCAGGTCTCCGCGGAACCCAGTTCGTTCGTCCCCCCCGCCACGCCGCGCCCCGGGCTGCTGGAGAGCCCGTAAATCACGTCCGCGCCGTCCGCGGCGGCGATGCTGGCCGTGGTGGGGTGCCACAGGTCTTCGCAGATCAACATGGCCTGCCGGCCGAACCGGGTATCGAACGCGCGCACCGTCCCGCCCCCGGCCAGGTCGCGCGCTTCGTCGAACAGGCCGTATGTCACTAGGTAGACCTTGTGGTGGACGTGGACAAACTGGCCATCGTGCAGGTAGCCGGCCGCCGGTAGAAACCGGTGGTCCGAAGTTTCCTCCACGAACCCGAAGATCACGTCAATCTTCCGGCTGGCCTCGCGCAGCGGGTCCAGCCGTACATCGTCCCGCGGCACGGCCACGTCCGGCACCAGGTCGCTGAGGAAGTACCCGGTCAGGGACTGCTCGGGAAACACGACCACGTCCGCGCCCGCGGACGCGGCGCGGTCGATGTAGTCCAGGTGCAGCGCCAGGTTGTGTTCCAGATCACCCAGGGCGGGACGAATCTGAGCCAGCGCCAGCCGAAAGTCCTGCACGGCGCCTCGCGGTCGGGTCGGTCGGCGCCAGTCTAGCGGCGCACTAGAGCCGTAACGCGGGTCGTAGCGAATCCCACAGAAGGCCGGACGGGCGTACCTATACTCAAAGTGTTCTGCATTCGACTGGCCCGCCCGTGTCCCAATCGCCGCCGCCGATACGTACAGCGGGCGTTTCGCGTTGGGTTATCGGCCTCCTGGCGTTGACCGTCGTCCTGGGGACCGGCGGTGGGGCGGTCAGCGGATACCTGGCCGGTCGCGCGGCCGCACCAGTTCAGCCGGTTGCACCCGTGGCCCTACCGTCACCGACGGCCGCCGCGACCGCCGCCGCGGCAATCTCCGGCACGGCTCCGACGTCGTACGTCGATCTGCTGGAGCAGCTCATGCCGGCCGTGGTGACCGTTGAAGCCCGACGAGGAACGCTCAGCCGCGGCGCGGGAATAGGGACAGGGTTCTTTTACAGCACGGACGGCCGGATTCTCACCAACGCCCACGTCCTACCGGAGGATGCCGGCGGCGAGGTGCGGATCACGCTATCCGACGGCCATCGGATTCCGGCGACGATCGTCGGGCGCGACGTCTGGGGCGACGTGGCGGTCCTTCAGGTCGAGGGCGGCCCCTTCCCAGCCCTGGAGCTGGCAGAGAACGCCGAGTTGCGAGTCGGTGAGCCCGTCCTGGCGATCGGCAGCCCTCGCAACTTCCGAAACACCGCCACCTCGGGCATCGTGAGCGGCCTCGATCGCCTGATCCCGCGGACCGTCAACACCAACAGCGGGCCCATGGCCATCCCGCTGCGCGGCCTCATCCAGACGGACGCGGCGGTCAACCAAGGAAACAGCGGCGGCCCCCTGGTCACCGCGGACGGGCGCGTGGTCGGTATCAATACGGCGGTGCAGTCCAACGCGAACGACATAGGGTTTGCGTTGCCGATCGCACGCATCATTGCCCGACTGCCTGAACTGGAAACGACCGGCACGGTGGCGCGGGGTCTGCTAGGGGTCCGCTACCAGTTGATCGATCCGGAAGTCGACGCCTTTTCCGGATCGCCGTACCCGTACGCGGTGGGCGTGACCGGGGTTATGCCCGACACGACGGCGAGCGAGGCGGGCGTGGCGGCCGGCGACCTGATCGTGGCGATCAACGGCGAGCCGCTGACGCGCGAGTACACGCTGGCGCACGCCATCGACAGCGCCCAGGTGGGCGAGACGATCAGCATTTCCGTCCGCCGGCGAGGTCAGCTTGTCGAATTGGAAGCAACGCTGGCGCCACGACCGCAGGCGATCAGTACGACGCCAGGACAATTGCCGCCGAACTGATCACCGGCGACGCAAGCGCCGCCTTTTTCGGGGTTGGCATCCAGGTACGGTTCGGTCAAGACCTTAGCCGTCGCCGATCCGCGGCCGACCACTACACTCGGGCGTTCCACGCTTCGCTTTGAGGGAGCATTCCGTGACGGACACGCAGCACTTGCGCAAGGGCTTGCGCGATAGCTGTCTCGGAGCCGAGACGACGCTGCCCGACGTATTCCGCCTGGCCGGTGACGGCGGGTTCGACGGCGTGGAACTGACACTTCCAGCGACAGGTCGTTTTTCGCTGCGGGCCACGCAGGCCGAACGGCAGGAACTGCGGCGCCTGGCGGCCGACGGCCCGCCGATCTTCAGTCTCAATGCCGGGTTGCCCTGGCAGTATTCGGCGTCGTCGCTGGATGCCGAAACCCGTGCGGAGGGGCAGGCGCTGGTGCGGTGCAGCATCGACTTGGCGGCTGACCTGGGGGTGGACACGCTGCTCTACATCCCCGGGGTCGTCACGGACGATCAGCCGTTCGGCCAGATCTGGGACGCCGCGCGCGCCGCCACGGAGTCACTGCTGCCGCAGGCTGAAGAGGCCGGGGTCACGCTGGCGGTCGAGAACGTCTGGAACGCGTTGATCCTGAGCCCGCGGGACATGCTGGAGTTCGTGGACGGCTTTGACAGCCCGAATCTCCGGGTCTACTTCGACGTCGGGAACGTGATGCAGTTCGGGCGACCGCAGCACTGGATCGAGGCGCTGGGGGCAGAGCGCATCGCCCGCGTACACGTCAAGGACTTCACGCTCAGGCCGGGCGGATGGTTGGGTTTCACGCAGTTGCTGCACGGGGACGTGGACTGGCCCGTGGTGATGCGGACGCTGCAGCGTGTGGGATATCGCGGCTGGATTACGCCCGAGGTCAGTCCCAGCAGCGCAGCCCCGGAAGCCTGGGTCGCCGAGCTCTCGGCGGCGATGGACACGATCATCGGTCACTACGACGGTTGAGCCGTCCACCGCGGCCAATGCCACGGCTGCCGGTGAGATACTGCGCGCCATGAACCAACCTATTCGCGTGCGCATGGCGCCGAGTCCCACGGGCGACTTGCACGTGGGGAGCGCCCGTACCGCCCTCTTCAACTACCTCATGGCCCGACGGGTTGGCGGCGCATTTGTGCTGCGTATCGAGGACACGGATGCGCAGCGCAGCGATCCAACCCGGGAAGCCGGGATATTCGACGGCCTGCGCTGGCTTGGGCTTGACTGGGACGAAGGTCCCGACATGGGCGGACCCTACGGTCCCTACCGACAGAGCGAACGCAACGACGTCCACCGCGAGGCGGTGCAAGAGCTTGTAGCGGGTGGTCACGCGTACTACGACTACACAACGGCCGAGGAACGCGCCGCCGAGCGCGAGCAGCAGCGAGCCGAGGGCCGGCCGCAGCGATATTCGGGCATGGGCCGAGACTTCACCGCAGCCGAGATCGCCGAGCGTCAGGCAGCCGGCGTGATTCCAGCTGTCCGATTTCGACACGAGCCCCAGCCCGTTCGCTATGAGGATGTCGTCCTTGGATCCATCCAGGTAGGTCCGGACGACATTGATGACTTCGTCATTGCGCGCGGTGACGGTTCGGCGCTGTACAACATGGCGGTCGTGGTGGACGACCACCACATGCAGATCAGCCATGTGGTTCGCGGCAAGGACCACGTCTCCAACACGTTTCGGCAGGTGCTGCTGTATGAAGCGCTTGGCTGGACACCGCCTGTCTTTGCCCACCTGCCGCTGGTGGTGAATCGCCGGCGCCAGAAATTCTCGAAGCGAGACGGCGCGCAGTGGGTGGGGGAATACCGAACGCAGGGCTATCTGCCGGAAGCGCTGGTCAACTTCCTGGTGTTTCTGGGCTGGGCGCCGGGGGACGAGCGCGAGATCTTCAGCCTGGACGAGTTGGTGCAGGAGTTCCGGTTGGAGCGCGTGAACCGCGCCGACGCCGTGTTCGACCCGCAGCGGTTGGACCACTTCAACGGGGTGTGGATTCGACGGCTGGATCTCGAAGACCTGGCCGAGCGCGCGTGGCCGTATGCGGCGGCGGGCGGGTTGGACCTTGGCCCTGACCAACGCCCGTATTTCACGGCGGCGCTGGAACTTGAGTACGAGCGCCTGTCGCATCTGAACCGGACGGCCGAATTGATGGACTTCTTCTTTGACGACGACCTTGACCCCGACATGGGGCAAGTCAGGTTCCGACGGCACTCGGCGGCCGAGACGGCCTCGGCACTGGAGCGGGTGGCCACGCTGGTTGACGAGACCGAACCGTTTGACGACCCGACGCTGGAAGCCGCGATGCGGGCGCTGGCCGCCGACCTGAACTGGAGGGCCGGCGACCTGTTCATGCCCGTGCGTATTGCCGTCACGGGCCGACGCGCCACGCCGCCGCTGTTTGCCACGATGGAGGTTTTGGGGCGCCAGCGCTGCCGGGATCGGCTGCGGCGCGCGCTGGCCGGTCTGGCCAAGCTGGCCGCCGCCTGAGCCGGTGTCCGACCGGACGATTCAGTTTCTCCCGCACGAACTCGGACCGCCGTGGGAGCGGGTGCGGGTTGAGGTCGACGGCGAACTGGTCAGCTGGATGCAGACGTTCACGGTTGGACACCGCCTGCGCGGCGTGACACTCGATTGCGCGGGGGTGGTTGGCGTGCACACGGACGACGCGCACCAGATGCGGGGGCACATGCGTTTCATGCTGGAGACGGTGCTGGAGCGGGCCGAAGCGCGCGGCGTGCCCATCTCCACGCTCTACGGCGTCCCCGGCCTGTATCACCGTTGGGCCTACGCCACGGTGATGCCTGAGTTCAACTTCACCGTTTCCACGCGTTGCGCCGAAGCCCTGCCGCGCGGGCACCTGATTCGCGGGGCGGAACCCGAGGACCGTCCCGCGATCGCTCGCCTTTACAACCGCGAGACCAGCGGGATCAGCGGCATGCGCGTGCGCGAACCCGAGCGCTGGCTGGGTCCACGCCAGGGTCTGTATTTCGGCCGATTGGACGCCTGGATGCAGGTGGCGCTGGACGATCGCGGTCAGATCGTCGGCTACTGCGTTGGCGACCAGGTCGACCACGATGCGCAGCAGTTGGACATCGTGGATGCGCAGGCGACCAGCAGCGGAGTGGCGGCCTCGCTGATCCGGGCCATGGCGGATGAGGCGGTCCGACATCGGGTGGGCACGCTGGTGTTTCACGTGTATCCAGCAAGCCGCGTCGGGAGGTATCTGCGAAACCTGGAGGTGACCGCTCGTTCGGAGCGACCGATCGGCCGCTCACAGATGGTGAGGCTCAGCCTGCCGGGCGCGGTGCTGCAAGCGCTTGGGCCACACGCGCAGGAACGGGCTGGAGCCCTGGGAAGCCAGCGTCCTTCGCGACTGGTGATTGACACCGAACTGGGGTCGGGCGAGTTGCCGCTGGGAGGCGATTTACCCCGGCACCGGGTGCGGCTGCCGTCGGCTCGGCTGGCCGAGATCCTGTTTGGCTATCGGTCTGCCGAGGAGTTGAAGGAGATCCACGGCGTGGAGCTTTCGGTTGGCGACTGCGAGATCCTGGATGCGCTTTTTCCGCCGATTGACGCCTACTGTTACTGGCCGGACCGCTACTAAGCCCGCAGACCTCGGCCGGCAGCGCTGGCCGTCGGTTCGGCCGCAGCCTCACACTCGGCGCACCCGGCTCTCAGCGCCCGCACCCGGCGGTACAGCACGAAGGTCATGAACAGGGCCGTCGCCGCACCGATGAAGGGGCGCGCTGGGTCGAAGACGTTTGCCGCCGCTCCCGTGCCGAAGGCGGCCACCAGCAGCCCGTTGCAGAGCGGGCAGGAAATGGCAAAGGCCGAGAGGAAGCCGCCGGCGTAGATTGGGCCACTGCCGAAGTCCCGGCGCCGGCGCATGGCGTAGACGCTCACACCGGCCAACGCCCCAACGAGCAGCGCGTTCGCTGTCCAGATTGGATAGTCAATGGCATAGGCGGGGGTTGCCCGCTCGAAGATCGGCGTGTCGATGGCGCCGGTGATGACGCCGACACTGAGGCCAAACGCCGCTGCCGTCAGCAACCCGACAGCCGTCGCCAGGATCAGCGGCGAGCGGAGGCGGAACGCCTGTGCGCCGACACGAGTACTCATGCGACCAGTTTAGGCGGTCAGTTCAGCGCCAGCCTGAACAGCCGCAGGCGACCTGATGAAGCACCGGGGCCACATTCAGGGCTTGGTCGCAATGGCCTCCCCAAAGGCAATGGCGCCGACAGCGCCGGGATTGGCCTTCCACTCGTCAATGCGATCCCGCCAGTCGTCAAGCTGCTGCTGGGACGCCAGCCCGAATTGCACGATGGCCGCCGTGACCTTGGGAGAGAAGAACCAGTCGTTGATGAAGCCGTGGAAGAAGGCCACGTCTTCGGTGGCGCCGAAGAAGTCGAACGAGCCGGACGCCTGGATGTTCGAGAAGCCGGCCTGCATCAGATGGGCCTTGAGCTCGCGTCCCATTTCGGGATGGCCGCCGTTCCCGGCCAAGAGCCTAGCGAACGTGGTCCAGGCGTGGACGGACTCTTCTTCGCCGGGATGCAGGAACGAGGAGGAGATCGACGATTCACGGCTGGCAATGATGCCGCCGGGCTTCAGAACCCGCTTGATTTCGGCCAGCGCCGCGTGGGTGTCAGGCACGTGCATCAACACCGCATGGCAGTGGGCAACATCGAAGGAGTCGTCGTCGAACGGCAGGTCGGTTATATCGCCGACGTGAAAGGTGGCGTTGGCGTGTCCGCCGGCCTGGGCGGCGGCGCGGGCGAGTTCGATCTGGGAGGCTTCGATATCGATGCCGTGAAGCTCGCCGGGCTCGACCGCTTCGGCGAGACCGACCGAGAGCGTCCCCGGGCCGCAGCCGAAGTCCAGCACGCGCTGGCCTGACTTGAGAAGCGGGAGGAGATGTGTGGCGTGGGTATGCACGCTGCGACGATCGAGCAACTGCTGAAAGTCGTCGCTGTAGCCCATGGTGTAGGTGGATTCTTGTGACGCCTGGTCTGACATTGCCGCCCGCTCTCTGATTGCCAGCCGCTTGTCGGACATCGTATGCCAGCAGCGAGAGACCCGGAAATCTTCGATTGTTAGAGGCGGACGCCCGGCCCGCCGCCGTGGACGCTTCAGGCGAGCTGGCGGCCGGTCAGTGTGGAGGCGACTACGGGAAGCGGGGGACGTCGACGAATTCGTGTCGACGGGCCGACTCGTAGGCGGCCTCGGTGCAGGCGACACCAGCCCAGCCGTCATGACCGCTCGCGCAGGGGGGGCGGCCGGTGGCAATGGCTTCCGCGAAGTCGCGCAGCAGGCCGACATTCATGTTGGAGGCGAAGGATTCCTCCCGGTAGGGAGTCTCTGGATCAGCCGAGGTGACGCGGACGACGTAGTCGGTTATGTCAAATTCAACGACGCCGCCGTCGCAGACGATTCTGCCGCTGACGTCTCCCCAGCGGCGCCAGGTGGGTGGACGATTCCAGCTGGGGTCGCAGGTACCGACGACGCCGGTGTCGAAGACTTCGATCAGGGCGCCGGTGTCCTCGACCGGGATGTCGCGTGCCAAGGTCTCGGTCTCGCAATAGACCTGTGCGACTTCGGACTCGCTGAACCAGCGCATGAGGTCGGTAGCGTGGACGATGTGGTCGCGTATGGCTCCGCCGCCGGAGCGCGCCGGGTCGATGAACCAGCCGCTGGGCCTGGCGCCCAGCACATTGGTGAGTGACATGGCCTGGATGGCGCCCAGTTCGCCGCTGTCGAGGCGACGCTTGGCCTCCCAAACGGGTGGGGCATGCCGAACGGGGTAGGCGGTGGCCAGGGTCACGCCACGCTCGGCACAGCCGCGCACCATGGCCGTCGCGTCGGCCAGGGTGATCGCCAGCGGTTTCTCGCACAGCACGTGCATACCCGCCTCGGCGGCGGCCAGAGTGAGATCGTGGTGCGTGACGTTGGCGGAGCAGATGCTGACGCAGTCGATGTCGTCGGCCCGGAAGACTTCCGAGTGACTTGCGTGGATCCGTACGGAGTCGTCGGCGTTATCCCCGGCCAAGATGTGCTCGGCCTGCGCGCGAAGTTCAGGATCGGGTTCCGAAACTGCAACCAACTCGATCTCGGGCAGGTCAAACATGGCTCGCAGGTAGGAGTACTGGTGGCCGTGCTCAAAGCTCACGGCGGCTATGCGGATGGGCGCGCTCATAGCGTCACCGCAGTCTCGGAATCACACGCGCGAAGGAGCGCGCGATAGGCGTCGTGGGCGTTGGCCAGAACGGATGCCAGTTCGGCCGACGGCCCAAGGTGATCGGCGCGACAGAGGTCGGCGACAAACCGAGCGTAGGGATGAATGTCCGTGGCGGGCAGCGGTGTGGCGACTCCGCGACTTGTAACCCGATTGATGTCGAGGCGCGAGTCGTATTCGCGGATTCCGCCACGCCCGAGGGCCTCGTAGAAGCGGAGGTCGGCGCCTGCGGGCGCTCCGGCGACGGCTTCGACGTAGGCAATCGAATCGTCACGAAAGCGTCCGACGCCGTAGATCGCCTCGAAACCGGCGCCGCGCGGTTGGCGGCGAGCGGCGATTCGCTCCAGGCTGCCACCCAGCGCGATGAGGGCCGAAACAGCCTGCCAAGCCGTGGGACCAATGCCAGGCGACCCTGTGACCACAATGGCTTTGGTCATGGTGCGACGACCGAGGGATTCGAGGTCGGTCGCCAGCGCCGCGACCGGGCCGCTGAGAAGGTCTGGCCAAGCTGTCAGCGTTCGCGCACCTCGACCGGTCGGGACTGGAGCGCCGGAAACGAGGAGTGCGTCCGAGTCGAGCAGGCGGTCGCGCAGGTGTGGGAGGAGAGCTCCGGGATCTTCAAGGTCCACCACCGCGTCGGCGGCGAGGCAAGCATCGGCTCTCAACCAGTTCACCTGGCTGGACCCCAGGACATCCACGTAGGCGGCCCGACGTTCTGAGCCGGTCGGGCCTGGGCCAATGAGCGCGCGTCTGATCATTCGGGAAGCAGGCCACGCTGCGAGGCGATGAGTACGGTGCTGATCATGCCGGCGTGGTCGTAGTGGTCAGCCAGGATCTGCTGGCGCAGTTCGCCAATGGGGACGCGTACGACCTCGAGGATCTCCGTCTCATCCAGCGCAGCCTCGCCCTGAGACAGGTTGCGGCCGATGAACATGTGCATGCGGAAGCCGCTGAGAGCGGGGACGGGGACGAAGGAGCCGAGGGATTGCAGGTCGCCAATGCGCAGGCCGGTTTCTTCCTCGAATTCGCGGTGCGCGCAGGCAGCGGGCGTCTCGTTGCGGTCAACGTGGCCGGCGGGCAACTCCAGCATGACCTGGCCGGTGGGATGGCGGTACTGGCGTACGCAGACGGCCCTGCTGTCTTCGTCAAGCCCAAGCACGGTGACCGCGCCGCCGCTGAGCTTGAGGTAGGTGTAGTCCATCTCGCGGCCGTCTTCGCGGGCTCGCAGACGGTCGATGACGACGGGGAAGCGGCCGCGCCAGGCCAGCCGGGAGGCGATGACGTCCCACTTGAGGTTCATGGGTCTTTCGGACTCAGTTGTGGATCGCCGGGCGAGATGTCCCGGAGAGCCTACGGCAGCGCCCAGGGCACGGGAGCAACATGGGGCCGGATGAGGTCGGGGAGTTCGGCGATGGAGGCGATGACGGGCACGGGCGAGTCGGCGGGCCGGGCCGGGTTGACCCAGACGGCGTCGATTCCGGCGTTTAGCGCGCCGTACACGTCTGGTTCAAGACCGTCGCCGACATGCACTACGCGGTTGGGTTCGGTCCCGGCGATGGCGAGTCCGCGTTCGAAGAAGAGGCGGTCCGGTTTCTCGACGCCGATGTCGGCGCTGACGACCTGGGCGGCGAAGAACTTCTCCAGATCAAGCACGACCAGGAGGCGACCGAGCCAGCCTTCCCAGTTGGAGGCGGCAACGACGCGCAGGCCCAAGCGGTTGAGGGCTCGCAGGGCGTCGACGGCGCCGGGCATGGGCTGGTAGGCCTCGAACGCGCTGAAGCGCTGGTAGAGGGCGTGGCTGAAGTCGTGCGGGTCGGAGAGTCCCAGCGCTTCACCCAGGCGGGCGTAGTGGGTGTGCCAGTAGCGGGACGATGCCGAGGTGGTGATGGAGTGGCCGCGGGAGCGGCTGGCTTTGACGTCGCGGCGCCAGATGTCGGCGGCCCGCTGCTGGAAGTTGTCCGGCGGATGCGTGACGCCGAAGTCGGCGGCAATGGCGAGGACGGTTTCGAGGAAGGGCGGGTGGATGTGGACGACGGTTTCGCCGATGTCGACGAAGGCGGTGTCGTAGGGGCCACGGAGCGGGCGTGTGGGTTCGGCGGTGGTGCTCATAAGCGATTATCGAGACTTGGGTTCGCTTGCGGCCAGTCGGGCTGACTGACAGCGGGCACTACCCGATCCTGGCTCGATGCGGAGGTGCGTCGTCCGGGTGGTAGGGTTGAATCCGGCCGGGGACGGCCTGTTCTTGGGGTATCGTCTAGTGGTAGGACGCGCGGCTCTGGACCGTGAAGCGGTGGTTCGAATCCATCTACCCCAGCCATTGCCACCGCGCCATGCGCTTCGGCCTCGAGCTTTGGCGAGTGACACCTCATCGCCCGCGTCAGCCCACAATCGAGGTGAGTTATGTCAATCAAGTTGACATCCGGCGACGCGCTGCTGGTGGTTGACGTGCAGAACGACTTCTGTCCGGGCGGAACACTGGCGGTGGCGGACGGGGATGCGGTGGTTCCGGTGCTGAACGACTGGATTGCGGCCGCCCGGGAAAGCGGGGCTCGAGTTTTCGCCTCGCGCGACTGGCATCCGGCCGATCACCTGAGCTTTGCCGAGCTGGGCGGACTCTGGCCGGCGCACTGCGTGCAGGACACGCCGGGTGCGGCGTTCCATGTCGACCTGGAGTTGCCGGAGGACGCGGTGGTGGTGTCCAAGGCCGATGAAGCCGATCACGAGGCGTATTCGGCGTTCGACAGCGGGGAACTGACCGAGCATTTGCGCGCGGCCGGCATCCGGCGGTTGTGGGTGGGCGGACTGGCGACGGATTACTGCGTGAAGGCGAGCGTGCTGGACGCGACGCAGATCGCGGGGCTTGAAGTGCACGTGATCATCGACGCCATCCGCGCCGTTGACGTGACGCCCGGCGACGGCGAAGCGGCGCTGGACGCCATGCGCGATGCCGGCGCAATCCTGGAGGACGCCGCGCCCGCATGACCGTCCCGGCGCGCGCCTCGCTGCCCGCGGACGCGCTGCTGACCGACCTGTATCAGCTGAGCATGATGCAGGCGTATTGGGAGCACGGGCTGACTGAGACGGCGACCTTCGACCTGATCTGCCGCCGGCTGCCACCGAACCGGAATCTGCTGATCGCCTGTGGGCTGGAAGCGGCGCTGGACTACCTGGAAGGTCTGAGCGTCACGCCGGCGGACCTGGAGTACCTGGCCTCGCTCAATCGATTCTCGATGGACTTTCTCGATCGGCTGGAACGGCTCAGGTTTCGGGGGGAGGTGCGGGCCGTGCCGGAAGGGACGCCGGTGTTCGGCAACGGGCCGATCCTGGAAGTGACCGCCTCGCTGCCCGAGGCCCAGATCGTGGAGACGTACCTGCTCAGCGCGATCCATCACCAGACGATGGCCGCGTCGGCCGCGTACCGACTGGCGGCAGCCGCCAAGGGGACTCCGGTGGTGGACTTTGGCACGCGGCACGCACAGGGCGCGGCAGCGGGCGTGGACACAGCGCGCGCTGCCTATATCGCGGGTCTGGCCGGCACCTCGAACGTGGCGGCCGGGCGGCGGTTCGGCGTGCCGATCAGCGGCACGATGGCGCATAGCTACATCCAGGCGCACGAGCGCGAGTCGGACGCGCTGGCGTCATTTGCGGCCACACACCACGGGACCACGCTGCTGGTGGATACCTACGACATTCGCCGAGGCGTTCAGCGAGTTATCGATCTCGCGGGTCGACAGAGCGGCGACTTTGACGTGGCGGCTATTCGGATCGATTCAGGCGACCTGGGGGCCAACGCGCGCATGGCGCGGGAGATGCTGGACGAGGCAGGCCTGGCGTCGGTTCGCATCATCGTCAGTGGGGATCTCGACGCCGAGCAGATCGCGGAGTTGGTGGACGCCGAAGCGCCGATCGACGGGTACGGCGTCGGCACCGCGCTGGCCGTGTCAACGGACGCACCCTACCTGGACACCGCCTACAAGCTGGCGGAGTACGCGGGCCGGGGCAGGATGAAGCTGGCGGCCTCCAAACGCACCTGGCCTGGGCGCAAGCAGGTGTTCCGGCAGTTCGAGAACGGCGTAGCGGCTAAGGACGTCCTGGCGACCGCGGACGAGTCGCTGGACGGTCGGCCATTGCTCCGGCCGGTAATGGTGGGCGGCCAGCGGTTGGACGGCGCACAGCCCGGCCTGAAGGCCATGCGGCGACATGCCGAGCAGTCGCTCGCGGAGCTACCGGAACGCTTGACCGGCCTAGCTACAGCCGCGCCGCTGTATCAGGTCGCGGTCAGCGACAAGCTAAAGCGGACAGCTGAAGCGCTGGAACGCCGGCTGCGGGCCGAGGTGTAGCCGACCTCGCCAAGCTACTAGCCGCCGTTCGACGGCTGGCGGCCCGCCAGTTCGCGATCGAGGATCAGCAGAGCCGCGCCTTCGTCGCCGGCGATCTTGACCTGGCTGAGCAGCGTGCGGAGCGTGTCCTCCTCTTCTGTTTGCTCGTTCACGAACCAGTCCAGCATCGCCTTGGCCTGGAAGTCCCCCTGTTCCAGCGACCGGGCATAGACGGCGTTGATGGAGCGCGTGGTGCCCTGCTCAAGATCGAGGGCGCTGGCAATGACTGATTCCGGACCGTCGTATTCAGTCTCGGCCTGGTCGAGTCCGCTCAGTGTGACGGGGACATCGCGCGCCGCCAGGTGTTCGTAGATGCGCATGCCGTGGCCCCACTCCTCCTCGCTCTGGGCGCGCATCCAGCCAGCGAAGCCGCCGAGGTCGAGCGTCTCGAAGTAGGCGGCCATGCCCAGGTAGACATAGGCCGCGCTGAATTCGTGGTTGATCTGGTCGTTCAGTGCCGCCGCCAGACTATTTCTCATGGTCACCGCCGTTCCCTCCCGGAAGTCAGACGCTGCCTGGAGCAGCGTATAAATACATTCGTTAGGCGATCATACGATGAGGTTTAGCATTGGCTAAGAGTGCTCTAAAGCCCATACTAATCATACGTATATCAACCCGATTAGAAGATCAGTGGATACTAGACTCGCTGCGTTAAGTTGTCAATTAGATGCGAGTCGTTACCTGCCGATGCGCCTGAAACGACGCAGGCGAAGGGAGTTTGCGACGACCGAGAGGTCGCTGAACGCCATGGCGGCCGCGGCCAGCATCGGGTTGAGCTGCAGCCCCCACACGGGATACAGCACGCCGGCCGCGACCGGGATCAGGGCCACGTTGTAGGCAAAGGCCCAGAACAGGTTCTGTCGAATCGTGCGCATGGTGGCGCGACTGAGCCGTATAGCCGTGACCGCATCGTCAAGGTCGCCACGCACCAGGGTGATGTCGCCAGCTTCCATGGCGATGTCGGTTCCCGTGCCCATCGCGATACCCAGGTCGGCCTGGGCAAGCGCGGGAGCGTCGTTGATTCCGTCGCCGACGACGGCCACTCGGTGACCGGCGGTCTGCAACTCGTGCACGATGGCCGCCTTGTCCGCGGGGCGAACTTCCGCCCGCACCTCGTCCACGCCGACCTGACGGGCTATAGCCTGCGCCGGCGCCTCGCGGTCGCCGGTGACCATCAGCACACGCAGGCCAAGACGATGTAATTCGGCTATCGCGCCGGCGGCCTCCGGCCGAGGAGCGTCGGCCACTGCCAGCACGCCCGCCAGTTCGCCGTCAATGGCCGCATACACCGGCGAGAGGCCCTGTGCGGCCAAGTCCTTGCCAGGGCCCGTCGCCGCTTCGACCGACACGCCGGCGTCGGCCAGAAGATCGGCCGTTCCAGCTACCACCTGCCGGCCATCAACCATTGCCTGAACGCCACCGCCGGTGATGGACCGGAATTGGCTCGCCGTCGGCAACTCAACACCGCGCTCTACCGCGCCGTGCGCGATGGCCTGACCGATGGGATGCTCGGAGTCACGTTCGGCTGAGCCGACCATGCGCAGGATTTCCGACTCGGGCTCGCCGTTGAGCGGAATGACATCCGTTATCGCGGGACGGCCGCTGGTGATGGTGCCGGTCTTGTCCAGTACCACGGTGTCGACGCGTCCGGTCGTCTCCAGCGCTTCTCCGCTGCGCACCAAAACGCCGAGTTCGGCGCCCTTTCCGACGCCAACCATGATGGCGGTGGGCGTGGCAATGCCCAGCGCGCAGGGGCAGGCGATGATCAGCACCGTGACCATGGCAACCAGTGCGTGGGTGAGCCGCGGGTCGGGACCGACCGCCAGCCAGGCGCCGAGAGCCAGCAGGCTAATCACGATCACGGCCGGCACGAAGCGGGCCGCCACCCAGTCCGCCAGGCGCTGCACCGGCGCCTTTGAGGTTTGGGCCCGTTCAACCAGCGCGATGATCTGCGCCAGCATCGAGTCCTGGCCGAGGCGGGTGGGGCGAACGCGCAGGCTGCCCGTTGTGTTGAGGGTGGCGCCGATCACTTCGTCGTCCGGCCCCTTGTCCACCGGAATGCTCTCGCCGGTGATCATCGATTCGTCCAAAGCGGACGCACCTTCGAGCACCCGGCCGTCCACGGGAACCTTCTCGCCCGGGCGCACCACGACCACGTCGCTCTGCCGTACGTCTTCCAACGCGACGTCGAGGGTTTGTCCGTCCCGCTCCACGTGAGCCGTCCTGGCCCTGAGGTCCAGCAGTCGCTGGATTGCCGCGGAGACCCGGGCCCGGGCGCCCATCTCGAAATTGCGGCCAAGCAGAACCAGCCCGATGATGACCGCAGAGGCTTCGAAGTAGTGCACGTCGGCGCCGGCCACGCCGCTTAGCAACTCCGGCACCACCGTGACAATCAGGCTGTATCCGTACGCGGCGCTGGTCGCGATGGCAACCAGCGTGTTCATGTCCGTGCTGCCACGCCGCGCCGCCAGCCAAGCGCCGCGATAGAAGGACCAGCCAGACCAGAACTGTACGGGCGTCACGAGAGCCAGCACGACCCAGGGGTTGCCCAGGGCCTCCGGCGCCCACGGGATGAATTCCACCGCCCCCCACATCACCAGCGCACCCACTGCCAGCGCGAAGGCGGCCTGGATTCCGAGCCAGCGACGTTCGCGCCGGCGGCGTTCCTCCAGCCCTCCGTCCGCGGCGGCAGCGCCAGGGGACGTTTCGTTGGGCGTGTCGGTTTCGAGCACGCTGAAGCCGGCACGCTCCACGGCCGTCCGCAGCACGCCATGCTCGGCCAGGCCGAGGGCGTGACGTACCAGGGCCTGGCCGGAAGCCAGGTTCACGGATGCGTCAAGCACTCCGGGAACATCGCCTATGGCTTTCTCGACCTGGCCCACGCACGACGCGCAGTGCATGCCCTCGACCTGAAGCGTTCGTTCGGCCGCCGGGACTTCGTAACCCGCAGCCTCGACGGCAGCGGCGACCGCTGCTGCCGTGAGATCTGGATCGGAGCGGACAGTCAGGGTCTCATCCGCCAGATTGGCGGTGGCTTCAACAACGCCGTCGACTTCCGCGACGGCCTGCTCGACTCGGCTGACGCAGGCGACGCAGTGCAAGCCGCTCAGCGGCAGAGTGAATGTCCGTTCAGTAGCGAGTGTCACGCGTCCTCACCGTTCCCGTGCCCGTGCAGTTGCAACTCGCCGTGGCCCAGGCCGGCGGCGACTCGCGTGATTGCTTCGCCGGCCGAGGCCACGCGCCGCAGGTGACCGGTCCCCTTGAACACGTCCATCAGTTCCGCGATCACCTGCTCGCGTTCGGCCGGATCGTCCGAGGCGATGGCGGTGGTGACGCAGGTCCGGAGGTGGCGCTCCAGGACGCCGGCGTTAACTTTCTCGATCGCACCCTGGATTGCGAGGGTCTGCTTGAGGACGTCCACGCAGTAGGCGTCTTCTTCGAGCATTTTCTCGACTGCCCGGGCGTGGCCCTGGATTGATTTCCACCGATTGACGAGGTTTCGCGTCTCCCGATCCATCGACGTTCCCCGGAGCGACTAGCGCTGATTAACCCCACCCCAGGTGGGGTGGTTCAGCCAAGCCTACATCAGCCCGACAGGAAGCCAAAGCGCGACTGTAGTCTCGCGAAAGCTGTGATCGCGCTATGTTTCAAGCCCAACAAGGATTCAGGAGTCATCGCAATGGAGTACCGCCGCCTGGGCCGGACCGGTCTGCGCGTGTCGCTGGCGAGCCTGGGAACGGGCGGCCCCAGCAAGATGGGGCAGAACCGCGGGACGACGCCGGACGATGCCCGGCGCCTGACCCGACGGGCGCTGGACCACGGGATCAATTTCTTCGACACGGCAGCCAGCTATGGCGACAGCGAGATCCTGCTGGGACACGGACTGACCGGTGTGCCGCGCGACGACTTCATCGTGGCTACGAAGTACAGCCCGCTTGCCGACAAGGAGTTGAAGAGTCCCAAGGGCGTGCAGGCGTCAATCGACAGCAGCCTGGAGCGCCTGGGGCTGGATTACATCGACGTGATCCAGGTGCATGGTCTGATGCCTGATCGGTACGACGAGGTCATCGAGCAGCACTTGCCGGTACTGCTTGAAGCTCAGCGAGCGGGCAAGGTCGGCTTTCTGGGTGTCACCGAGCAGGCCCACGCCGATGTCCACCACGAGACTTTCAAGCGGATGGCCGCCGATGGGCACTTCGATGCCTTTATGGTCGGCTACAACTTGTTGCACCAGACGGCCGAGCAGGACGTGCTGGACGCGGCGGAGGCCGCCGACATCGGCCTGATCGTGATGATCGCCGTGCGTCGGGCGCTGGGTAACCCCGAGCGCCTGCGCGAAGTCATTGCCGAACTCAAGGCCGAGGGGCACCTGGCAGCCGACGCGCTGCCTGACGACGACCCGCTGGGCTGGCTGATTCATCGCGACGTGGAGTCGGTTCCCGAAGCGGCCTACCGCTACGTGCTGGAACCGAGCGCGATTTCAACTGTGCTGACGGGTACGGCCAACCCCGACCACCTGGACGCCAACGTGGCCTCCATGGCGCGGGGGCCGCTGCCGCCTGAGGACCGGGCGCGGCTGCAGTCGATCTTCGGCAGCCTGGCGCTGGGGCTGGGGAACTAGGCCAACAGCCCGATCCGACGGTTCAGTCGATGGCGCCGGTGGCCCGCATGACGGTTTCCTGCACGACGCGCTCGTGCTCGAGCGAGCGTTCCGGCGCCTGTTCACCGCGCAGGGTACGAACGAAGGCCTCCAGGCTGGCCACGTAGCGCGGTCGGGCCTCGAGCGTCATCGTCTGCTCGCCTTCCAGGAAACCGTCGCGCGCGCTGTCCAGGGACAGCCGAACGGTCTGCGCCGGTTCCATGGGCTCCATGATGGCCCAGCCGCGCGAACCGTAGACCTCGTAGCGGCGGGGGCGCGTCGGAACTTCAAGCCCCGCAATATCCACAATCGCCAGCGCTCCGGGGTACTCCAGGACAGCCACGCCGTTGTCCACGAACCCACTCTCGGGCCGGACCCGCTGCATGAACGGGGTCACCCGGTCGGGGCGGCCCAGCGTCCAGACGACCTGGTCCAGCACGTGACCGCACAGGTCATAGAACACGCCGCCGGCAAAGCTGGCCAGCAGGGAGTGGGTGGACGGCTCGACGTACGTGGACATGTGGGCGCGGATGGCGAATATGTCTCCCAACATTCCGCTTCGGGCCCAATTGGCAATGCGCTGGTAGCCGTCGTGGTGGCGGAACATGTAGCCAAGCTGGATGTAGAGGTTCTGTTCGGCGGCCGATTCCAGCACGCGTTCCCAGCGGGGCAGATCGTGTCCGGCCGGCTTATCCAGCAGCAGATGGCGGCCGGCCGCGATGACGGCCTCGCCTTGCTGAAGGTTTTCCGAGTTGTCGCCTTCCGCAGCCACCGCGTCGACGCTGGCGTCTTCCAGAACGGCACTCAGATCGTCGAGCCAGGTCGTCTGGCTCCACGGCGCGTTGCCGCTGGATTCGAGCTCTTGCCGGCGGTCGGCGTCGTCCTCGTAGACGCCCACGACTTCGACGTCCGGATTGTCAAGCATCACGCTCAGCCAGCCCGCCGCGTGGGGATGCTTGGTGCCCCACTGAACCATGCGTAAAGGTGAAGGACTCACGGGATCAGGCTCCTCTCGCGGCGACGTTGGGTCGGATTGTGGATCTGGCTGCCAGCCTAGCTGGAGCGTCGAGTGAATGCGGGCGCCAACTCGGGACGCGGCCGCAGCCTTCTCTAGACTCAGCCTCGGTAGGGAACCGACTCAAGGTCTTCAATCTGCCCGTCGGCCGTAAAGCGCCAGATGCCGATGTGGCCTTGGCGCAAGTCGCCGTTGGCGTCCCAGTCGAGCGTGCCCGAGGCGCCGTCGTAGATCACCTTGCCGCCCTGGGCCAGTTCCTTCAGCGCTTCGGAGATTCCATCGGGGCCGGCAATGACCGACTGGCCGGGGGCGACGCCGATGGAGCGCAGCTGATCCCGGATTTCAGCGCCGTCGATACTGTTCGCGGCCTGGGCGGCCAGCGCCAGGGCCATGGTGGCGTCGTAGACCTCGCGAACGTATGAGCCCTTTGGCGGCTCCCCGTACGCGTCAAGCCAGGCCGCCGTCCAGGCGGCTGAGGACTCGCTGTCCGGCTGAACAGCGGTGCCAGCGCCATAGGTGCCAGCCAGCGCGTCAACTCCAATCGCTTCGATCAACTCGGTGTTCTTGAGCGCGTCGCCAAGTACGAACCGGTCGTAAACGCCGCGGTCCAGGGCCTCGCGAACGGCGGTAATGGCCTCGGTCTGGAACAAAATCACAATCAGGGCCTGGGCGCCGCCGGCCGCGGATTCGCGCAGAGCTTCGGCGAAGCTGGTTTGGCCGGGTTCGCTGGCAACGGAACGAACCGAGCCGTCCCAGGCCCCTTCAAAGGCGCTGGCGAGGCCCCGGCCCCAAAGGTCGTTTCGATAAATCAGGCCGACGTTGTCGAAGCCACGCTGCCGGGCAATCTGGGCCAGTACAGGTCCTTGCGCCAGATCCGAGAGCGCGGCGCGGAAGAAGAAGTCGCCGTCCGCTGCGTCTGTAAGGCTTGGAGATGTGGCGGAGGGACTGATGAGCGGCACGCGGGCCGGCCCGGCCACCTGCTCGGCTACCGGCAGTGCGTTGGCGCTGGTGCTGGGTCCGACCAGCGCATGCACGCCCTCGTCCTCGATGAGGCGCCGGGCCTCGGCCACGGCGGCGTCCGGATCAAGCGCGGTGTCGCCGACGGCTGTCTGGACCGGCTGGCCGAACACTCCACCCGCCTCGTTCAGGTGCGTGACGGCCAACTCGAACGCTCGCTGCCGATCCTGGGCATTCTGGTGCGATCCGGCGCTGATGTAGGTCAGCAGCCCGAGTTTCAGCGGCTCCGCCGGTGTGACTTCGCCGCAGGCACTGGTGAGACCGAGCACGAGCAGAAGCAACGTGGCGAACCGAGCGCCGCAGGCTTGCGCACGCCGGAACGGCCAGCCACGTTCCGTCACGCAAGGCGTCCGGTTTTCGGCAAGCGGCCAATCGGCGATTCCAGGAAAGGCAATCGGCTAGAACAGCTTTCGCCCCGGCACATTCACCCGTGTTCGGTATAGCGACGTGCCGGCATTGATGAACAAGCTACGCAGGTCGGGGTCGCCCCAGGTGAAGTTGGCGACGCCCTGGGGGACGTGGATCACGCCGAGGCAGGTCGCGTCCGGCGCGAACACCTGAACGCCGCCGGGACCCGCCGTGTACAGGTTGCCCTCGCTGTCGATTTTCATGCCGTCGGCCAGGCCCTCGCGGTCGCCGGTGAGCTCGGCCCAGACGCGGCCACTGGACAGTCCACCGTTGCCATCCACGTCGAACACGCGGATGTGGGCACGCATCGTGTCGTTGATAAAGAGCAGGCTTTCGTCCAGCGAGAACGTGAGACCGTTGGGCTGGTCGAAGTCATCGACCAGCAACGTAAGGTCCCCGGACTCGGGATCGAGCCGGTAGACGCCGCGAAAGTCAAGCTCCGCGTCGCGGGCCACGCCGTAGTACTCCATGCGCCCGAATGACGGATCGCTGAAGTAGATCGAGCCGTCGCTCTTGACGATCACGTCGTTGGGGCTGTTCAACTCCCTGCCGTTGTAGTGCGTGGCCAGTACCGCGATCGAGCCGTCGTGTTCCGTGCGCGTGACGCGGCTGGTGGCGTGCTCGCAGGTAATCAGCCGCCCCTGGAGGTCGTAGGTGTTGCCGTTCGCCATGTTGCTGGGCTGTCGGAAGACCTCAATCCCGTTCGCGGCCGTCCATTTGCGCATGACGTTGCCGGGCATGTCGCTGAAGATGAGATGACCGTCAACGTGGTTCCATACCGCGCCTTCGGTGAAGTCGAATCCGGTGGCCAGTTCCTCAGCGGGCGCGTCGTAGCCGACTACCTGCCGGAAGCGCTCGTCGCGAATTTCTACGTTCATGACCGCTCCTTGCTCTGAGACCGCGTGCTCAACTCTCGCGCGCCGCGCCGTCGGTTACTGCTCGGTGGAAACTACCGGCAGCGCTTCGTTCATGGCGCCGGAGCGGAAGCCCTGGAGGTCCAGGGTGACGTAGGTGAAGCCGAGGGATTTGAGGCCGTTGATGATGCGTTGGCGACGGTCGGAGTCCTGGGTGAATCGAGTCAGTTCGGATTCGGGGACTTCGATGCGGGCAATGGAGTCGTGGTGGCGGACGCGCAGTTCGCGGAAGCCTTCGGCGCGCAGCAGGGCCTCTCCGGCTTCGATCTGCCGCAGCTTCTCCACGGTGACCTCGCTGCCGTAGGCAACGCGTGACGACAGACAGGCTACCGCCGGCTTGTCCCAGCTAGGGAGTCCGAGACGGCGTGAGAGTTCGCGGACCTCGGCCTTGCGCAGGCCGGCTTCTACCAGTGGCGCGCGGGCGCCACGTTCCCGGCTTGCGGCCATGCCCGGGCGGAAGTCGCCCAAGTCATCCACCACCGGTCCGTAGAGCATGTGCTGCACGTTGCGCTCGGCCACGAATTCGCGAAGCCGGTCGAAGAGTTCGGCCTTGCAGTGGAAGCAACGAGAGCTGTCGTTGGCACGGTAGGCGGGGTTATCCAGTTCGCGGGTCTCGATGAACTCGTGCCGGATACCGATTTGGGCGGCAAAGCGTGCCGCGTCGTCGCGCTCAGCCTCAGCGAGACTGGGAGACACGGCGGTGACCGCCAGGGCCTCATCCCCCAGGCTGTCGTAGGCCACCTTCGCCAAAAAGGTGCTGTCGACGCCCCCTGAGTAGGCGACGACCGCACTTTCCAGACCGCCAATGGTCCGCCGCAGGAACTGCGTCTTGGCCTCGAGCGAGGCCTCAAGGTCTATGGACGGCTGGTAGACGGCGGTGGCCATAGCCAGATCCTACGTGCCTTCGTCGTAAGTTGGATCGATGACGACCAGTGGCTCCTCGCTGATCGCCCCACCTCGGAGCCAGAAGCAGCGCATCACGGGCCGCTCGGGATTCATGAGCGAGACGATGATGAAGCGGCTGTACTCGGAGTAGCCGGACTCAACGGCTTCACGAACGTCGGTGGGGGAAGGGTAAGCGTCGCTGCGGGGGTGGGAGTGATAGAAGGCGGAGATGTCCCAACCCTGCACGTCTTCGATGTCGCGGGTGGCGTTGAACATGTCGCGCGGATCGATGGTGTAGTGCACGCGGCTCTGGTCGGCGTTGCGGGCGGGGTAGACCGCCAGCGCTGTTTCGCCCTGCCCGCCAATCAGGCCGCAGCATTCGAGCGGGGCCTCGGCGCGAGCCTGGGCCACGATTTGGTCGTGCTGCGCACGGGTCAGGTGGAAGGGCATGGCGCAACGATAAGGGATTGCGGTAGACGCTGAGAGATGTTGGCCGCGTGTTTCGTCATTCGGCCAGCCTCGCTAGGATCAGCGCTCGCCGGTGTGGCGCGCGACAGAGCCGCCATGACCACTGTGACTACCGGCACCCTGGGCGGGGAAGGAAAACGATGTCCTGTGCCTTTTCGTCTCCAGGGTCTCTGGCGCCACCCCAACTTTCTGAAGCTGTGGGTCGGCGGAACGGTCTCAGCCTTTGGCTCGCAAATCACCTTCCTGGCCCTGCCGCTCACGGCGGTGCTGGTGCTGGATGCCTCGCCGCTGCAGATGGGCATCCTGGCGGCCATCGGCGGCCTACCGTCGCTCGCATTTGGGGTCGGTGTGGGCGTCTGGGTCGATCGGCTCAGGAAGCGCCGGGTGATGATCGTTGCCGACTACGGTCGCGCGCTGTTGTTGCTCTCCGTGCCAATCGCCGCATGGCTGCAGGTTCTGCGGATCGAACACCTGTACGCCGTGGCCCTTGGCACCGGCACGCTGGGGATGTTCTTCGGCGTGGCCAATCGGTCAATTCTCCCGTCGCTGGTATCGCGGGAGAAGCTGGTGGAAGCCAACAGCAAGCTCGCGATCGGCACGTCAGCTTCGCAGGTCGCCGGCCCGGGCGTTGCGGGAGTGCTGATCCACATCGTCACGGCACCTGTTGCCCTGGCCGTCGACGCTGTGACCTTTGTGATCTCAGCGCTGGCGCTCCGAGGAATCCGCCTCGCGGAGGCTGAACCCGCAACGTCTGCGACCGGCGACAGCTTCCTCAAGCAGGCCCGCGAAGGCCTGGTCGTGGTCGGCCGAAACCGGATTCTGCTCGCCATCGCCGTCACCATCGGCGGGATCGCCGTGTTCAACGCGATGTTCGAAGCCGTGTGGCTGCTCTACGTCAACAAGCAGCTCAACGTCGAGCCGCTGGCCTTTGGCTTCCTGTTCGC
>DAOUJT010000106.1:0-30832 GCA_034422315.1 Chloroflexota bacterium | reverse complement strand
TCGACGACTTTCTCGACCTCGACGACTTGGGTGACGACCTTTTCGACTTCGACCTGAACTTCCTTGACCTCAGTCTGGGTCACAACTTCCTGGACGACCTTGGTTACCACTCGGTCGACTGGAACTTCCTTGACTTCGGTTTCCTTGACGATCTTCTCGACGACCTGGGTGACGATCTTCTCGACTTCGATCGGCACTTCCTTGGTCACGACCTGCGTCTCGCCGCAGGCGGCCAGGGTGGCAGCGCCAGCGACGCCGACCGCTCCAACGGCTGAAGCCCGAACGAAGCTTCGGCGGCTCACTGCTTTGGACATGGGCACCCCCTCAGGAGAATTTGCGGGCCGCGGCGCCCGTAGGCAGCGCGATTCTCGCAAGTACGACGGCAAAACACCGACGCGCAGTATTCCAAAAGTCGCGCCAATCTGGCTAACTGGCGTTGGGGTACCGTGTGACTTGCGCCTGGGTCTCGATGGCGGGGGTGCGATATGCGTCGACGACTGGTGTTGGCGGGGTGTGGGGGCATGGGGCGGCGGCACATGCGCGCCTATCGGACGCTGGAGGATTTTGAGCCGGGGCGGCTGGAGCTGGCGGCTGTGGTGGATCGGGAGATTGAGCGGGCTGAGTTCCTAGCGGGCGAGGCAGAGGAAATCCTGGGAACGAGACCCGAGTGCTTTACGTCGATTGACGACGCGATTGCGGCGACGCCGGATCTGGATGTGGTCGACGTAGTGGTGGCCGCGGCGGCGCATCACGTGGTGGTGGAGACGGCGACGGCGGCCGGGTTGCACGTGTTGTGCGAGAAGCCGATGGCGCCGGGGGTGCGGGCTTGCCGGGCCATGCAGAGCGCCGCGGAGCGGAACGGGCGGGTTCTGTCGGTTGCGGAGAACTACCGGCGGGATCCGATTGCGCGCCTGCTGCGGGCGGTGCTGGATGCCGGCGGGATTGGCGAGCTTCGGACGGTGGTGGACTACGCGGCCGGGGGCGGTCGCGGGGCCAGTGCCGGGGGGTGGCAGTTCAAGCGGGTGCAGGGTGGATCGCTGCTGGAAGCGGGGGTGCATAACGCGGACCTGCAGCTTTACTTCGGCGGCGACATAGACCGGGTGCACGGGCAGGTGCGGTTGCGGGAGCCGCTGCGGTATTTCCAAGACGAGAAGGTGAAGCCGTTTCATGAGCATTACTCGGCGGAGTATCCGGAGAGCCAAGAGGCGGATGCGCCGGACGTGTTGATGGCGACGTATGAGTACGCGAATGGGGCGCTGGGGCAGTGGTTGTACGAGCGGGCGGCGCAGGGGCCGGGGTTTGACCGGTTCACGTTTTGGGGCAGCGAGGGGCAGGTGGATATGCCGGGGGTTCGGCAGGGGAAGCCGCTGGAGGTGTACCTGGGTCGCTCGAAGGAGGCGCTGCCGGACCCGGAGGTGCTGGCGCTGGCGCCGGACTTCGGGCTGGACGACCGGACGGCGCGGTTCTTTGGCGGGGAGCGGTTGGCTCGGTATGAGAACGATCACAGCGACGTGGGGAGCGGGGCAGATCTGAAGTTGATTGCGATTGAGATGGCTGAGGTGCTGGATGCGATCGAGGGCGACGGGACGGTGGAGGTGGATGCGGAGGTTGGGCTGGCGGCGGTGGCGCTGGTGATGGCGGCGCATGAGTCGTCGGAGGCGGGGCGGCCGGTGACGATGCGGGAAGTGGTGGATGGGTCGCTGAGCGCGTACCAGGACGTGGCGGATCGGGAGTTGGGGTTGCTGGGGTAGGCGCGGGAGGGGGGCTGGAAAGGGCGCCTCGCGCGCAATAAGAGTTTTTTCCAAAAAACTCTTGAGGCGGCGGGGGGTGCATTTTGGGGGGGTTTGGGAGGCGAGTGGGGAGGGGTGGAATTGGCGGATTGGGGTGGCTGGTGGACGGGGTGACGGGGCGGACTGGGGCGTGGCGGGACGAGGTTGGGCGAGGGGACGGCGGCAGAGCGGGGGGCGGTGCATCCGGATTTCGGGTTGCGGAACGGTCAGGCTTAGTGTACACTACATGGGAACAAGGGGCAAGGTACGCAGGGCTTGGGTGGTCAGCGACATGACGGCGGACAGGGACGGGCGCTGGTGGATGGGTGGGCTCTTCGAGGACGCCGGGGCGGCATCCGGGCAAGGTCGGGACAGGGTGGCCGTGAACGGTTGGGGTGGCCTGGGACGGAGGAGAAGAAGGCGAGATTCATCGGAGTACCGTCGGGATGACGGGGAGGGAAAAGGCGGGGCGTTGACCGGGGGGGAGGGGCGTGCCAGTATCGAAACGAGGCCGCGCTAGGTGGGGAGCTAGCGGTGCCCTTGAGCCGCAATCCGCTATAGCGGGCTGAATCCCCGCCCGAGGTCCCTCCGCAACGTGTCTGCCGTCGACGCTCGGTATTGAACGCCGGGCCTCGTGCGACGAAGGCCTTCCAACCCCGTCAGGTCCGAGAGGAAGCAGCGGTACGAAGTCCCCTTCGGGCGCCGCGAGTCCACCTGGCCGGAGCCGCGGCCCGACGGTAAGGCGTTGTTGGTCGGTTCGACGGCGGGTGCGCGGCCTCTATCTCTATCATGGCGCTCACGTCATGCCGGGAGGCTCCCGTGGCCGCGTCGCGTCCGCCGTCGTTCCAAGCGCTGTACAACCGCTACCGTCCGCAGCGGTTCGACGAGTTAATTGGCCAGGAGCACGTGGTGCGGACGCTGCAGAACGCGCTGGTGCATAACCGGCTGAGTCACGCGTACCTGTTCTCAGGCGAACGGGGCACGGGCAAGACGACGGCGGCGCGACTGCTGGCGAAGGCGGTGAATTGCCTGGAGGGTATCCAGGCGGAAACGTGCGGCAGCTGCGATCACTGCCGGGCGATTGCCAGCGGGTCGTTCCTGGACCTGATCGAGATGGACGCGGCGTCGCACCGGGGAATCGACGACATCCGGGAGATCCGGGAGCTGACGCAGTTTGCGCCGGGGGCGGGGCGTTACCGGGTGTACATCATCGACGAGGTCCACCAGCTATCAGCGCCGGCGAAGGACGCGTTGCTGAAGACGCTGGAGGAGCCGCCGCCGCAGACGCTGTTCGTGCTGGCGACGACGGAGCCGCACCGGGTGCCGGCGACGATCCGGTCGCGGACACAGCACCTGACGTTTCGCCGCATCGGCGTGCTGGAACTGACCGCGCAACTACGCAACATTGCGGAGACCGAGGGCGCCGAGATCGAGGAAGCGGCGCTGCATACGCTGGCACGCAACGCCGGCGGCAGCGCGCGGGACGCGGTGAGCCTGCTGGACCAGGCGCTGGCGTACAGCGATAACGAGGCCACCGCGGACGCCGTGAACTCGATGCTGGGGCTGACGGGGCGCGACGCGGTGATTCAACTGCTGGGCCACCTGATGGACGGGGACGCCGCCGCCGGTTTGCAGGCGATCGGTCAGGCCATCGAGGACGGGACGAGTCCAAACACGCTGCGTCAGCAGATCATCGACATCCTGCGGGACATCCTGATTCTGAAGACGTCATCCGAAACGACGGCGGTGGGTCATTTGACGGAGGACGAGGCGTTCGAGCTGTCGCGGCGCACGGAGAGCTCGAGCCTGCGCGACATCGTGCGCACGCTGGAGGTGTTCGCGGAGCCGGACCCGCCGTCGCGGACGGGGGTGGACGCCACGCTGGAGTTGGAACTGGCATTCGCGCGGGCGGTGCTCTCGATTACCGAACCGGTGGAAGCCCCAGCGCCGGCGGCCAGCGGGACAGGGCCGGTGGTTCGTCCTACCCCCGCGCCCGCGCCCGCGCCGCGGGCAGACGCGCCGGCCGCTCCAGCAGAAACTCCGCCTCAGCCAGCACCAGCGCCGGTACCGGCGGGGCGCACGGCCGCCGCGGATGGCGAGCTTTCCGCCGCGATGATCGCCGCCCGCAAGGACGACTGGGTTCTGGTGATACGCCAGGAGGCGCGCGAGATTGCGCCGTACGTGGGCGAGGCGGAGGTGCTGGACTTTGCGGACGGCACGGTGACGCTGGGGTACCGCAGCCGGTTCCTGTTCGACCGGGTGCAGCAGCCGGACGCGCTGCGGCAGGTGGCGCGGGCGCTGTCGCAGGTGCTGGAACGTCCGATCCAGGTTCGCAACGAACAACGCAGCGCCGCGACGCCCGCCCGACGCCCATCGACCAGGACGCCGGTGGACGACGATCCGGTGGTGCGCGTGGCGATGCGCGAGTATGGGGCCACGCCGATTCCAGGCAACTCAACAAACGGAGGTTGACGCATGTCGATGAAGATGTTCCGGCAGTTCCAGAAGCAGATGGAGAAGGTTCAGGACGAGCTGAAGCAGATGACGGTGGAAGCCACGGCGGGCGGCGGCGCGGTCACGGTGGTTGCCACGGGGGACCAGCGGGTGGTGTCAATCGACATCGATCCGGCCGTGATCGATCCCGAGGACGCGGAGTTTCTGTCGGAAATGATCCTGGTGGCGGTGAACGATGCGATGGAGCAGTCGCAGGAACTGGCCAAGAGCAAACTGGGCGGGCTGACCGGCGGCCTGAAGATTCCGGGCCTGGGCTAGCGCGTGGCGGACGCGCTGCCCCGCGCGGTCACGCGGCTGATCGAGGAGTTGGCGCGGCTGCCGACGATCGGGCCGAAGACGGCGCAGCGGCTGGCTTTCTTTCTGCTGCGCGGGTCGTCGGGGCAGGCGCGCACGCTGGGGACGGCGATCGCGTCGCTGCATGAGGGGATTCAGACCTGCGAGCGGTGCCGCAATTTCGCGGACAGCAACCCGTGCGTGATTTGCCAGGACCCGACGCGCAATACGGCGCTGCTGTGCGTGGTGGAGGACCCGCTGGACCTGGTGGCGGTTGAGAATTCGGGTGGGTTCAACGGGCTGTATCACGTGCTGCACGGGGCGATTTCGCCGCTGGAGGGGATCGGGCCGGACGATCTGACGATCGATCTGCTGGTGCGGCGGGCCGGGCGCGAGCGGATCGGCGAGGTTGTGATTGCGACCAACGCGACGATCGAGGGCGACGCCACGGCGATGGAGATCCGGCAGCGGCTGAGCGACCTGGGGGTACGGGTCACGCGGCTGGCGCGGGGGCTCGCGACCGGCGGGGACATCGAGTACGTTGACGCGGCAACGATCGCGCAGGCGCTGGAGGGTCGTCGTGAACTCTGAACTATCGTCTCAATCCAGCGGCCAAGCGACGCGGCTGCGCTGGCTGGGCCACGCGACGTTTCTGCTGCGCAGTCCCGGCGGGGTGCAGGTGCTGCTGGACCCGTTCAACGTGGACCTCGGCTATCCCGTGCCCGAGTTGCCGCCGATCGACCTGGTCGCGGTGAGCCACGAGCACGCCGATCACAACAACGTGGGGCTGGCTCCGGGGACGCCGAAGGTCGTACGGGGCATCTCGGACAGCGGCTGGCATCCCGGAACAGTGCAGGTTGGGGACGTGACGCTGCGCATGATCGGCGGGGCGTACCACGACGAAGCGCAAGGCCGGGAGCGCGGACGCACGGCGTTCATGTCGATTGAGGTGGACGGGCTGCGCCTGCTGCACCTGGGGGACCTGGGGCACCGGCTGGATACGAACCTGCTGGCGCAGTGCCGCGGACACCAGGTGCTGCTGATCCCGGTGGGCGGTTTCTTCACAATCGACGGCGAGACGGCGGCCGCGACGATGGATGAGATTGGGCCATCGATCACGATTCCGATTCACTACCGGACGTCGCGCCTGCCGGGGCATCCGACAGCGCCGCTGGATGAGACCGGGTTCCTGGTTGGCCGCGAGGTGCGCCGATTGGCGGAGACCGAGATTGCGCTGCGGCCGGAGGAGCTACCGGCGCGGCCCGAGGTGGTGGTGCCGGCGGTGCCGGGCGGCTAGCGGGGTTTTCCACGAGGCTCGTCGACAGGAGGTCTTGGTCCAGAGACCTTTGCTAGGTGCTCACCGGTTTCGGCCGAAGACGCCCGAGTCCTTCGGCAAGCTCAGGACAGGTTCTGCCTCTCCCCCAGGCGAGGGGAAAGACTGGCGGCTCCTCGATGGGATTGACACCGCGTGCCCGTCCCTTGGATTACGCAAAGGTCCCTAAATGGAGAGGGAAATACTGGGCACGAGCGCGGGTGGAGTGACCTCAGGCGACGGCGGCGGATCGTGGCGCTTCGACCGGAAGACCCCTCACTCCCGGATCGCGTCCCCTGGATCGAGTCCAGGGCAGGCAGGGACAGGCTCTGACCCTCTCCCCCAGGAGAGGGATTAAGACCGAGCCGACGGGCGTGGGTGAGAGGTTTCCGCCTCTGAATTGGGTGCTCCGGATCGAGGTCGGGGGCAGGCTCTGCCCTCTCCCTCAAGGGTGTCCAGACCGGACACATGGTGGACAGGTGTTCGGAGACATAGTGGACACTTTTAAGCGGGCTCCCGCAGGTCGAGCGAGCCCAAGTCGTCGGTCAGAAAGCGGATGGCCCAGCAGCCGTCGGTGGCGGTCGGACGAAAGGCGACGGCCTGGCCGCGCAACGCCTTGGGCAGCCGCAGGTGGCGCCCCTGGAAGGACACCCAGCCGCCAGCCTGGACCTTGCGCACCTGATCGTCGGGGCCGTAGGGCAACGGCGGCAGCTGGGCCGGATAGGGCCGGGGGCTGACGTGATAGCGACTGGCGGGCACCGCCAAGGCCAGCGCCTCGTGGGGCCGCACCTGGTTGTACTCCTGGCGCCACGCATCGAAGGCGGTCTGCCAACTGGCCAGATCAGGCCGCGGCGGCTGCCGCCCGAGGTCGCGCTCCAGGGTGCCGTGGAAGCGCTCGTCCTTGCCGAGCGTCTGCGGGTGGTAGGGCCGGCTGTGGCTGACGGCGATGCCCAGGCGCCGCAGCCAGACCGTCAAGGGCGTGTAGGGATGCGCCGGGTGGTTGCCCCAGGGACTGCCGTTGTCGACCAGCAGGCGGTCGGGCAGCCCGTAGCGCTGGAAGGCCGTGACCAGGTGGGCCTGCACGGTGGCGGTGCGCTGATTGGGACAGGCGGCCAGGCCGAGGGCGTAGCGCGAATGGTCGTCCAGGATGGTCAGCGGATGGCAGCGGCCGGGGCCGCAGGGCCAGCCCGCCTTGAAGTCCATCTGCCACAGGGCGTTGGGATAGGGATGCTCGAAGCGCTGCAGCGCCCGCGGCTGGCCGGCCCCTTGTGCGGGATCCAGCCGGTCGTGACGGCGCAGGATGGCCGTGATAGTGGAGGCCGCCGGCAGCGGTTGGACGCCCTGGCGGGCCAGCAGCACGCGCAGCTTGCGGCCGCCCCAGGTGGGGTGCTGGGCGCGCAGGGCCAGCACCGCCCGCTCGATGGCTGGGGCGGTTTGCGCCGGACTGCGGTGCTGCCGCCGCGAGCGGTCCTGCAAGCCCGCCGCGCCTTCGGCCGCGTAGCGCTGCAGCCACTTGTAGCCGGTCATCGGGGCGATCCCAAAGTGGCGGCACAAGGCCCGCCGATTGGCGCCGGGCTGCCGCGCCAACGCCACAAACTCCGCCCGCTGCTCCGTCATCGATCGATCCTCAAACGGCACCGGCTCATACCCTCATGGCTCCCCAATGTGTCCACCATGTCTCCGAACGGGTGTCCATGATGTCTCCGGTCTACACAAGGGCGAGGGAAAGACTGGGGCGAGCGGGGGTGTTGGGCTGGGTGGGGTCGGAGGGTGGACCAGGGTGGGGGGGTGGCGGGTGCTGGCAATGATGTCAATGCCGCGAATGCAATCAGTGCATGCGTTGATTGCATTGCTGGCAACGCTGGCAGGGATTGGCGTGGCGGCGGGCTCAACCGCGGTCGCTGGGTGGACTCTCGGAACGGGGAACGACGGCTACAATGGAGGCAGCATCAAAGGGGCGGCCCCGGTGCGCGCAGCGGGGACGGTTGAGGTTCGGTCGGCGAATTCGCCGTCAATCGAGAGGGGGCCCAGTTGCGATACCTAGTCCACAGCCAAAAAAGCAGCGGCTTTCGGGGTAACCGATGACGTCCGACACTGAGCGGCTGGCGCGGTTGGAAGGCGCCTACGAGCACTTGGCGACGAAGGCGGACCTGAAGGACCTGGAGTTGCGTCTGACGAGCGATCTCCGAAGCCTGGAAACCCGGTTGACGGTACGGCTGATGCTGGTGGTGAGCCTGGCCACGGGTGTTGTCGTGGCCGTTGACCGGCTGTGGAGTTGAGGCGGGCCATAGCAGGAAACACCGCGTGGTCCAGAGGGTTCAAGAAGTACATGTGCGGTGAGGATTTGACGAAGTTCCAATTGGAGCGCGGGACGGGTCGGGGATGGTGGGGGCTGGCAACGGGGGTGGCGCCAGCGGTGTCCTCGGTGCGCGCGTTGATTGCATTGCCAGCAAGGTTGGCGGGGATGGCAATGGGAGTGACGCGCTGGCGGTGGCGCTGGGTGTCGTTGGGTAGTCGAGCGATTGGGGGGGGAGACGAGGAAGGGGAGAGGGTAGAGGGTAGAGAAGTGAGATGAAGAAGGGGACAGGGGAGAGGTGAGAGGGCAAGGAGTGAGATGGGACGGGGGAGCGGGTGAGAGGGGGAGTCGGAGGTTGGGAGTTTTGGGTCAGGGTGGGTTGGCAGGGGTGTGGTTCGACAGGCTCACCAGGGACGCCAGGTGAGGTTTGGTGGTTGGTTGCTGCTGGGTCGCGACTGCGGCCGCGGGGATGACGGGGGAGACGGGGCTAAGGTTGTGGGGTGGTGGATGTTTGCCGGGGGGCGTTTGGCTATACGGAGACGATGCGTAGGCCGTCCATTCGCTCGAAGTGGCGGCGGTTGTTGGTCAGCAGGGTCAGGTCATGGCGAATCGCGGTTGCGCCGATCAGCAGATCAAAGTCGCCGATGAGGTTTCCGGCCGAGCGCAGGCAGCCTCGTTCGGTGGCGAACACCCGGCAAATCTCATCATCTATCGAAATCACGTCAACGCCAACCAGGAGATCCCGAAGCGCGGATTCGCTGCCGTGCGGGTCGGACGAGTAGATCACACCTTCATAGATCTCAGCTATCGATGCAATGCTCAGGCCTACGCCTTCGGTGATTCGTCCATTCACATACGTAACTAAGCGCTCGACACCGTGCAAGTAGTGAATGGCCCAATCCGTATCAAGGAGATATTGCACAGGGTCACAGCTTTGGCTCGGGCCGAGATTGGATCAGGCGAGACGCGTAGATGTTTCGAATCAATTCGTCCGGGTCATTCAGACCCTTCCAGGCGCCAGCGCTGGCTCGCAAGGCCTTGCGCCTTCGGTCCAGTGACGGTACGTCGTTGACGGCGATTACAAATTCCTCGCCGTCTGGCAGGTCAATCTCCTCCAGCGGCAGGACGCCGCCGCCGGAGAATCTGCCCTTGATTTCGCGAACCATGTACCGCGCTCCCGGCAGCCGAACACCAGTCGCTGAGACCCGTTAGCGGCCCGCAGGCCACTGTACAGCGAGTCTACATCCCGACAGGCGCGGGCACTGTGGGAGAAGGGGAGAGGGGGAAGGGGCGAGGGAAGTGGGGCGAGGGGAGAAGAGTGGGACGAGACGGGGAGCGGATGAGAGGGGAGGCGGAGGTTGGGGGTTTTGGATCAGGGTGGGTTGGCAGGGGTGGCTTAGGAGCGCTGGACCTAGTTGGTTGCTGCTGGGTCCCGGCCGGGGACGCCGGGATGGCGGGGGGAGGAGTGAGGGCAGAGACGTGAGGAGTGAGAGGGGCAAGAAGGGGAGAGGAGTGAGATAGAGAGTTGAGGAGAGAAGATTAGGATGAGCGGCGGCCTCGTTGATCAGCGTGACAGCGGACGCTGGTTTCTCGGGTTTTGCAACGGTCTCCCAGGGAGAGGTGAAGAGCCGTCATGCCTTTGAGGATGAGGAGGTTTCCTCCGGGACAGCCTGGGCTGGGGGGCAGGCACGCACGAAAGGCGAGATTTCTCATTTCGCCGCGCTGCGTTGGGAATGACAGGGGACGCCGAGAACGTAGGGGCGGTTAGCTTCCGGGTCGGCGCGGGGGCAGGCAGGTCACCTCGGCGTCCGTGGTGAGGTCGTCGAAGTGAGCCTCACTGACATTGCCGACTTCGACGGATGTGATCCTGGCTGACACCCGCATCGGCTCTTCGACCAAGCAGCGCAGGGCCGATTCCCAGCGGAGGGTGACGCCGGCACGGAGCCGTTCGGGGACCCAGGTGAGGGTCTTGGTTTCGCGGGCGCTGGCGCCAATCTCACGTCCGCCCTCGTTGGTGATCTTGGCGCGGGTGGTGGGGCTGTAGTCGCGGTCGGATCCGGCGTTTTCCGGCAGGGTGAGGGAGGTTTGGAGCAGGACGTCGGTGAGTCCGATGTTTGTCACCAGGAGGATGACGTTGGTGCGGCTGGGGCCGGCCTCTTCCGTTTGAATCTCGAATTTGAGCTCGGGGGCGGGGGTGGGGGTGGCGAGGGGCTCGACGGTCGCGGCGCAGTCGGCGGCAGCCAGCCCCATCAACAGGATCGCCAGCGCGGCCAGGGCTGAGGCCAGACGCCGAGGATTGGCGGTGAATCGGGAGTTCATGTCATAGAGCTTAGTGCAGAATGCGCCGTTGTCGGAGGATTGCGGTCCGCCGCGTCAACATCCAGAGGTCCAGAACATCGAACGTCCGCTAACGATCACACTGCTCTTTCTGCGGCTGGGGCTGACGGCGTTCGGCGGTCCGGCGGCGCATATTGCCATGATGCGGCACGAGTTCGTGACGCGGCGGGAATGGCTGACGGACCGCCGGTTCCTGGATCTGCTGGGGGTTACGAACCTGATTCCGGGTCCGAACTCGACCGAGATGGCGATTCATCTTGGCCGAGAACGGGCGGGATGGCGGGGGCTTGCGGGCGCGGGCATTGCGTTTATTGCGCCAGCGGCAGCGATGGTTTCGGTGCTGGCGTGGGTTTATGTCGAGTTCGGATCGACGCCGGCGGTGACCTGGGTGCTGTACGGCGTGAAGCCCGTGGTGATCGCGATCGTGGCGCAGGCCATCTGGGGCCTGGGGCGCGTGGTGGTGCGCCGCTGGCAGACGGCGCTGCTGGCCGCAGCCGTGATTGTGCTGGGGCTGCTGGGGGTCAACGAGCTGCTGCTGCTGTTCGGCGGGGGCGCGGTGGGGGCGGTGCTGCAGCGGCCGCGCTGGCTGACGGGACGGATATCCGGCGTGCTGTTCGCGCCGCTGGCGAGCGTGGGCGCGCTCGGCGCGGCACCTACATCGTTCAGCCTGCTGGGGATGGGCCTGCTGTTTCTCAAGATTGGCGCGGTGCTGTACGGCAGCGGGTATGTGTTGCTGGCCTTTCTGCGAGCCGACTTCGTGGAGCGCATGGGGTGGCTGACGGAAACGCAACTGCTGGACGCCGTGGCGATCGGGCAGGTCACGCCGGGACCGGTGTTCACGACGGCCACGTTCATCGGGTTCCTGCTGGCGGGGGTGCCCGGCGCCGTGGTGGCCACGGTCGCCATTTTCCTGCCGTCGTTCGTGTTCGTTGCGGCGGTTCACCCGCTGGTCGAGCGACTGCGGGCGTCCAGCATCACGGCGCCGATTCTGGACGCGGTCAACGCGGCGGCGGTGGGGCTGATGACGGTTGTGACGGTGTTGCTGGGACGCTCGGCGCTGGTGGACGTCCCGACGATCCTGGCGGCGCTGGCGGCGCTGGGCGTGCTGGTCTTCACCAAGGTCAACTCGCTGTGGCTGATCCTGGCGGGAGCGGCCATGGGGGCCGTGGTGCAGGGGGTTGGACTGGTGGCGTAGGGAGATGTCTGGTTGGTTTGGATATGCGAGACATGGGGAAGCAGGACCGCCTCCGGATCCTGCGTACAGCCGCGTAACCAACGCCGAGCGCTTTCGGCCGCTGCATTCGGCCATGCGGGCGATTATCGGCCGGCTGGAGAAGGACTTCGACGTCGAGCGTACCGAGGGGTATGGGCTGGACGCGGAACTGGAGCGGGGACTTGAAGCTGCACATGCGCACGTGCGACTCGATCCCAGGGACCCCGAGGCCGCCCCAATTGCCGTGGTGTTCTCGACCTTTCCGGGTCTTAACGCCCGATTTGGGCGGTGGTTCACCGAGTCTTTTCCGAGTTGCGGCTGCGACGCGTGCGATGAGTCAGCCGAAGGCGAGATCGAACGGCTCAACGAGATGGTGGATGACGTGGTCGCCGGGAGGTTCTGCGAGGCGATCCGACGACCCCTGATCTCTTTCCGGGGGACTGGTTGGAGGGAGACGAAGTTCTGGTCGTCCGTCGGGAGACGCACAAGCAGATCCCGCGTTGACAGGGTCCGCGCGCGTGAGATGAGCGGTGGGCGTCGTCGACTGGACCTGAACTGGAAGCCGTGGCGCCGTAGACAGGCCATCAGCTAGCGTTTCGCCCGCGGCCTCGGGGCCTGCCTGACAGCCTTGACACTGCACTTGAGCCCGCGAGTTTCATGAGGCACGCCGAATCGGGGGAGTCTCAGCGTGGACTCTCCCGCCGGTGAGTTTGCAGCACGGTCCGTCGTGAGTACGCCTGAGCACCAGTTGCGCACGTTGTCTTGGATGGGGTGAGGGGCCAGCTAATTGCGCCTGGTGAGGGGCTGGGTATTGGTGCAGGGTTGGTCGGAGGCGTATTGGGAGCAGCCGAAGAAGGAGCCTCGGCGGGCTTTGCGGATGACCATGACGCCGGCGCGGCAGGAGTCGCAGGCGGGCGGGGTGGCGTTGCAGGAGGGGTTGGTGCAGCGGGAGGAGCGACCGGAGATGACCAGGAAGCCGCGGCGGCAGCGCTGACAGCGGGGGGCGCGGTAGCGGCAGAAGGGAGCGTTGAGACAGGTCATGCTCTGGCCGGTGCTCGACACGTCGAGGCGCCCCGTGCGGCAACGCGGGCACGTGGGCGTGTGGTCGCGCCTGAATTCGCCGAGGCGGCGGAGGCCGGTGAACTCACGGAGCAGTTCGTCAACGAAGGCCGAGGGACGCCGCGCGTCGGCCACCAGGTAGGTCCCGCGGCGGGCGCGTGTCATGGCGACGTAGAAGAGGCGGCGTTCCTCGGCATGACGGTAGGCGCCTCCAGGGGGAGGCGGCAGCACGAGGCGGAGCAGGGGATCTTCCTCGTGCTGGGCCGGAAAGCCGAGGCGGGCGTCCCTGAGGTCCAGGACGACGACGTAGTCGGCCTCGCGGCCCTTGGCGGCGTGCACGGTGCTGAACTCGAGGCGCAGCCGCCCCTGACGCGGCGACGGTAGCGCGCCGCGGCTGCGCCGGTAGCGACCGAGGACGAGTACGGAGACGGGCTTGCGGCCGTCGCCCTCGCGCGCCTGGAGGTCGTGCAGGGCGTCCCACAGTCCGCGGGCGGAATCTTCGGTGGCGATGACGGTGACGCCGCCGTCGCGCACGCCCTGGGCCGGGCGCAGGGTGCGCCGGGTCTGCGCGGGGTTGCGCACGACGAACGCGGTGGAGGGTTCCATAATGCCGCGGGCGAAGCGAAAGGTACGGCTGAGCGCGCGCTCGCGTACGTGCCCGAGGTAGCTCCCGCACTGGCGCACGAGGGCGACGTCGCTGCCGGCGAAGCGGTAGATGGATTGCCAGTCGTCGCCGACGAGGAAGAAGGCGACGCGGGAGCCCTTGAGCGCCCGAAGCAGCGCCATGCGGCCGGCGGAAATGTCCTGGAACTCATCCACCAGCACGTAGCGGTAGGGCGACTGCCAGCGGCCGTTGCGAATGTGGGCGGCGGCGTGGTTGATGAGGTCGTGGAAGTCCTTGTCCTCGCCCAGCAGCTTGTCGTAGCGGGCGCTGACCTGTTCGAAGATGTCGAGGAAGGCCTCGCTGCGGGTGCGGTCAGACGAGTCACGGGCACGCTCACGGAGGGTGTCAGTGGAGACCCCGCTGGTCTTGACGTGGTTGAGGAACGTGGCGATGAGTTGCGCCAGCCATGAGATCAGCCAGCGTCCCAGCTCCAAGAGCAGCGTGCGGATGGGGACGCGCCGGAAGGTGACGCCGGCCTCCTGGAGTTGCTGGCGCAGTGCCTGGCGAAGCACGCCCTGGCGTTGCTGCCAGCTGAAGGTCTCGATCAGCCTGGTCTCGTACTGCTGGTGGATGTCGCGCTTCCAGCGGACGCCGTCGACGTACCCAGTCCAACCCTCGGGCGGACGGCCCTGGCGGTCCAGGGCGAAGTGTTCGATGTAGATGTCGTGGTCGGGGAGGTAGAAGTCCGGGCGGTACTGGCGATGCCGCGGGGAGGCAGTTTCGACCGGAAAGGGCCGCTCGTAGTGAAAGCTGACGCCGTTCCGGGTGAGGAAGTTGGCGATCTCGAGTTCCTCGAAGCTCTTGACCAGATCGCCGCTGAGCGTTCGCAACTCGGAGCGGCGGACGTGGTCGTAGTACTGGCCGGGGTTCTTGAACTCGAACTGGGAGCGGTAGCCGGCGCGGTGGTGGGTGATGAAGTCGGCGAGTACGCGGCTCTGGCGTGGATCGTCGATCAGGTCGACGAGGATGCGATCGATGAGCGCGGGCAGCATGGCCTCGTCCTCCGCCAGCTTTGAGAGCGTGGGGGCGGATTCGACCTGGGCGATGACGCGGCGGCCGAAGGCGTGGAAGGTGGCGACGTGGGCGCCGGCGAGGTCGTCCGGCAGGCGCTCGCGGATCTCCTCGGCAGCCTTGCGGTTGAAGGCGAGCACGAGGATCTGACGCGGCGGGACGCCCCGGTTGCGGACGAGGTGGGCGATCTTGCCGGTGATGACGGCGGTCTTGCCGGTGCCGGCACCGGCGAGCACCAGCGTGGCGTCCTCGTCGGTGGCGATGGCTTCCGCCTGCTCGGCGGTCGGCGGCGCGGAGAGCACACCCCGGGCGGCGTTGGTCACGGCGGGAATGGTGGCGGCGACGAAGCGAGCGTTGGCCTGCTCTCTGGCCGCTTCGAACTCCTGGGGGCGGGCGACCGACTGGATGCGAGTGATCGCTTCGGTCGTTTGGGCGGGCAGAAATGATCGGGTCAGGGCGCCGCCGCCGCGCTCGACGGCGCTGGCGATATCGGCCTGGAGCCCGCTGGTCTGCGACTCGCGCGCGTAGCGGCTGCCGGCCTGGAGACGGTTCAAGCGGTCGTCAAGTTGCGTCAAATGCGACGCCAGCGTGCGGGCGATGCGGGCGGCCTCCGCAAGTACCGCCGCGGTGAGCCGCTCGGCCTCGTCGCGGTCGAGACCGCCGATGGAGTGTTCGGCGCCGCCGGCCTGGCGCACGGTGAGTCGCGTCCAGAACCAGGAGCGGCGGGTCTGGATGCTGTCGATGCCGCCGACCGGGGCGCCCTGAGCCTCCCCGAATCGCAGGACGCCGTTTTCGAGCGAGACATGATCCGGGCCAGCAGTGAGCAGGCGGACGAGGGATGTGCTGGTGGCGCTGATCGGGGTGGTACCTGGGGGCATGACTGGGTGGGAAGCGGGAAGCTAGAGAATCGCCGTGGAGAGCATAGTTAGATATGAGTGGGCGGTCAGGGAAGGGGGAAGACTCGTTGTCCTGATTCCTGTTGGGAGCAGGCCTGGACGTGACGAGCAGTCTGGGAGACCGGGACGGGCGGACGTTGGCTGATACGAGCCCTGAGATCATCACGGTCGCAGGCCGAGCGTTACGCGGGTGGGATGGAGGTTGGTTGCCCGGAAGAGGCCGGTTAGAAACCGGCCCCTACGAAAGATGGGGAGGCGGATGGTGGGTGGTGCGAGCATTGGCCAGATACGCGCCACGCACGAGTTGGCTAGGCGAGCGCGGCCGATTCCGCGCATACTGATTGAAGGTTGCAGTGGCGCCCGGGGGTGAACCCGGCGCTGAAATGGGCGGTGGAGGGCCTGTGGCAAGCGCACCGTCCGACGCTGGGCCGTCGGTAACCCTGCAGCGGCCGTCGATCGTGATCCTGCTGGGCGTGCTGCTGGTGGCGGCGATGGTCACGACATCGCCGATTGCGTACTGGCTGCTCTACGCGCTTGGCGGCCTGGTGATCCTGTCGTACATGTGGACGCGCAACGCCGCCCGCTCGCTGGACCTGCGGCGGCGGCTGCGCGGGCACCAGATCACGGTGGGCGACGAGGTCCAAGAGGACTTCGAACTCATCAATACGGGTCGCCTGCCGATTCTGCTGGTGGAAGTGGACGACCACTCGGAGTTGCCGGGGTACCAGGCGTCGGTGGCCGAGAGCCTGGGACCGCGGCAGCGGAAGCGCTGGATTTCACGGGGCGTCGCCAGTCGCCGCGGCCTCTACGGCCTGGGGCCGACCGATCTGCGGATTGGCGACCCGTTTGGGATTTTTGCCTCGGAACGGCGGATCGATATCCGAAACACGATCGTGGTCTATCCGCCGATCTCCATCATGGCCGACGTGGAAATCCCGGCCGGGTCGATGGTCGGCACCTCGCGGTCGTCGATTCGAACTCACCAGGTCACGTCGGACGCCGGCGGGATACGGGAGTTTCAGCCCGGCGATCCGCTGAAGCGGATTCACTGGCTGTCGAGCGCGCGGCGCTCGCAGCTGCTGGTCAAGGAATTCGACCTGGAGCCGACGGCCAACCTGTGGATTGCGCTGGACCTGGATCGGTCGGTGCAGGCCGGACACGGTGACGAGTCGACTGAGGAATACGGCGTCAAGATCGTGTCCTCGCTGGCGCATCAGTTCGTGCGCGACAACAAGGCGGTGGGGTTTGTGGCCCTGAGCCGACAAGGGCGATACCTGATCGAGCCGCAGAAGGGTCTCAAGCAGCTTTGGCGAATCCTGGAAACGCTGGCGGTGGTGCAGGCCACGGGCACCGCGCCGTTTCACGAGTTTCTGACCGCGAGCTCGGCCGGGCTGGGTCGCGGGACGAGCCTGGTGGCGATTACGCCCTCGGCGGACTCGCGCTGGCTGACGAGCCTGACGCAGCTGGGCCACCGCGCGATCTACCCGATGGCGGTGGCGCTGGACGCCTCGACCTTTGGGGCGGCGGAGTCGAACGCCGGGCTCAGCCAAGCGGCGGCCGCTTCGGGGATCGGCTTCGTCAGCGTGGACCGGGGAATGCGCTTTGAAATGATCCGAGCCGACGGCCGCAACCTGGCGGAGTTCGAACGCACGCAGCGGCGGCCGGTGACGCTGGCGCCGGCATGAGCGCGCGATGACCGCAGCCGCGGCCAGCCGTCCGCGTCCGCTGGCGCGGGCCCTGCAACTGCCGCGCACCGCCTGGCTGCCGCTGGTCCTGATCGCCACAGCCACGCTGGCGCCGCTGATCAGCGTTCACACGGTTGGATGGGCGCCCGGTACGGAGGTGCTGCTGTCGGTGGCCCTGGTGGCGATCCTGTTTGGGTTTGCGCTGTCGCGCAGCCGCCTGTCGTCGGTCTGGATCGTCGTCATCGGGATGGTCAGCGACCTCGTCGTGGCGTACGTGGTGGCCTCGGAAGCATTTCCGGGACCGCTGGACGGCGTACGGAATTTCGTCCTGCTCTTTGGCGACACCTTGGAGTGGGTGCAGTTGCGGCAGGCCGGAAACCTGGTGCGCGAACAACCGCTGACGGCGGCCGTGGGCGAGAGCGCCGGACTGTTGCAGGACCTGTTCTTCCGCCTGGAGTCGTGGTTCCAGGCCGCGTTTGCCTTCCAGGTGAGCCGCGACAACATCGTGTTCCTGTTCTGGATGACCATGGCCGCGTGGGGCATGGGCTACACCGCGGCCTGGGCGGCGTTCCGCCTTCGCAACGCCTACCTAGCCATCGCCCCCGGCACGCTGGCGATCGCCGTCAACATCACCTACGTGGGACCGGACTGGCCGCCGTTCGCGGTGTTTCTGATTGCCGCGCTGGCCCTGACGGTGCACACGCGGCTGGCCTGGCTGGAAACTCGCTGGGACGACACGCGGACGGACTATTCCGAGGAGCTTGGTCCTACCGTTCTGATCGTGAGCGCCTTGCTGATTACGGCGGTGGTCTTCCTGGCGCTGATCCTGCCGCGGGCGGCAGGCAATCCCCTGGCGGAGGCTTTCTGGACCTACATGGGCGACGGCTGGGGCAATGTGGAAGCCGGCATTCAGCGGGTGTTCGGCGGCGTATCCAATCCCTCGGGTTCCACCCTGGCCGGACGCGAATCGCTGGCGCTGACGGGGCCCGAGCCGTTTGCGCGCAAGGAGACGCTGATCATCGAGAGCACCGTGCCCTCGTACTGGCGGGGTCAGACCTTCGACACCTATACCGGGCAGGGGTGGCGAAGCACGATGCGGCTGCTGGAAGGACGCCGGGCCAACGAACCGATAACCGAGAACCTGAACCTGAAGTCGCGGTTGGCGTCGCGCTCGAATATCGAGATCCTGGATTCGAACTCGGCGGTTCTGTTCGCGCCGGGCGACGCTTTACGACTGAATCGCCCGTACCAAGTGCAGGTGGTCGAGCGAGAGGTGGCCATTGACGACTATGCGTCGATTCGCGCCACTCGCCGGGTCGGCCAGCGGCTGGTGTACTCCGTGGACTCGACCCTGGCAGCGGCGACGACGCAGCAGTTGCGGACCGCGCCCACGGTCTATCCCGAATGGGCCGAGCGCTACATCGAGCTTCCCGAAATGCCGCCGCGGGTGCTGGAATTCGCCGCTCGCCTGGCCGAAACAGGCGAGACGGCCGTTGATCGCGCGCGCGCCGCAGAGTTTTTCATGCGGCGTTTTCCGTTCGCCCAGGACACGGAGCCGCTGCCGCCGGACCGAGACGCCACCGACTACTTCCTCTTTGATCTGCGTCGAGGCCATGCCACGCAGATCGCCTCCAGCATGGCGGTGCTGGTTAGGGCCATGGGCATCCCGGCTCGGGTAGCCGCCGGATACGCACAGGGCGTTTTCGATCCGGTCACCCAGCGCTACATCGTGAACCCCACCGACTCACACACGTGGGTGGAGGTTTTCTTCCCAACGTACGGATGGGTGCTGTTTGAACCGTCCGGCTTTCGAGCTCCCGAGGTGCGCGGCGGCGCCACCGAAGGCGTCGAAGGCCAAGGGTTGAATCCGGACGCCGCCGACTTGTCGGTGGTCGACGACTTCCTGGACGAACTCGAGGACATGGACGTGGGCAATTTTCAGCCGCTGGAGCCAACCCAGGGCACGAATCCGGTTCAAGAGTTCCTGGCCAACCTCGGTGGGGCGGTTCTGGCGCTGATCCTGATTGGGGCCACGCTGGTCGCGTTGGGGACGCTCTATCTGCTCGGGTCGCTGGTGCGCGACCTGATCCGGAGTCCACAGTCCGCCGTGAGCCGACGTTACGAGCGCATGGTCCGCTTGGCCGGACGCGCTGGGTACAATACGAGCCGCGGGTTTACGCCGGTTGAGCTTGGCCGCCAGCTCGCCGCCGAGCTTTTTCCGGCGCCCGTCACGCAAGCGCCCACCAGTCTTCCCGCCCCGCCTGAAGTTGTCGCGGAGACCTATGTTCGCGCCACTTATGGCCGGCGGCAGATCACACGCTCGGAGCGACGCATGGTTGACAAGGCCTGGCGGCGCGTGCGGCTGCGGCTGGTCGCACGCATGATCGGTCGGCCTTTGCGTCGCCTCACACCCTCTCGAGCCTAAGCATGGACCTAGCCGGCGTTCGCGATATCGCGGTGGTGGTGCTGGCGGCCGTGGCGCTGGTTACAACGATTGTCATCCTGATTACCGGGATGCTGGTCTGGCGTCTGCTGGCGGCGATTCGGGCTGATGTCACGCCGATCATCCAGTCGGCTCGGGAGACGGTGGACACGGTCAAAGACACCACGGAACTGGTGAGTGACGTCGTCAAGGACGGTACGAGTTCTACTTCAGGCGCCCTCAGGAAGTTCCGCCGGGTTCTGCAGATGGCGCTGCGCTGGTGGAGATGAGTGGAATCGCACATGACCTGGATCATTATTGGCGCAGCCATCGGGTTTTTTGTCGGTGGAGCGATAGGAACGATTGCCGCGCCGCAGCGGGCGCAGAAGATCATGGATACGTTGCCGGAACGGCTGAGCGCCATCCGCAGCGCGGCGGAGCAGGCGGCCAGCGAGGCTGAAGCGGCGGTGCGCCGCCGCTCCCAGCGCTCGCGCGGGCGGCGGCGGCGACGCAGCCGTCGACGCCGCGGCAGGGGCTGATGGAAGCCGCGCGCGACATCGCGATCATCGTCCTGGTCATCCAGGGGCTGATCATTGGGCTGGCGGCGTTCGTCGCCGGAGTTCTTGGGGCCATCGCCATCGTTGAAGCCACGGTGACCGTCCGGCGCGGATTGCGGCGGACCGCCGCGAAGCTGGAGCGGACAAACAAGCGCGTGGACTCGATCGTCGAGACGCGTGTTCTGCCGCCAATCATCCAATACCACCGTGGGCGGGCGGCGGCGCGATCCACGCTGGAGCAGGCACAGCGAGCGCTGGACGATCTGAAACGGACGGCCGGGGTCGGCGGAGGCTAAACGGCAGGCAGCCGAGGGCGTTGCTTACACGCTGCTGAGTTCGTCCCGCAACGCTCTGAGCCGTCGGTAGCAGCGGACGAGGTCTTCAGACGAGTAGCGCGTGTTCAGACCGCTGGGACTCGGAACCAGAAATACCACTGACGATTCCAGAGCGAGGGCCTGACGGCCCGGCCTTGGGCGCGGCGGTGCTGGGAGGCCCTCGCCATGTCTGAGGTAGTTGCGATAGCCGCCGATGCCCTGAAAGCAGACGATGCGGGGCCGGAAGCGCCTGATCTTATCCCTGAGGACCGGCGCCCAGCGGCGGTAGTCGGCGGCTCGAAGATCCTTCGCCGTAGGGGTCGGGCGCTTGACGACGTCGGTGAGTCCGATGCCGAATTCCAGGACGCGGGCGTCGTTTTCAGGCCTTAAGGGCTCGCCGAACAGGCCGGCCCGGTTGGCGGCGTTCCAGAAGCGGTTGCCGGGCCTGGCGTAGTAGTGGCCCGCTCGAACGGAATACGCGCCGGGATTGATGCCGACGATCAGGATGTCGAGTCCAGGTGCGAGGTAGTCGGGCAGCGTGGTCACAGATTCCGCACATTCGCCGGCTGAGCTTCGGCAAGGCGTTTGCGGCACCAGGGCAAGACTCCGCACACTCTTCGACGACAGCCATTGAACCAAACGGTTTGCAACTCACCGAAGCGTCTCGGGATCGCCTGACCGTCGCAGAAGCATCGGCAGGCGACGTGTCTGGCGCGCCGTTGCCAACCGTCATTTCCGCCGATGCCATTTCACGCCGCGTTCGTGAGCTTGGCACGGAGATCTCGACGGCTTACGCGGACCGCGAGCCCGTCCTGGCGCTGGTGCTGCACGGGGCGTTCATCTTTGCCGCCGATCTGGCGCGCGCCCTGACTACGGCGCATCAAGTGGAATCGCTGGCGCTGGCTTCGTACGACGGTCGAGAATCGAGCGGAGAAGTGCAGGTCATCAAGGACCTAGGTTGCGATATCTCCGGGCGGGATGTGCTGATTGTGGAGGACATCGTTGATACCGGCCGTACGGTGTCAGCCGCGCTGGAATTGCTGGAATACCGCGGCCCACGTTCGATCGAGGTGGTGACGCTGCTGGACAAGCCTTCGCGACGCGTAGTTGACGTCACGCCCCGCTGGGTCGGTTTTGAGATCGAGGACATATTCGTGGTTGGCTACGGACTCGACCTAGATGGCCGGTATCGCGGCCTGCCGTATATTGCGAACGCCGACGCCCTGGATTTGAACGGCGCTCCATAGCCCAATGCCCCTGGTTACGGTCGACAATCGCAGCGTCTCGCTGGACGTGCGAGGCAGCGGCGGCACCACGGTCCTGTTCATCCACGGCGTTGGGCCGGGTGGCGCCGCGTGGGACCTGGTCACCCAGGGTCTGGCCGACACCTGCCGCGCGTTTGTGCTGGACCTTCCCGGTTTCGGCAAGAGTGAACGAGGGAATGCGACAGGCTCCGTGGACGACGCGGCAACCCTGGTGCACCGCGTGTTGCACGCGCAAGGTCAGACCGAGCCACTGGCGATTGTGGGACACGCCTACGGTGGGTTGGCGGCCCTGAACTTCGCGGCACGGTTTCCAAGCCATGTAACGAAGCTGGCGCTGGTTTCGACGGCGGGATTCGACAGCAATACGGCGGCAACTCAGGAGCGACGGGACAGGATCAGCGAGGCTGGATGGGACGCCGGCGCAGCCGACGACTGGCTTCGCGCGGGTCTTGTTGAGGATCTGGCCGAGGCGCACTTTGAGGCCATGCGCGACGCCGCGGCCGAGGTGGACGCGGACGTGGTTTCCGGCTGTCTGGCCAGCAGCGCTCGGCGGGTGTTGCTGGAAGAGGCCTGCGCGATCGAAGCGCCCACGCTTCTCGTACGCGGCTCCGATGACCCGCTGGTTAGCGAGAGCGACCTGCAAATCCTGGCCGCCCGACTGGCCGGCGCGGAGGTGGTTTCGACGCCGGGCGTCGGGCATTGGCCGAGCCTGGAAGCGCCCGACGAATTGCGGGCCGAACTGGTGCGATTCTTCGGCCTCTGACCGCGAACAGGTAGTGCTAGCCTTCCCGCTAACGCGCACACCACACGACGGACATTCGGCATGAAATTCGTTCGATACGCCACCGAGTCCGGTCCGGCACTTGGCTCTCTGAAGGAGTCAGGCGCCGTATACGCCGTCAGCGGCGACATGTTCGGCGACTACGAGGTTGGGGCGCAGGTCGGAACCGTGGACGACCTGGAACTACTGGCACCGGTCGATCCCGGCAACGTGATCGCCGTTGGGGCCAACTACCTGGCGCACATCCTGGAAGGGCACGACGAAGACGCTATTCCGAAGTTCCCGATGCTCTTCATGAAGCCGAACTCAGCCATCACCGGGCCCGGAGCGCCGATCGTGCTTCCGGACCCGGCGAAGTTCACGCAGTCGATGAACGACCCGGATCTTCAGAAGGATCCGTTCGGCGAAGTGCACTACGAAGCCGAACTGGTGGCGGTGATCGGGAAGACCTGTCGAAACGTCTCGGAGGACGAGGCCCTGGACTACGTGCTGGGCTATAGCTGCGGCAACGACGTGAGCGCGCGCGGCCTGCAGATGAAGGAAATGGCCACGGGCGTGCTGCTTATGAGCAAGGGCATGGACACGTTTGCGCCGCTGGGGCCGTGCATCGCCACCGATCTCGACCCGACGAATCTTGAAATCATGGCCCGGCTCAATGGCGAGGTGAAGCAACACAGCAGCACCGACGACTTGCTGTTCGGCGTGGCCGCCCTGATTGCCTACACCTCGCAGGGCGTCACGCTGAGCCCGGGTGACTGCATCTACACGGGCACGTGCGCCGGGCCGTCGGCGCTCTCGCCGGGCGACGTGATCGAGATCGAGGTGGAAGGCGTGGGGGTGCTGAGTAATCCGGTGGTGGCGGCCTAAGGAGGCTCTGCACAACCCACGCGTCACTCCTGCCGCACGCGGGGATCCACCCTTAGTTCACCTAAGACCGCATCAGGCGCGGTGCATACGGGCCCGGGTGACGGATTGCCATAGGGTGTCCCAACAGCAACGTGGCCCCACCACCGGCCCAAGCGATGCACAGCGTGAGATCCTCAAGGATCCTTGGCGTTGCGGTCTGACCACCCGGCGCTGCACTGCGCACCGGGCCTTAGCGACCACGAGAGGACCTACACGTCGGCGTGAGATGGCTCCGATTCGGTGGCTACCGCCTCGGTGACTTGCTAACTTAGTCCTTCAGCTTCGTATTCGCGGAGGCAGCTAATGATGACTTGGTTCATTGCGGGCAATGTCGTTGCCGCGAAGTCTGCTAACCAAGCATCAATCTTCGCGCGAGCGGTGCCGTCATCCCATCCAACTCCGTGATCGTCTTCATCCAGTACATGTTCTTCATCCACATGCAACATTGTCCAATTCTCGCTCAGCGCAGTCGATCTGGGTCTGAAGAGTTTCGGATGTTGCCGGATAGCCTCGAATAGTTCACTTCTCAAGCGACTGTTAGCTGCGCTCTCTGGAGAAAGCGAGAGATGGAGTCGAGGAAGCCCGTCAGCAGAAAACTGAAACTCGAAAAGAAACAGGGTATTTGAATTGGTCCAACCGCTCCCCATCTGCGTCGATTCATACTGGTCCCAATCGATAGAACGGAATCGAACCATTTTGGCAGATTCTACGTCCAATCTGAATTCTGGTCGCTGCGCAACTGCTTCCTTGAGCATCCTCTTGGTTTCGACTACCCAGTCCGGACGATTGGCCACTAGTAGCTCAACTGCCTCCCGATGTTCCAGATAAATTTGCCGGGCCAATAGTGAAACACTAGTGTCAGGCATGAGATTCCTCCTCAGTGTGGTTGCGTATTGGCGCAAGAATGCGCGGACGTCGGCCTGTATTGAATCGCCTTTGATTTCTGCTATCTGTTCGACGGTTTCAAAAACGTCAGAGTAAGTAAGAGGCTGCCAGTATCTTCGCTCCTCGTCGCGAGAAGGGAGGCTGCCCCACGGTGTCAAGAACACGTGGTATCTGGTGAAAGTCGAGTAGTCGGCCTCTAACGCTCTTCGGTAACGGGTCAGTTGCTCACCATGTTCTCTGGAAAAGGTCTTGTTCTCGACAGCACATAGAATCCGCTCCACTTCGTTGACAATCAGAATGTCCAGATATCCTCGTTGACCGTCGACTTCATTTTCCCATTCTCGAATCACCTCCACCTCCGACCAATTGACTGAAAAGACTTCTGCTGGTACTCCACCACTTCGAAGAAAGCGCTTGAGAAAACACTCGTTGAGTCCGTTACTCTGCTTTGGGTTCAGGAGCCAGGCCAGCACGCCAGAATGGAACTCTTCCCAACCCCACAGTGCTCGGCCGGATTCCAACCTGAGATGGCCGACAAAATCTAGCGCGTCAAATTCAGATCGTTGCTTAGCAGCGCTCGCCTCCAGCCTAGTGACACGCTCATCTACGTGGAACTTGCGGAGGTTCGCATTTTGCCGCGCACGATCCTCGGAAAGCACATGCTCCAGTTGCTCCAATCCAGGTAAGGCGTTGTTGAGGTCAGAAATCCGCGTAGCATTAGTAGCCGCAATTAGAGTTTGGAGTCGGTCAAGTGAGGGGATTGCGCCTTCCAGCAACGGTACTGCCCTGATGTCTTCTCATCATGCGTTGGCACGTATGCCATCTGCCAACAGTCATGAAATCCACTTCCTAGGTACTATACTGTCTAGCAGTTCACGCTGTGTGCAGCGTGGTGGCGGGTCACCTTGGCTTTGTCATTCCTGTGCCCGGAGACCTATGCATAGACCTTCGTCATTTCCGCGCACGCGGGATCGTGGATTGACACTTCAAGCACAGAAGGCGGCATGATCCGCGGATTTGACCTGCCGTACGGTGATGAGACGCTTGCCGTTCGTGGCATGGGCGTTGAAGTTTCGGGTGTCTACGCGCCCAGAGCCACACCGCCGGCGCGCGATCCCCGAGCGCTGATTCGAGAAGCGCTGGACAACCCAATCGAGTCAGCGTCGTTGCTCCAGGCGGCGCGCGGTAAGTCGCGCGCTCTTGTGCTGATCGACGACATCACGCGGGAGACGCCGGCGGACCTGCTGCTGCCGCCGATCCTGGATGACCTGGAGACGGCGGGAATCGCGGCGGACGACATCCTGGTGATGATCGCGCTGGGCACCCACCGGCCGATGACCGACGCCGAAATCAGGCACAAGATCGGGGACGACGTGCTGGCGCGGGTGCGGGTGACGCAGCACGATCACCGCACGGCGCCCCTGCGCGACCTGGGCGTGACGCCGAGCGGGACGCCGATCGAGGTGAACGAGCACCTGTTTGAGGCCGACATCGTGATTGGGACCGGCGCGGTGGTGCCTCACCACATCGCCGGATTCTCGGCGGGAGCCAAGATCGTGCAGCCGGGCGTCTCCGGGGCCGCCACCACGGCCGCCACGCACATGTTCAGCGCCAGGGCGCGGACGCCGTTGCTGGGACGGGTCGACACGCCGGTACGCGCCGAGATGGAGCTAATTGCCGAGCGCTGCGGCATGAAGCACGTTTTGAACGTGACACTCAATGCCGACGGGCAAATCGTCACCGCCCGCTTTGGCGCCACGCGGCCGACCTATCGACGGGCCGTCGAGGACGCCCGGCGCATCTACGGGGTTCGCGTGCCGGCCGGACTGGACGCGGTGGTGGCCGGGTCGCATCCGTGCGACATCGAGTTCTGGCAGGCGCACAAGAGCCTCTATCCGGCGATGCTGATGGTGCGGCCGGGCGGGACCATCATCGTGGTGACGCCGTGTCCTGAAGGCGTGGCCGTTACGCACCCCGACATGCTCGAGTACACGGCGCAGCCAGCGGATGAGTTGTTGCGACGCTATGAGGGCAACGAGATCGACGACCGCGTGGCAGCGTCGCTGGCCGTGGCCTGGGCCAGGGTTCGGGAGTACGCGCGCGTGGTGCTGGTATCGGACGGCATCGCCCCGCACAAGGCGGCGGCGCTGGGGTTCGATACGGCGCCGGACGTGGAGACGGCACTGTCTGCGCTAGCTCGAACGAGTGGCCCCGCGCCGAGGGTGGGCGTTTTGACGCACGCACCGGACACGCTGCCGCTGGTGGCCTGAGGAGTGGAACGGTGGGCCGTCATTGCCGACGACCTGACCGGGGCACTGGATACCGCGCTGCAATTCCGGAAGGCCGGTCGGCAGACCATGGTTTCGACTATTCCCGGCGCCTGGCCATCGCGCGGAACGGTGGCTGCCGTGAGCACCGAGACCAGGCACGTTTCGTCGGCCAGCGCCGCCGCGAAAGTAAAGGCCGCGTTTCGCGCGCTGCCATGCGGAACGTCGGCACGGATCTACAAGAAGACCGATTCGCTGCTGCGCGGGAACATTGGGGCCGAGCTGCGGGCGCTGTGCGAGGCCGCTGGAACAGGACCGCTGGTGTTTGCACCCGCGTTTCCGACAGGCGGCCGGACGACGATTGATGGAATACACCGTCTGGAAGGCATGCCCGTTGCGGACGCCGCGCCGGGACGCGATCCGCTGACCCCGGTCGTGGAGTCGCACATTCCGACCCTGCTGCAGGACAGCGGCGGCCTTAAAGCGGAGGGTATGCCGCTGGACGTTGTGCGCGGAGGCCAGGAGACGCTGATAGCCGAACTGTCCAGGGCGAGGCGAAATTGCGTTGAAGTCCTGGCACCCGATGTCGAGACCGACGATGACTTGCAAGCGATAGCGTCGGCGCTGCGTGCGTCGGCTGACGGGCGTATCAGCGCGGGTTCGGCCGGGCTCGCCGAATACCTGGCGCGGGCGGATCAGGGTTTGGCCCGGCCCGCGGACCTGGGACGTTCGGCGTTTGTGGCCGCGGTGGTGGGCACGCCGAGCACCCATACCCAGGAGCAGGTTGAGCGCGCGCTGGCCGCGGGACAGGCCCAGCGCACCCGAATCCGAAGCCACACGGATATCGAATGGGCGGTCCGAGAGGCACATCCCGACCGTCCCAGCGACCGGCTGACTGTTTTCGACACCACGCTTGAAGGAACAACGCCAAGGCCTGAGGAACGCCAGCGCCAGATGCGATGTGTTGCCGACCTGTGCAGAGCCCTGACGCACGCCGTCGATCAGCCAGGCCTGATTCTCACCGGCGGGGATACCGCACGCGCCGCGCTGGACTCGCTGGAGGTTGATTCGATCGAGGTTCTGGGCGAGGTGGAGTGGGGCGTGCCCGGCGGGCATGCTCTGCGCGGCACACGCCGGGTGGCGTCTGTGGTCACCAAGGGCGGGAACATGGGAGGGCCGGACGCGCTGACGACCGCCTTCAGGCGCCTATGCTCCAAGGTGAGCCAAGCCGCATGACGTCAGGTTCTACCGACCAGCGTCCGCTCATTGCCGTCACCATGGGTGACCCGGCGGGTGTGGGACCCGAGATCACGGCGAAGGCGCTGGCGAACCCGAATACCCGGGCAGCCTGTCGCGCCGTGGTGGTCGGTGACTTGCAGACGATGGAACGGGCCGCCGGTGCGGTGGGGCTCAACGTCGCCGCCACGGACCTGGACGCATTGGACCGGGCGTCTGCTGGTATTCAGGTGTACGACCCCTGGGGACGGGATCTGGGTGACGTGCCGGTGGGAACCGTGGACGTGCGCGCCGGCGCCGCGGCAGCAGAAGCCGTCATCGAGGCGACGAAACTCGCACTCAACGACCGCGTGGCGGCAATCGTCACCGCCCCGATTAACAAGGCCGCCATCAACGCCGCCGGATACCACTATGCGGGGCACACGGAGTTGCTGGCCGACCTGACGGACGCACTTGGCGCGCGTATGTTGCTGGTGGCGCCGGGACTCCGGGTGATTCACAACAGCACGCACGTCTCGCTGCGGGAGGCCATCGACCGCGTTACGCCGGAAAACGTGCGGCATGTGATTGGGCTGCTGGACGAGACGCTGCGGATGATGGCCATTCCAGAGCCGCGCATCGCCGTTTGCGGGCTCAATCCGCACGCCGGCGAAGGCGGACTGTTCGGACATGAGGACGACGCGTTTATTCGGCCCGCCATCGAGGACGCGCGGAATGACGGCCTGGACGTGGCGGGGCCCGAGCCGGGAGACACCGTTTTCAATAGGGCGCGTAATGGAGCGTTCGATGGGGTGGTGGCGATGTATCACGACCAGGGACACGTGGCGGTGAAGGTGGCAGGGTTCTTTGACGGCATCAACGTGTCGGTCGGTTTGCCCATCATCCGGACGAGCGTGGACCACGGCACGGCGTTTGACATTGCCGGGCAAGGCATCGCGCGGGCGGATAGTATGGAGATGGCCATTGAGATTGCCGCCACCATGGCCGTCAGCGACGGACGCTCGGCGGCCCCGGAGACTGCCTGATCTGATGAATGCGCCCTTGCAGCTTGCCCAGTTGGTGCTTTCCGTGATCGTGATTGCCGCGGTCCTGATCCAGTTGCGGAACACGGGGATGGGCTCGGCTCTGGGCGGGAGCGACAGTTCGTTCTTTCATGCCAGGCGCGGGGTGGACCGGCTGACGTTCAACTTCACGATCGGCGCTTCGGCCCTTTTCTTCCTCGTTTCAATCCTGGCCGCCGTCCTCCAGTAGCTCGTTGCGCACGAGGGACGCGTCGCAGATCTGCCCGTAGGGACAGCGGCGGCAGACCTGAGAGTCCTCGGCCCGATTCGGCGCTTGCCAGAACGGATCGAATTGGCTCGCCTCAATGCCAACAACGATTTCAGTTGCTCGGGCCGCGAACTGTTCGAGGTCCTCGCGGCCGTATGTCCCATGTAGCTGCTGGATGAATGGCGGATCTTCGCGCACCAGCACATCCACCCGCACCTGGGGAATGAAGAATGGCGCGGGCAGGTTGCCGGGACGAATCCGAGAGCCGGCCCTGAAGACTCCGTAGCCGATCGCGTAGCACTGGAGTTGCAGGTCCTGATCGGGATATGACTCGGGATAGGCCCGCCACGAGGTCTTGTGGTCGATCACCACGCCGTTCCGGTCGATGAGGTCGACGGTACCCACGAGTTGGACCTGGACACCTGGAATGTCGAACCGAAATCTGTGCTCAATCAGATGCGGCATGACGCGGGGAGCGACTTCGGTCAGGTAGAGCTCCAGGATCGATTGGCCTGATGCGTAGGCTTCGTCGAACTCGTCCGCCAATGGTCCGGATGCTGCCCCGGGTGGGAGACGGGCGTCCCAAACGTCGTCGTAGATCTCGGCGGCCTCATCCAAATCCAGGTCGTAGCCGCTGTGGCGTTTCTCGAGAAAGTTGCGCTCCAGGGCGGTGTGGACCGCCTGGCCGACAAGTGACGCCGGCGAGTCGGTGGTCGGCACTCGTTCCACGTAGCGCATCCGATACTGGAGCGGACAGGTGTCGTACGTGCGTAGCTGTGTGGGAGAGATTGACCGGAGTTGCCGTTGCATGTCTGATCGGAATCCACCTGACGCCAACGCAAGCGTAGACGCAGGCGGCCCACACCGCCGGGCCCTGGCCTGTAGACGATGTCCGACTGCGCCGTGAGCGATCGGCTCGAAGCTTCGGTCGTGATCGTGACCTGGAATGGGTTGCACCATTTGCGGCGTTGCCTGCCGGCGCTGGCGGCTCAGGAAGGGGTTGAGTTCGAGACCATCGTGGTGGACAACGGCAGCACGGACGGCTCGGCGGAGTGGATTGCCGGCGAGTATCCGCAGGTCGTGCAGGAGCGGCTGGACTCGAATCACGGGTTCGCCGCGGCCAACAACATCGGGTTTGGACTGGCGCGAGCGGAACTGGTTGCCACCCTCAACAACGATGCGATCCCCGATCCGAATTGGCTGCACTCGCTGGTTCAGGCGGCACAGGAGCATCCCGAGGCCGGGTCGTTCGGCAGCCGAATCGTGCTGGATCGCGATCCCAACATCATCGACTCCGCCGGCGTGGTGACGGACGTGCTGGGCATTGCGTGGGACCGGCATAACGCGGAGCCGGTTGGCGTAGATACCGCCGGGGAGATCTTCGGGGCGTGCGCCGGAGCCGCGCTGTATCGCAAAGCGCTGCTGGACGCGACCGGCGGGTTCGATGCGTCGTTTTTTGCCTACCTGGAGGATGTGGACCTGGCGTGGCGCGCGCGCTGGCTGGGCTGGACGGCGCGCTATGTTCCGGAAGCGCGGGTGGTGCATGCGCACTCGGCTACGGGTACCGAAGAGTCGCCGTTCAAGACGTTTCACCTGGGTCGCAACAAGGTTTGGACGATTGCCAAGAATCACCCCACGCGGGCGCTCTTGATGTACGGGCCGCTGCTGGTGGCCTATGACCTGGCGTCGTTGCCGATCACCGTGGCGCGCCAGCGGAGCCTGGCGGCGCTGCACGGGCGGCTGGCCGGGCTGCGCTCGCTCGGTGAGGTGCTGAAGCAGCGAAAGCAGGTGGCGGCCAGCCGGCGTGTCGCCTGGGATGACATTCGTCCGTTTGTCGGCGGCCCGTCGTGGCCGTGGGAGGTGTGGCGGCGCCAGCGGCGGTTACGGCAGGCGGTGGGGAC
>DAOUJT010000105.1:0-7195 GCA_034422315.1 Chloroflexota bacterium | reverse complement strand
CAGCCGGAGGATATCCGCGAGTTCTACGACGCCGTGGATCATCCCTACGTCGGATTCCAAATGGACGTGGTGAACATGATCGCCATGGACACCTACTTCGACACCACCTCGCTCATCCACCGCACTTTTGACCTGCTGGGTGACTTCGTCTACTCCGCCCACGTCAAGGACCTGCAATGGGATTACGGGCACCTCACGCTCAAGTGGGACGAGGTGCTCATCGGCGAAGGCACGCTGGACCTGGCCACCTACCTGCAACGGCTGAACGAACTCGACCCCGACACCCCCTGCTACTGCGAACACCTGCCCGACGAGGCGTCGTACGCCCATAACTTTGCGAAAGTGCATGAGGTGGCGGATCGAATCGGGGTCGACGTGAAGCGACGTTTGGGACAGCTGGAACTGGGAGATTGATCCGATGCTCTACGAACTCCGCGTCTACGAAATCCTGCCGGGGCGCATGCCCGCCATGCTGGCCCGTCTCGAGCGCGCGTCGGAAGTCTTCCGCCAGCACGGCTTCGATATCGCCGGCGTCTGGACGGAAGTCGTGGACGGCAACCCGCGGCTGATCTACATCAACGTCTACGACAGCCTCGAGGCCCAGCAGCGGCAGTGGGAGGCCTTCGCCCAGGACCCGGCCTGGGCCGCCATTGAGGCCGACTCCGAACAGGACGGCCCCATCGTGGTGGGAGTCACCAGTACCTTCATGGACCCGGCCTCGTTCTCGCCGCTGAAGTAGGCGAGACTTCGCGTGCGCTACCTGACGTCTAGCGGCGTCCGGGAGTCACGGAGGACCAGGTGAGCGGCCGGCGACTGGGCATCGGCATCATCGGCGCCGGGCAGATTGCCCAGCTGGCCCACATCCCCGGCTACCAGGCGATTTCGGACGAGTGCAAGATCGTCGCCGCGGCCGATGTCTCGGCGGACGCGCTAGCGGTCGTGCAGCGTGACTTCGGCATCCCGCACGTCTTCCGGGACTACCACGAGTTGCTGCGCCTGGACTCGATCGACGCCGTCAGCGTCTGCGCCTCCAATCCGATCCACCATCCCGCCACCCTGGCCGCGCTGGCGGCCGGCAAGCACGTCTTCTGCGAAAAGCCGCTGGCGCTGAACACGGCCGACGCGCGCGAGATGGTCGAGGCCGCCGAAGCCGCCAACCGTATCCTCGCCGTCGATTTTCAGACCCGATTCATTCCCCAGGCCGTCGCCCTCAAGCGGGTCATCGAGCGCGGCGACCTGGGCGACATCTATTTCGTCCGCGCCGCCTGGAACCGTCGCCGCGGCTTTGCGCCCCGCACCAAGGGCGCCTTCCACTCCAAGGCCCTCAACGGCGGCGGCGCGCTCATCGACGTCGGCGTACACGTCATCGACGCCGTTTTCTGGCTCATGGGCGGGCCGCAGCCGGTCTCGGTGTCCGGCGCCACCTACCTCAAGATCGGCAACCAGGCCGACGGCGGGTACAACCCCTGGGGTCCGTGGAATTACGAGGACATGGACGTCGACGACTTCGCCCTCGCCCTCATTCGCTGCGACAACGGCGCCACGATCTCGCTGGAGTGCAGTTGGGCGCTAAACATCGTCGACGGCGAATACCACCGGATCCAGGTCGCCGGCGACCGGGCCGGAGCGGATGCAATCCTGGGCAGCGGCGGAGAGTCAGCGACTCGGCTGCGAATCCTGAGCGCCGAATCGGACTCCTGGGTCAACCGCGTGCACCAGAATTTCCCTCCCGCGCCCCGGCCCCAGCATGCCGCCGTCGCGGACTTCGTCCGCGCCGTACGAGAAGGCGGCCGGCCCAGGTCCACCGGCCACGACGGCCTGCGCGTCCAGCAAGTCGTCGACGCCATCTACGCCTCCTCCGAGAGCGGCCGAGAGGTCAGGCTGGACTAGGCGGGCTTACCGGTCGTGGAGTCTGGCGATGGCAATGCCGGACTCGCCTGCCACCGAATACAACAGGTAGGTCTCGCCGTGCTCCTCAAAGATCGCCGGATCCCGGAGCTGACGCACCCGCACCTCGGTCAGCCCCCGCTGCGAAGGCTCAAGCGGCAGGTCTCCGCCCTCATAGTCAGTCTCCGGCTCCAACACAACTGACGGCTCCGAGGCCTGCCACTCTATCCAGTCCGGCCTCAGGTCGATCTTCGACACCAGGATTCGCTCCGGACAGTCCCCGGCGTTCGAGTAGAAGACGCTCAGCCTGTCGCCCGCCAGCCTGACCGCACAGTGCCGCATGTTCTCGCTGAACAGCGTCGGTCCCTCGACGAACCCCGTCAGCCCGTCTCGCGACCGGTAGAACACACCCGGCATGCCGATCGCATAGTGATATCTGCCGTACTGAAAGACCCGGAAGTACGAGTTTCCCAGCAACTCATTGCGAGCCTCAAAGCTGATCCCGTCCCCGCTCAGCGCCACCCGCGAACGCTGTACGCCGCGCTCAGCCACGCCGTGGTAGTACATGCGGATCTGCCGATTCTCCTCGTCAATGTGAACGTCAGGCGACGCCACGTGTGTGCGACTGGCAAAGAACGAATCATCCAGGTCCAACACACCCGGGCCATACGTCTCCCACGGCCCCTCCAGGTCGTTCGCGTACGCCATCCGAATGTACGCGCCCTTGTGGTGGGCAAAGTACAAGTAGTACGCGCCCAGCGGTTCCTCAATCCACGTCGGCACCCGCACCAACGACGGCCCGTTGATATTGGTCCCAATCCGCGAGTCCATCTCCGGCGTGACAATCGGATTGGTCGCCAGCCGCTCGACTTGCATGACCCCGGTGGCTCGACTCAGTTCGCGGCCGCCTCCTCCGAGCCGCCGGCCGCCTGCGACGTGAGTTGCGGTTCGAAGACGACGTCGAGGTTCTGGCCGTCCAGCGCCGGCGACTTGTCGTATTGGAAGCACGCCGCTGCGCGCGATGCGTGTTCGTGGAACAGTAGCGGGCGCTGACCGCGGCAGGGATTAAAGGCCACGGGGCAGCGGTCCACGAACTTGCAGCCGACGGCGGCCACTTCCATCGACTCCGGGTCGCCGGCGATCTCGGCTTCCGCGCCCCAGGGCAGCGACGGATCGGGCTGGGGGATCGACGACACCAGCAATTGCGTGTATGGGTGTTTTGGGTCGCGGATCACCTGCTCCACGGACCCGGCCTCCACCACCGACCCCTTGTACATCACCAGGATGTTGTCGGCGATCTGGTAGGCCGTCGTCAGGTCGTGGGTGATGTAGACCACGGAGATCCCAAGCTCCTGCTTCATGCGCCGGATGCTCTCCAGGATCGTGGCGCGCAGCGAGGCGTCCACCATCGAGACCGGTTCGTCGGCCACGATCAGCCGCGGCCGCAGCAGCATGGCCCGCGCCACCATTACCCGCTGGCGCTGGCCGCCGCTTAACTGGTGGGGAAACCGTCCCAGCGTCTCCGCCGGCTGCAAGCCGACCATGTCCAGCGCTTCGTGGATCAGCCGGCTGGTCTCCTGCTTGGTCGCGGCCAGCTGGAACTTCTGCGCGGGCACGGTCAGGACGTGGTCCACCTTGTAGAACGGGTTATAGGACTCGAAGGGATCCTGAAAGATCGGCTGAATCTCGCGCAGGTAAGTGCGGCGCTGCTCGCGCGACAGGTCGTCCACCGACTGGCCGCGGTAAATCACCTCGCCCGACGACGGCGGAATCACGCCAAGCAGCAACCGGGCCAGCGTCGTCTTGCCGCTGCCGCTCTCCCCGGCCACGGCCAGGATGGACGGCGACTGCTCGTCGATGGTCATCGTCACGTCGTCCACGGCCACCGTGTGCTGCCGCCGGATGATCCCGGCCGAGAAGACCTTGCTGACGTTGACCATCTCCAGGAAGGCCGTCATGCGGCTTCTCCGGGATACAGGTGACAGGACACCGAGCGGCCGTTCTGCGCGGTAGGCAATGGCACCTCCGAGTCGCACGGCTCAAAGGCGCTCGGGCAACGCGGATGGAACGGGCAGCCCGGCGGCACGTTGATCAGCGTCGGCGGCGCGCCCGGAATGCTCGCCAGCGCGCGTTTGGCCATAAGCGTCGGCACGCTCTCGATCAATAGCCTTGTGTAGGGATGCTGCGGGTTGGTGAACAGGTCATGCACCGGCGCCAGTTCCACCAGCTTGCCGGCGTACATCACGCCCATCCGGTCGGCGATCTGCGCCATCAGGCCCATGTCGTGCCCGACGATCAGCACCGAAGCGCCGATCTCCTCCTGCACCGAGCGAAGCGTCTCCATCACCTGCCGCTGCACCACCACGTCCAGCGCGCTGGTGGGCTCGTCGGCGATGATCACCGAGGGGCTAAGCGACGTGCCGATGGCGATGGCCACGCGCTGCTTCATGCCGCCGCTCAACTCGTGCGGGAACTTGCCGCCGACCTCGGCGTCCAGCCCTACGCGAGCCAGTTGCGCCTGGATTCGCTCGGCCAGATCGTCGCGCGTGTCGCCGGGCTCGTGGGTCCGGATGCCGTCGGCCAGTTGATCGCGGATCCGCATGACGGGGTTTAGGGAATTCATCGCGCCCTGGGGCACCAGCGCCAGTCGATCCAGGCGGATGCGCCGCAGCCCGTCGTCGTCGAGCTCCATAACGTCGCCCACGCCGTCCAGCAGGACCTCGCCGCCGGCGATACGGGCCGGCGGCTTGTGCATGCGCATCAGCGCCAGCGCCATCGTGCTCTTGCCCGAGCCGGACTCGCCTACCAGTCCCAGGCGTTCTCCCGGCCGCAGGTCGAAGCTCACACCGTCCACGGCCTTCACCGTGCCCGCGGGCGTGTCGTAATAGACCCGCAGGTCATTGACCGTTAGAACCGCGCCGTTTTTCACGGTTGGTGTCACCTCTGTGGCGCCGGGTCAGGCACGTGCGCCCGCCGCCACGGTTGAATCAGGACTGCTTCTGCCCTGGAATGGGCTGCGGAGTAGGCGTTGGGTAGCTCGGGTTGCGGCCGCCCTGCCGGAAGAAGTCCAAGGTCGGTGTCTTGGTGGGTTCCGTCGTCGACCCCGACGTGTCCGAAGAATCCGACGAACCCCCGGAATCGGTCGAGTCATTCGGCGTGGGTCCGCAGGCTACGCCGGCAACTCCAGCGACCAGGGTCGCCGCCAACATCCGGCGGCGCGTGAACGTGCTGCGTGTCATGGATTTGCGGCTCGCATCCTTTCCGTACGACAACTCAGCGTCCAGCCACCAATGAGGCAACCAAGCCGGAGTTGGCCCTTGACAATTCGGACGAAGACTTCCTTGTCCGATGGTACCCACGTGGGGGGCTTCCCGCAGTCGGGAAGCCCCCCACGCCAACGAAGCCTGCGCTACTGCGTGGGCTCGATCGTCAGGATGCTGTGGTAGAAGTTGCCCCACCATTGCGAAGGCGCCTGGTAGTCGTTCGCGATGTCGGGCCAGTTGCTCCAGTACGTGTAGTTGTTGGGTGTCAACAAGGCCGTCTGGACCAACGACACGATCGGCATCTCGCGGAGGATGATCTCCATCGAGTCGTAGAACAGGCTCTTCATCTCCGGGTCGCTGGTGGTCAATCCGGCCATTGCATCCACGATGGCGTCGAACTCGGCATTCTCGAAGCGCGAGCGCTGTCCGGTCGCAACCTCGCCGATCGGCGCCGAGTGGCTGCTGTGAAGCAGCCGCCAGGTACCCCATGGGTCGGCCACGTTGACCGTGTTGCCACCCACCAGCTGCATGTTGGTCAGGATGTCGCCGCGGGCGATGCCGTCGAAGAAGGCGCCCGCCTCGGTGATCTTGAACGTCGAGTCGAAGCCGGCAACTCGTAGCTGATCCGCCAGGATCGGCGCCACCCGCTGCTGGTCTTCCTCACCGCCACGCACGTGGATCTCCATCACCACCGTGTTGCCGTCGCCGTCGGCCCAGAGACCGTCGGAGTTCTTCGAGTAGCCCGCGGCCTCCATTCGTTCGGCACTCTTCTCGAGGTTGAACTCCTTGGCCGGGTACTCCTCAAAGAGGTCGGCGGCGTGCTGGTAGAAAACGTCCATGGCCGGCGTGTGCGGGAAGAACACGTCGGTGACCGTGGTGATCCCTTCGTAGGCGAACTCCACGATCTTCTCGCGGTCGACCGCGTATGAGATCGCCCAGCGCACGTCCACGTTGTCGAACGGCGGGGCCTTGAGGTTGAACGCCAGATGCCGCGGCGCCGGGTCGAAGTAGGCGTACGGCAAGTCGGGGAACCAGGCCCTGATGTTGGGGTTCTCGCTGTTGACCTGCTCGTAGACGCTGCGCGGCATGTGCCAGAAGGTGTCCTGCTCGTTGGCAATGGCCTTGGCGGCTCGCTTCTCGGCGTTCTCCACCCCAACGAAGATCACCCGCTCGGGCTTCGGCAGGGCCAGCGGCGTCTGGCGGTCCACCCCGCCAATGGCCGGCGCTGCCTTGGCGCCCCACCAGTTGTCGTTCCGGTCCCAGACCGTCTCGAGCTCGGTGGTGGAGGTCAGCGTGTACGGACCGGTAAAGACAGGCCAGCCCTGGTCCGGGTCGTAGTTGGTGAACGTGGCCGGGTCCTTGTCCTCCCAGATGTGCTTGGGAACGATGTAAACCGACCAGTAGAGGGTCGCGAACATCTGCGACATGAACCGCGGATTGGGCTTGTTGAACTCGATGTGCACGGTCATGTCGTCGTCGGCGTGGGCCGACTTGACCCACTCTTGCACGTCCACGGCCCAGCGCAGGTCGGCGGTGCCTTCGCGCAGCATGTTCAGGGTGAACACGATGTCGTGAGCCGTGAACGGCATGCCGTCCGACCACTCCACGCCTTCGCGCACGCTCATCGTGACGCCGTTGAAGCCTTCGTCGTACTCGAACCCGTCGATCTGCCAGAGCTCTTCCTGGCCGGTCTGCAGGTTGATGTAGATCACGGATTCGATCGCCAACTGCTGCGATCCCGTGTGCATCGTCATGCTGTTGCTGAACGGGTTAAACACCTCGGGGTTGGCGTTGCGGCCTGAGATGTTCTCCGCGATCACCGTCCGGTTACGCGGCACGTTGTCACGCGGTCCGGTCGCCCCCATCATTTCCGTCATGGCCTCGGGGGTCGGCTCAGGCGTCGCGGCTCGAGTGGGCGCGGCGGTGCGCGCCGGGGCTGCGGTCGCGGCCGGCGCCGGGGCCGCGGTGGCCTCCGGAGTTGGCTCAGGCGTTGGTTCCGGCGTCGGCTCCGGGGTGGCTTCCGCCATGGCCGTCGCGGCCGGCGT
>DAOUJT010000104.1:0-1908 GCA_034422315.1 Chloroflexota bacterium | reverse complement strand
ATCGAAGCAAGCGACCGCAAGCACGGCCTATCCGCGCTCAGCAACCCCCTCCTCGTCCAGTCCGACCCAGAGTCGCTACTCCTCTGGGGCGACCTGCACTCCCACAGCTGGGGTGACGTCAGCATGGGCCTCATGGACGACCCGACGCCCGTCCTCCATCCCGCCGGACGCCACGCCCAGGCCCGCGGCCAGGCCCGCCTCGACTTCGCCGCTCCCGGCCCCATGGCCCCGCCCGACCAGACGCACCGCCCCGCCGTCTGGGAAGCCCACCAGGCCGCCTACCGCGCCAACGACGAACCCGGAACCTACGTCCCCTACCTGGCCGGCGAAGCCCACCCAAGCGTTGGCGGCGACCGCAACGTCATCTTCCGGGACTGGGAGGAGCGCCACGCGCCCGCCTGGGCCGAAATGGACGACCTGCTGGAAACCTACGGCGAGCGCAACGACGTCCTGCTCGAAGCCCACGTCGGCGGCGGCCCCGCCGATTGGGACGCCTTCCCGACGGCCCGCGAGCCGGTGGTCGAAGTCGCCAGCGGTCACGGATCCGCCGAGTGGCTGCTGCAACGTGCGCTGAGACACGGCCACCGCCCGGCAGTCATCGCCTCCGGCGACACCCACCTGCCGCTGCTGGCCGCACCCATGGCCGCCCACCTCTTCCGCGGACGCTTCGGCAGCCACCTCAACATCCGCGACTGCGCCATCGGCTGCGGCCCCGTGGCCGCCGTGCGCGCCCCCCGCTGCGAGCGCCACGTCATCTGGGACGCCGTGCTGAATCGCCAGACCTACGCCACCACCGGCGCCCGCATCATCCTGGACGTTCAGGCCAACGGACACCCGGCCGGATCCGAAGTCGAAGTGGACAACAATCCCCACATCGCAATCACCGCCCACGCCTGCGCGCCAATCGAACGCATCGACTTGATTCGCGACGATCGCGCCTTGGCCGCGTGGCATCCCAACACCCTGGATGCCATCCTCGAGTTCGAGGATGCGGCCCCGCTCCCCCAGTCGGCCTACTACGTCCGCCTGCGCCAGGCCGACGGCGAATACGCCTGGAGCACACCCGTCTGGGTTACCTGCACGATCGGCAGTCCCGGCTCCGGTCCAGACCTTCCGGCCTGGAACGAGCACGAACCGGTGGACCCGTCCTCCGCCCGTCCGAACGACGCCGAACCCTACGAGGCGCAGTTGCTCGAATACCTGGCCGACAACGAAGACCCAGGCCGCTTCCACGACATCACGCCGATCCGCATCGTGGACGAAGTCCCCGGACGCGCCGCGCTCTTCTACGCCTGCCTTGGCGAGGCCCGAGAACCCATCTCGATTCGCTGGTACTTCGACTTCCCGATGCCCCGCCTCCGCCTCGACTGGGGCTGGCGCGATTTCGGCGCCAGGGACGGCGGCTGAGCGCTCAGACGCTCAATCGGGTTGAACTGCCGGCGTCGCGTGAGCTGCCCCACCGCGGTACCGGAGGCATATATCCTTGCGGAAACCTCGGGCGGAGAGATAGAGCATGAAGCGTTTGGTTCTTGCAATCGTTGGAGTCGTCTCACTCCTTGCAGTCACAGCCTCGGCGGCGCTGGCCGAGTGGCCGACCAGCTGCGTCGAAATCAACGACCTCATCGAAGCCGGACGCGGCAACGATCACAACGTCGGCATCTACCAGCGCGTCCACGGCGACCAGGCCGAGGCCGTCTGTCGAGGCGAACATGCGGACTCCGGCTTCCGGTTCGGCGCCCGGCCCTACCAGTTGCCGTCCAAGTCCGATCCCGCCGCCTACACCCAGGCCTTTGTGGAGCAGGCCATCGCCCGCTACAACGCCCAGGGCCTCCAGGCCACGCTGGACTACTACAACTCCCTCAAGAGCGTTGACGGGCCGTGGTACGTCTTCATCTTCGACGAGAACGA
>DAOUJT010000103.1:0-4292 GCA_034422315.1 Chloroflexota bacterium | reverse complement strand
GCCGCCAATGCCGCTGCTCCAGGGTTCGACCACGCCGACGGCGAGGGCGGCCGCCACCGCCGCATCCACGGCCGATCCGCCGGCGGCCAGCACCTCCACGCCTACCGCGCTCGCGGCCTCGTGCTTGGTGGCCACCATGCCGCGCCGGCCGCGGGCCTCGGACTTCTGAATGGTGAGGTGCGTGCGTGAAGCCGACATCAGCGAACCGCAGCTTCGGAGAAGAGGGCGCTCACGGATTCGCCGGTGTGAATTCGGCGGATCGCTTCGGCCAGCATGCGCGCCACCGAGATCACGCGGATCTTGCCGCTGGGGCGATCGGGGTCCAGCGGCACACTGTCCGTCACGACCATTTCCTCAACGGGCGAGTCCTCGATCAGTTCGTAGGCCTCGTCGATGAAAACGGGGTGCACACAGGCGGCGTAGATGGCCTTGGGGTTGTGGCGCAGGACTTCGCGCAGGCCCTCGCGAATGGACTGGCCGGTCACGACCTCATCCTCCACGTAGAGCACGGTGCGTCCGCGCACGTCGCCGGCCAGGCCGCGAATGGTCACGTCCGAGGTGATGGGATCGCGAAACTTGTCCAGCACCGCCAGCTGGGTGCGCAAACGGCGGGCGCACTCGCTTGCGGCCTTAATGCGGCCGGTATCGCCCACCACGACCAGGTCTTCGATGCCAAGCCCGGCAAAGTAGTCGGTGAGCAACGGCATGCCGGTGAGGTGGTCGCTGGGCATGCTGAAGAATCCGCCGATTTGGTCGGCGTGCAGATCCAGCGTCAACACCCGGTCGGCCCCGGCCGTGGCCAGCAGGTCCGCCACCAGCCGGGCGGAAATAGGTACGCGCGGCTGGTCTTTCTTGTCCGACCGCATGTAGGGGAAGTACGGCAACACGGCCGTCACCCGAGCCGCCGAGGCTCGCCGCATGGCGTCGATGGTGATGAACAGCTCCATCACCGAGTGGTTGACCGGACGTTGGGAGGTCTGCACGACGAACACGTCGGCCTCGCGCACGTTTTCCATGACGCGAACGAACGTGTTGTCGTTGCCGTACTCGAAGATCTCGATCTCGCCGGGACGGCAGCCCAGTTCGCGGCAGATGCCATCGGTCAATACGGGATGCCCGCGGCATCCGAAGACCATCAGACCGTCGTCCGCCATGCCCATTCCCCGCCCGCGCAGCGCCACGGGCTAGCGTATCGGGTCGTAGCAGACCACGACCGGCGTCACGGCGTGACGAAGCACGTGGGTGGCGGTTCGGCCGAGGTCGCAGTCGTGTTCGCCCAGGAATCGGTGCGCCCCGACGACGATCGTGTCGGCCTCTTCAGCGAGGCTGGTTTCGACGATGGCGCTAAACGCCGAGCGGGCCTGCTTGACGTCCGTACGCACCGGCGCGCCATTGGACGGCAGCAAGCGCCGGGCGTCATCCAGCACGGCTTCGGCCTGGCCGAGCATCGCATCGCTGGAGACGTTGAGGGGCAGCCGATGGCTGACTTCGATGACATGCAGCAGCAGGACCGATGTGTCGCGTGCGCGCGCCAGCAGGGCCGCGGTCGTAACCACCGCCTCGTCCATGTGCTGGCCGCTGACCGCCGCAATTACCGGGCGTTCAGGCTGGTACGCCATGCGGTGGGCGCGCGGTTAGGACGCGGCGGTCGCCTGGGCGCCGTTTGCCTGGGTGCCGGCCAGCGGCGCCAGCAGCATCTCGCGCAGTTCGGCGTTGATCTCCTGGGCGATGTCCGCGTTCTCGCGCAGAAAGGCCTTGGCGTTCTCGCGTCCCATGCCCAGGCGGGTGCTGTCGTAGCTGTAGTGCGCGCCGCTCTTCGTGAGCACGCCGTGGTCCACGCCCAGGGTCAGCAGGTCGCCCTCCCAGGAAATGCCCTGGCCGAACATCATGTCGAACTCGCAGAACCGGAATGGCGGCGCGACCTTGTTCTTGACGACCCGCACGCGGGTACGCGCGCCGATGACGTCGGTCCCCTTCTTGATCTGCCCGATGCGCCGGATGTCCAGCCGGACCGACGAGTAGAACTTCAGCGCGCGGCCGCCGGGCGTGGTCTCGGGGTTGCCGAACATCACGCCGATCTTCTCGCGCAACTGGTTGATGAAGATGACGATGGTGCGCGAGCGGCTGATGTTGGCCGTCAGCTTTCGCATCGCCTGCGACATCAGCCGGGCCTGCAAACCCACCTGCGTGTCGCCCATGTCGCCGTCGATCTCGGCGCGCGGCACCAGGGCGGCCACGGAGTCGACCACGACCAGGTCCACGGCGTTGCTGCGCACGAACACATCGGTGATTTCCAGGGCCTCTTCGCCCGCGTTGGGTTGGGAGACGATCAACTCGCCCACGTCCACACCCAGGGCTTCGGCGTAGGTGGGATCCATGGCGTGCTCGACATCGACGTACACGGCGGCGCCGCCGGCCTTCTGCACCTCGGCCACGACGTGAAGCGCGAGGGTGGTCTTGCCGGACGCTTCCGGGCCGAAGATCTCAACCACGCGACCCCGGGGCAATCCGCCCACGCCCAGGGCCACGTCCAGGGACAGCGAACCGGTGGACACGGCGGGCACCTGGTCGGCCTGCATGGCGCCCATGCGCATGACCGAACCGGTGCCGAACTTGCGCTCGATCTGTTGAATCGCGGAGTCGATCGCCTTTGCCTGGTCGTTGGCCATGCGCCTGATCCCATCACCCGTGGCGCCGGGGCGGCCGGCGCACGCTCGTGGGGTTCATGGTATCGGAAGGGGCGGCAGGCCTGCCTGATGTTGCAGCGGGCCGCCGGCTCGGATAGCGTGCCAAGGGACCGTCTGGGGAACCGGTGGCCTATGCAGTCCAGGCAAACGCGAGCCGCCGTGCTGTACGGGCCGGGCGATCTGCGGCTGGAGTCCCGCGAAGTCCGGGAGCCCGAGGCCGGCGAGGTGGTGTTGCAGGTCGCGGTGTCCGGCATCTGCGGCACCGACCTGCACTACTGGGACGGCTGGCAGTTCGACTCGTGGTTTCCGGAGCGATCCGATCCATGGATTCCGGGGCACGAGTTCACCGCCACGGTGCAAGCGGTCGGACCCGGCGTTGACGACCTCAAACCGGGCGACGGCGTCGCGGTGGAGCCGAACAACTCCTGCGAGGACTGCCCCGAGTGCGACCGCGGGATGCTGAATTTTTGCTCCAACCGCATGCCGATGGCCTGGGGCGCGTGGTCCGACGTGGTGATCGCCAACCGCCACCACCTCACGCCGCTGCCGCCCGGCGCGGACATGCGCACGGCCAGCCTGGCGGAGCCGCTGGCTTGCGTGGTGCGCGGGTTTGATCGCGTAACCGTGACTCCCGGCGACACGGTGTTCATTGCCGGCGCGGGGCCGATCGGGCTGCTGGCGCTGCAGGTCGCGAAACATCAGGGCGCCGGGCAGACGATCGTGAGCGAACCCGGCGAGACCCGCCGCACCCTGGCCGCCACGCTGGGCGCGGACCTGGTGCTGGACCCGACGGTGGACGACACGGTGGAGGCCGCCCGCAGCCTGACCAACGGCTTTGGCGCGGACATTGCCATCGAGGCGGCGGGCGCCGGACCGGCCTTCCAGGCGTGCCTGGACACGGTGCGCGACTCCGGCACGGTGCTGGTGATCAGCGTGGGCAACCCGTCCGAGATGTTCGAGCTGCGGCTCTACGACTTCTTCGCGCGCGAACGCAAGATCGTGGGCAGCAACACGCGCGTGCACACCTTTGAGCGGGCCCTGGACTTGATTCCCGAACTCAATGTCGAGCCGATCATCACGCACACCTTCGACCTGGACGACGCGGTAGAAGCCGTGATGACCGCCAAGTCCGGCGCGGGCGCGAAGGTGGTCTTCGACTTCCGGTCCTGACCCCGGTCACCGACGGCGCCCGCGATTGGTAGCCGGCTGACGGCAACTGAAGACCTGCGCGCCGTGCGCGCTGGCGACCGGCGTTATTTCGCGAAAGTTCGGCTGAAGGAGATCGCGCGGGCTCTGGGCGCTGGTGAGGACCACTCGGAGTTCGCCGTCGGGCGCCAGGCGGCTGCGGGCGGCCTGGCTGAGTCGCGCGGCGGGGCCGTGATCCACGCGCGAGCCAACGTGGAACGGCGGGTAGCAGAGGATGACGTCAAAGGACTGCTCGCCGGTCGGCGCGCCGTCCGCCAGCCGTACATCCGCCTCGAGTCCATTGGCTTTCAGCGTACGGCCGGTGGTTTCCACGGCGGCGTAGCTCCAATCGACGGCGGTCAGCGTGCGGTCCTGGCGCGCCGCCGCCACCGTAAGCGCGCCCGAGCCGCAGCCCAGGTC
>DAOUJT010000102.1:0-7412 GCA_034422315.1 Chloroflexota bacterium | reverse complement strand
GCCAGGTCGCCGTGGTACTGCTCCGGCGGATTCCGGAATATGCGTAGAAACTCGTCGGCCGTCAGGCCGTAGAGTCGCCGCGCCTCCTGGTCCAGTTCCGCCCAAACCTCTTCACGCGTGACCACGACGTGTTCGTATTCGTCGGGCGACCATTCGGGCGGCGTTTCGACGGTTGTTGCCATGGGGGATGCCTCGCTGTGCGTGGGGTCAGGATAGTGCGGGAGGAAGGGGAGAGGTGAGAGGGAAGAGGAGTGAGAGGGAGAGAAGAAGAGGGAGAGAGCTTGGGTGCTGAGTCCGGGGTGTGGTTCGACACGGGCCTTCGAAAGACTCCGGCTCGGCTCACCATGAACGGTCGAGGGCAGTTGCCGGGAAGAGCCCCTCACCGAATTCCGCCGAAGACGCCGGAGTCTGCCTCTCCCCCCAGGAGAGGTGAAGAGGGGACGGGCGTGTGGATCGACACGGGACTGCGAAAGACTCCGGTCTGGCTCGCCACTAGCGGTTGGGGGCGGATGGTTGTGAAGGTGACTGACGGGGGTGTGGGTAGGACGACGCTGGGGGTAGAGGGTTGGGCGTGGGCCTGGCCCTGACGGGATTTGTATGGAAAGGAGGCAGCATGAAGCGGAATGCGTGGATTGCACTGCTGGCTCTGGCGATAGCGATCGTTCCGGTGGTCCTGTGGTGGTACCGTATGGAGCGCAACTAGACGGCCTGAGGCCGTAGCCAGAACCAACGCGCGGGGCCGCGTGGACTGTTTGGGTCGCGCGGCCCCGTCGCCTTTCGCCCCACCGCCACCGACGGTTGCCGGGCCATCCGCTTCCTGACCGACGACCTGGGCACGCTGGATCTGCGGGAGCCGGCCCAGGTGTCCACTATGTCTCCGAACACCTGTTCACCATGTGTCCGGTCTGGACACTCCACGGGGAGAGGGAGAAAGAGCGGGGGTTGGGCTGTAGGTAGCCCGGTTTAGGCTCGCGCGTCAGGCGGTGACGGGGATTTGGAGGAAGTCTTCGCCGAGGGTGACGTGGCCGGGGAAGTTGGCGCGGGCTTCGGCGAGCATGGCGGTTTGGCGGTCGGGGTGGTCGGCGGTGGTGTCCAGGTGGACGAGGACGAGGCGCTTGGCGTTGGCCTGGGCGGCGATGCGGGCTGCACCGGCGGCGCCGGTGCAGCTGGTGGCGATTTCGGGCCAGCGGTCGATTTCGTCCTGGAGGTCCATGGCCATGTGGACAAGGACGTCGGCGTTGCGAGCGAAATCGACGAGCGCGGGAACGGGGCGGGTGTCGCCTGAGATGACCACGGAAGCGGAGGGCGTCTGGAGGCGATACGAGAGCGAGGTGAGGTAGGGCTGGACGTGGCGGGCGGGGCCGGTGGTCACGGTCCAGTGGTCGCAAGCGACAGCCTCTCCCTCGTCAAGTTCGCGGATATCCAGGGCAGGTAGCGTGCGGGGCATGGGGCCGCCGCGGAGTTGGTGAATGCGCTGGCTGAGGGGGTGGCGGGTGCGGGCTTGCAGGTCGGGGCCGTAGACGCCTTCTGGTGAGAAGAGCAGGTCGGCGATGCGGCGGAGCGGTGGGGGGCCGTAGACGGAAAGGGCATCGCCGGCGCCGGCGCCCTGATCCCAGCGGGCCATGACGAAGTGGCCGAAGTCGGCCATGTGGTCGAAGTGGTGGTGGGTGAAGAAGAGTTGGTCGATTTGCAGCGGATCGATGGAGGAGGCGAAGAGGTTCATGGCGGAGCCGGGGCCGAGGTCGAATATGGCTCCCTGGCCATCGGTCAGGACGGCGATGGATTGGCCGGCGCGGTGGGCGCGGGGGGTTGGGTTGCCGGTGCCGAGGAGGATGAGGCGGAGGTTGGAGCTCATGGGGTGCCCGATGTGGAGACCATTGCGTAACCCGCAGGCAGGTTGCCCGGAAGACCCTCATGGGGAAGGGGAGAGGGGAGAGGGGAGAGGAGTGAGAGGGGATGAGGAGGGAGAGGGAGTAAGAGCCGCCACGCCTTCAAGGACGAGGAAGCGCAATGCGAAAGTCTCATGTGGGGAAGCGGAGGCCGAATTGGCGGGCGGAGTCTTGGAGCCAGGCGGCGACGTAGGGGGCGAAGCTGCGGCGGACGACGATGTCGAACGTGGGCGTGGCGTCAACGGCGATAAGCAGGGCCTGGGCGCGGGCGAGCATGGTTTGGGCGCAGGCGCCGGGCGGGAAGACGGAGGGATGGAGGTCGAGCGCGCAGCCGCGGGCGAGGACATCGAGCGCGGAGGGGTCGGACAGGCGAATGACGGTTTGGCCGGCACTTATGTCAACTATGGAGGCGACGTGGTCGGTCAGAGTGGCCTGTAGATCATTGACCAGGGCCTCAGACTGGTCGTGCTCGGCGAGCAGGAGCCATTCGTCGGGTCCGAGCCAGATGGCCGACAGTTCTTGGCCGGCAGCCTTGGTGTTGGGGATGAGCGGGAGTTGGAGGCCGAGGACCTGCTGGGCTGCGACGAGCGCTTCGGCGTCGGCGGGGTCCAGGCGCAGGTTGAGGTGGGTGAGGAAGGGGCGTTCGGAGAGTTGGGCTTCCCGAGGAGGTGGCTTTGCGGAGTCGATTGCGCCGAGAGGTGAGCGGCGGGGTGTTGGGCTAGACATGCTGGCGGGCGCCTCCGGGATCGTAGAAGACGGGGTGGCAGCTGCGGGCGGGGAGCCAGCGGTCGTCGTGGAGGGTGGCTACGAAGAGGCGTTCGCCGAGGGCGGCGCGGCCGCCGGCGACCATGGCGAGGGCGATGGAGCGGCCGAGGACGGGGCTGAAGTAGCTGGAGGTGACGTGGCCGCGCATGGGTAGGGGGCGCTTGGGGCCCGGCGCATCCACGACGTGGCCGCCTTCGGGCAGGACCTGGGTGGGGTCGTCGGTGAGCAGGCCGACGAGTTGCTTGCGGTCGGGGCGAACGGAATCGGGGCGGCTGAGGGAGCGCTTGCCAAGGAAGTCCTTGCGTCGGGAGAGCAAGCGGCCGAGGCCGACGTCGTCGGGGGTGACGGAGCCGTCGGTTTCCTGGCCGACGATAATGAAGCCCTTTTCGGCGCGGAGGACGTGCATGGTCTCGGTGCCGTAGGGCGTGATGCCGAAGGGGCGGCCGGCAGCAACGAGGGCTTCCCAGACGTGGCGGGCGCGGTCAGCGGCGACGTTGATCTCGTAGGAGAGTTCGCCGCTGAAGCTGATGCGGAAAACGCGGGCGGGGACGCCGGCGACATGGCCTTCGCGGAAAGTCATGAAGGGGAAGGCCTGGCGGGCGAGGGGGATGTCGGTGCCGGCGGCGGCCAGCACGGCGCGGCTGCGGGGTCCGGCGAGGGCGATGTTGGACCAGTGTTCGGAGACGGAAGTGAGGTAGACGCGGAGGTCGGTCCACTCGGTCTGCAGCCATTGTTCGAGCCAGGCGAGCACCGGGGCCGCGTTGGAGGTGCTGGTGAACATGAGATAGCGCTGGTCGTCGAGGCGGGCGGTGACGCCGTCGTCAAAGATCATGCCGTCTTCGCCGAGCATGAGACCGTAGCGGCAGCGGCCGGGACGGAGGCGTTTCCAGGCGTTGGTGTAGACGCGGTCGAGGAACTCGCCGGCGTCGGGGCCAGTGATTTCGATTTTGCCGAGGGTGGAGTAGTCGAGGATGCCGACGCGGTGGCGGACGGCGAGGCACTCGCGGGCGACGGCTTGGTGCATGGATTCGCCAGGGTGGGGGTAGTACCAGGCGCGGCGCCACTGGCCGACGTTCTCGAAGCGGGCGCCGGCGGCTTCGTGCCACTCCTGCATGGGTGTGACGCGGACGGGGTCGGCGAGCGGGCCGATGTGGCGGCCGGCGATGGCGCCGAGGCTGACGGGGGAGTAGGCGGGGCGGTGGCGGGGGGTGCCGACGGAGGCGGGATCGCGACCGAGCAGTTCGGCGATGACGCCGGTGGCGAGGGGGTTGGCGAGCTTGCCCTGGTCGGGTCCCATGCCGAGGGTGGTGTAGCGCTTGACGTGCTCGATGGATTGGAAGCCTTCGCGCAAGGAGAGACGGAGGTCGTCGAGGGTGACGTCTTCGTGAAGGTCAACGAATTGGGGTTTGGCGCGGGCGAGGTCGCCGGGGGGGAGCCAGTAGGGCTCTAGATCCGAGGTTGGTGTTTGGGCGGCCTGGGGGGCTGCCGGAGTGTGGCCGTTGGAGCAGCCGGCTGCCGCGGCGGCAGCGGCTCCCGCGGCCGTGCCCTGGCGGAGGGCCGAGGAAAGGTCAAGGTGGCCGGTGACGGCGCCGGCGGGGTGGATGTCGTGCGAGGGCTGGGGGGCGAAGGCGGCGATTTGGGGGTTCCAGGTCATGGGCGCGCCGGCCTGGGCGTGGAGGTGGAGGGTGGGGGCGAAACCGCCGGAGACGCCGAGGAGGTCGCATTCGACGGCGCCGAGGGGGGCGCCGTCCAGGGAGCAAAGTTCGGCGGCGGCGACGCGGCCGCGGCCGTGGGCCTGGCGGACGACGGCACCGGTGTGGATTGGGATGCCTTGCGCGCGGGCCTGGGCTGGGAGGTTGCCGTCGGGTTCAACTCGCACGTCTGCGATGGCGGCGACGGGGACTCCGGCGTCGGCGAGGTCGAGGGCAGTGCGGTAGGCGGAGTCGTTGTTGGTGAAGAGGACGGCGCGCGAGCCGGGGGTAACGGCGTAGCGATTCAGGTAGGTGGAGATGGCGCTGGCGAGCATGACGCCGGGGCGGTCGTTGTTGGCGAAGAGCAGGGGGCGTTCGTGGGCGCCGGTGGCGAGGACGACCTGTTTGGGCAGGACGCGCCAAACGCGGGCGCCGCTTTCGGCACCGGCGTTGTCGGGTTGGCAGGCGTGCAGGCGCTCGGCGAGCAGGACGAGGTTGCTTTCGTAGAGGCCGAAGGCGGTGGTGTTGGGGAGGACGGTGACTCCGGGAGCCGACGAGAGTTGGGCGGCGGCTGCGTCGGCCCAATGCGGTGCGGGGAGGCCGTCGACGCGCTCGGCGGTGGCGAGCAGGCCGCCGCCGAATTCGGCCTGTTCGTCGGCGACGATCACGCGGGCGCCAGTCTGAGCGGCGGCGCGGGCGGCGGCGAGGCCGGCCGGGCCGGCGCCGACCACCAGCACGTCGCAATGGGCGTGGACGTGGTCGTAGCGATCGGGGTCGGGGGCGTCGGGGGCGTGGCCGAGGCCGGCGGCGTGGCGCAGGAAGTGCTCGTAGAGCGGCCAGAGGCGGCGCGGCCACATGAGGGTCTTGTAGTAGAAGCCGGCGGGGATGAAGGGGGCGGCGAGGCCGAAGGCGGACATGAGGTCGAAGTCCAGGCTGGGCCAGGCGTTGACGTGGCGGACTTCGAGCCCGGGCGCGGCGGGGGTGACGGTGGCCAGCCGGTTGGGGAGGGTGCGGGCGCCGTGGCCGAGTTGGACGAAGGCGTTGGGGTCTTCGGCGCCGGCGGAGACGATGCCGCGGGGGCGGTGGTACTTGAAGCTGCGGCCGACGAGGGTGACGCCGTTGGCGAGGAGGGCCGAGGCGACGGTGTCGCCGGGATAGGCGTCGATGGGGCGTCCATCGAAGGTGAATTGGAGCGGGGCGGATCGGTCGATGCGGCCGCCGTGGTCGAGGCGGAAGGGCTGGCTCACGGCGAGTCGCCGTAGGTGCCGGCGCCGAGGATCTCGTTGGTGACGGTGTCGCGTTCGACGATGAACCAGCGGCGGCAGCCGGCGGTATGGCACCACTGCTCGCGGTGGCGGCCGCGACGGTTGTCGCGCATGAAGAGGTAGTCGGCCCACTGCTCGTCAGAAAGTTCATCCGGGTCGGCGGGGCGGGGGATGTCGGCCTCGCCGCCGAAGGTGAACTCGTCGTCCTCGCGGGGTCCGCACCAGGGGCAGGGGATAAGGAGCATGGCGAATCAGTGGGCCACGGCGGCGGCGCCGTGCTCGTCGATCAGGGCGCCGGTGGTGAAGCGGTCGAGGGAGAACGGTTCGTTGAGCGGGTGCGGTTCCCGGTGGGCGAGGGTGTGGGCGAAGACCCAGCCGGAGCCGGGGGTGGCCTTAAAGCCGCCGGTCCCCCAGCCGCAGTTCATGAAGAGGCCCTTGATCGGGGTGCCGGAGATGATGGGGCTGGCGTCGGGGCAGACATCCACGGTGCCGGCCCACTGCCGGAGCATGCGGACGCGGCTGAAGATGGGGAAGAGCTCGCAGACGGCGGCGAGGACGTGCTCGATGATGCGGAAGTTGCCGTTCAGGTCGTAGCTGACGGGGGCGTCGATGCCGGCGCCGAGGACCAGTTCGCCGCGGTCGGTCTGGTGGATGTAGACGTGGACGGCGGATGACATGACGACGGGGTCGAAGACGGGCTTGAGCGGTTCGGTGACCAGGGCCTGGAGCGGGTGCGACTGAATGGGGAGGCGGATGCCGGCCATGGAGGCGAGCACGCTGGCGTTGCCGGCGACGACGAGGCCGACGGCACCGGCGCGGATTTCGCCGCGGGTGGTTTCGAGCGAGGTGACGCGGCCGCCGGCGGTGCGGATGCCGGTGACCTCGCAGTTTTCGACGATGTCCACGCCCAGGGCGTCGGCGGCGCGGGCGTAGCCCCAGGCGACGGCGTCGTGGCGGGCCACGCCGCCGCGGCGCTGGAGGGTGGCGCCGAGGACGGGATAGCGGGTGTCGGGGGAGGTGTTGAGGATGGGGACGAGCTTGGAGACCTCATCGGTGGAGAGGAGTTCGGCGTCGATGCCGTTGAGCTGGTTGGCGCCGACGCGACGGGCTAGGTCGCGCATTTCCTGTTCGGAGTGGCCGATGTTCAGCAGACCGCGCTGGCTGAACATGACGTTGTAGTTGAGCTCCTGGCTGAGGCCTTCCCAGAGCTTGAGGGAGAACTCGTAGATGTGGGCGCTGGCGTCCCAGAGGTAGTTGGAACGAACGATGGCGGTGTTGCGGCCGATGTTGCCGCCGCCCAGCCAGCCGCGCTCGAGCACGGCGACGTTGGTGACGCCGTGGAGCTTGGCCAGGTAGTAGGCGGTGGCCAGGCCGTGGCCGCCGGCGCCGACGATTACGACGTCGTAGGACGGATTCGGTTTAGCCTTGCGCCAGGCGGGGGTCCAGTCACGATGGCCGCGCAGGCCGCGACGGATGAGGTTGGGGAGCGAGTAGAACTGCATGCGCGGCCCCGGGGTGTCGTCTATGAGGGCAGCGTAGCGCGGATGGAGACGACCGGCGCACGGAGAAGTAATCACGTCGGCTAACGCGGCCGAGAGCCCGGCCAGCGGTGAGGTCGGTTACGTCAACTTACCCAGGTGGGTTGCCTCGAGCGCCGGGGTTAATCGAGGGACGCGTTGGGTAGTGCTCGGCGGCCCTGTGCAACGAGGAGTGCCGCTACCCGGCAAAACGATCCACCGCGATCACCACGCCGGCGGCCGCCGTTGCCGCTGCCAGCACAAGCCCTGCCAGCCAGCGGGTCT
>DAOUJT010000101.1:0-16302 GCA_034422315.1 Chloroflexota bacterium | reverse complement strand
CACGGCGTTCGCGCAGTCACGCGGCGTAATCGCGGCTGGATCACCGCGACCTACCCGCTCCAGGCAGTCGCGCACGAATCCCGGATAGGCCGACAAGACGGTTACCGGCGTGTCCAGGTGCTCGTTGCGGCCCGGCGCCAGGATCTGCAGGCCGTCCGCCACTGCGCTCAGCATGGCGTTCGAGCCCGCCACCTTCATCTCGGAGTCCGATTCGTTCGCCGGCCACGTGGGCATCGTGTAGCCAACCTCCACGTGCACCAGTGTCCCGCTTGAGCTGCGAAGAGTCGCCAGGGCGTAGTCCTCGACTTCCGAGGCGTGGACGATGTTGCTGATGACCGCCGACACCACTTGCACGTCTTCGCCCAGCAGGAATCTGGACATGTCCATCCCGTGCCCGCCCAGGTTGGTCAGCGCGCCGCCGCCGGCCTGCGCGCGGTCGAGCATCCAGGGCGAGTCCCACTCGACATAACGCTGCATGGTCGGCCGGATGATCCGGAACACGATGTGGGAAATTGGCCCGAATTCGTCCGCCGCAATCATCTCCCGCGCCTTCTCCGCCCACGGCGATTGCCGGTTGGGAAACGGCACGGAGACCCAGGCGCCGCGCGCTTCCGCCAGGTCCGCCAGGCCGCTGACCAAGTCCGCGCTCGTGCCCATCGGCTTTTCCATCATGAATGGAAGGTCCGCCTCGATCAGGAACCGCGCGATCTCGGGCATCTCCACGTGCCGACCCAGCGCGATCACGAAGTCCGGCTTCGTTGCGTCGACCATCTCGCGGTAGTCGGTGAATGCCGTGGTCTCGTAGCGACTCGCGCGGTCCTCCGCGATCGCGGCATCGCTGTCGGAGACGCCCACCAACTCGATATCCAGGTCCAGGTTCTGCAGAACCGTCAGGTAGGCGGCGTCGTAGGTGGAATGCCAGTGATTGACTTCAATGACGGCGATGCGGCGCGGCGTGCTCATGGGCGACGACTCCCGGGTCCAACAGCGGGACGGTAGCACGAGCCGTAGCAGTAAGCTCTAGCCGAAGAACTTGCCGAATGAGGTGACGCCATGGGCGCAGAGGACCAGGAGGACAAGGGGTGGGGCCGTCGTCTCGACGGCCTGATCAAGCGGGTCGGCGACGAAGTCGGCGGCGAACGCGGCGAGAAGGTCCGTGAGCGCCTGACGCAAGCCAAGTCGCGAGTCGAAGCCGGACTGGAGAGTGACGAGGCCCGCCGCGTCCGCAGCGAAATGACGGCGATTGGCGACAAGGCCATGGAGCGCGTCGACGACGCCCTCCGGCACGAGCGTACGCAGCAGGTCGTCAGGCGAGTCGACGCCACCCTGACCGATATCGGCGACCGCCTCCGCGGCGACTACACGGAGCCGGCGTCGCCCGCTTCGGCCCCGAAACCGCCAGCCGCGGCTCCCGAGTCCGAAGAGGCACCCAAAGAGTCGGACTCAAGTGCGTCCCGGTCCTCGGAAACGGTTTCAGAAGCCAGGAAAGAATCCGCGGTCCGCGAAAATTCGCCCGGCGCCGGTGACGTGTCACCCGCCATTTCCACGAACGGCGAGGACGAAACAGCTTCCAGGAAGGCCTGACCTCGTTCCGCTAGCGCGGAGCGTCGGCTGCGAGGAGCTAGCGGCGCCCGTGCACCAGCAACCGAGCCAGGCTCCGCCAGGACAGCGCCGTGCCCTCGCCCACCAGAAGTTCGATGCCCTCCCTCACGAACTCCGGGCGTCGTCGCGCCGCCCGTACGCCGAAGTCCGCAATCCAGGCCCGCTGCGCCAGCCACTTGGCTCGCGCCGACGCCCGAAAGTGCTCACCGAAGCGCTGCCGAAACCACACGTCGAACCCCTCGAATGGCTGGCCGCCGGATCCCGACCGTAACGCCCGCACCGCGCGCGTGGCCGCCTCCATTCCCGCGGCCATTCCGTAAGCAATTCCCTCACCCGAGAACGGATTGATCATCGAGCCGGCGTCGCCCACCAGCGCCACGCGGCCGTGCACCAGCGGCGGTACGTAGCTGGCGAAGGGCAACATGTAGGCGCGCGACCGCTCGGGTTCCAGGCTGTCGTGCCCGCTGGATCGCAGGAAATCGCTTAGCAGGTCGGGCAAGCTCCGTTCCTGTCGCCGGAAGCGTGCCGCGTCGATCATCACCCCCACGTTCGCGCCCCGCGCGTCGATCGGGAATATCCAGCCGTACGCCGGCAGCAATTCGCGCTTGAAGTAAAACGCCATGTGCTCAAACCCGCCGGGGCGCTCCACGTACGCCCGGATGGCCACTCCGGTATGCGCAGAGTCGTTGTACGCCACCCCCAGCAACCGCCGCACGTCCGACCGCGCCCCATCGGCCGCGATTACGGCCCTCGCATCAATCGAAACCGGTCCGTCCGGCCCGCTCGCCTCTACGCGAACCGTCCGACCGCCGGTCGACTCCAGTCCTTTGAGCCGGCTCTCGGTCCATACGTTCGCACCCGCGTCTCGAGCGCGTGACAGCAGGACATTGTCAAACTCCGACCGGGGCACCACGAAGCCCCGCGCGCTCTCGCCAATGGCCGGAAGGTCGCCAATCACCTCGGCGCCCGATGGCGCAACGATCTTCAACTGCTCCACCGGACGGCGACCCCGCACGACCTCGCCGGCGTCCAGATCCGCCAGCCGGGCCACGACGCCTGGCCCCAGCCCATCGCCGCAGGCCTTGTCGCGCGGAAAGCGCTGGCGATCCAGCACCAGCGTTTGAAGCTCCGGCGCCGCCTGACGCGCCGCCAGCGCCGCGGCCGCTCCCGCGGGACCGCCTCCAACCACCAGCAGGTCGCACGCTCGGACATCCACGCTGTGTGCTCTCCCGCCGCCGGGCGCCGCGAAGTATAGAGACGCCCTGCGCCTAAACTGCCGTCACATCCACCGAGCGGGAAACGTCGCATGGGGCGGGCGTCCTCCGGCGAGAGTGCTCCTCTCGTGCTCAGCATCGACGTCGGCAGTTCTTCAGTTCGCGCCGCCGCCCACAGCGCCGATGGCGCCCCGCTGCCCGGCAGCGACGCCCAGATCGCCTCCAGCTTCGACACCACGCCCGACGGCGGCGTTCAGATCGACGCGGACGCCCTATTCGACCGCCTGGCGCAGGCGATCGACGTCACCCTCCAGCGCCTTGGCCCGCAGGCCGCCGACCTCGAGGGCGTGGGCGCCAGCGTCTTTGCCTCCAGCGTGCTGGGCGTCAACGCTGCCGGCGAGCCCCGAACGCCTGTCTACACCTACGCCGACACCCGCTGCGCCGACGACGCCGCCATCCTCCGGCAGGAATGGGACGTGGCGGCCTCCTACGACCGCACCGGCACGCCCATCCATGCCAGCTACCTGCCGGCCCGCTTTCGGTGGCTCAGGCGGACCCAACCCCACGTTGTCCGCCAGGTCGCCCGCTGGATCACCTTCGGCGAGTACGCCGCGCAGCGTCTGTTTGGCCGTCCCTGCGGCCTGGGACTCAGCCTCGCCGCCTGGTCCGGCATGCTGAATCGTCGCGAGCTGGACTGGGACCTCGCCACCCTGGGCACGCTCAACGTTGATCCAGGCTCGCTGGGCGCCATCGACCCATCCGGCGAGCCGCTTTGCGGTCTTGACGATCCCTGGCGGGAACGCTGGCCCGCCCTCGCCGACATCCCCTGGTTCCCGGCGCTCGGCGACGGCCTCTGCAGCAACCTCGGCACCGCCCCCCGCGAGGCCGACGCCATCGTGTTCAACATCGGCACCAGCGCCGCCGTACGCGCCCTGGTTCCCGGACCGGTCCGCTCCGTCCCCGCCGGGCTCTGGGAATACCGGGTCGACCGCTCGCGCTCGCTGCTGGGCGGCGCGGAGAGCAACGGCGGCATCGTCGTCGCCTGGCTGCGCGACTTCCTGCGCGGGCTCCAGGGCGACGATCCGGACGATGCCATTGCCCACCTGCCGCCCGACGGCCACCGCCTCACGGTGCTGCCTTTCCTGGCCGGTGAGCGCAGTCCCGGCTGGGACGACTCGGCCCGCGCCACCATTCATGGCGCGCGCCTCAACACCCAACCCGCTGACTTGCTGCTGGCCGGCATGGAAGCCGTCGCCTACCGCCTCGCCGCCATATACGACCTGCTCGTCCCCGTTATCGGCGAACCCCATGTCGTCCACGTTTCGGGCGGGGCGCCCCAGCGCTCCGACCGTTGGACCCAGATCCTCGCCGACGTCCTCGGCCGCCCCGTCATCCGCTCCGCCGTCGCCGAACCCACCAGCCGCGGCGCCGCCATCTGGGCGCTGCAGGCGCTCGGCCATTCCGTCCCTTCGGACCACGGGACCGACGGCGACCAGCCGTTCGAACCCAACCCGGCCAACCACGCCGTCTACCAGGAAGCTCGCGCCCGCCAGCGCCGCCTTTACCAGCGCATGGCCGGCGCAGGCGGCCTGGGCCTCGCCTGAGATGTGCCAACGCCGCGTGCAAAGCCCCGCCGCTTCGCGGAAACTTAGCCAAAGCACGGCAAACCCTTGGAGCCGGGAATGAATGTCGCCATCGGCGTGGATCACCGCGGCTATGCCATCAAGACCGACCTCGTCGCGATCCTGAGCGCCGCCGGCTGCGAAGTCATCGACTTCGGCGCCCACTCCGATGAATCCGTGGACTACCCCGACTACGCTGCCGCCGTCGCCGAGGCCGTCGCTTCCGGCCGGGCCGACCGCGGCATCATCGTCTGCGGCAGCGGCGTCGGCGCCTGCGTGGCCGCCAACAAGGTTGCGGGCGCCCGCGCGGGCATGTGCCACGACACCTACTCCGCCCGCCAAGGCGTTCAGCACGACGACATGAACGTCCTCTGCCTCGGCTCAGGAATCGTCGGCCTCTCCCTCATCGAGGAACTCGTCGAAGCCTTCCTCGGCGCTGAATTCGCTGCTGATGAGGAGCGCTACGTCCGCCGGCTCCGCAAGGTCCAGGCCCTCGAACGCGGCGAACGCCTATGCCCCTGATACGAGCGTCCGAGCCCGTCTCCGCGGCCGCCGTCTCCTGCGTCACCCCGAGCGTGGCAGCGCAGCTAGCGTCTCATTGGACGCGTGGGCCCATTAGCAGAGGCCGCTTGCGGTCCGTTGGTACGATTGCGCTAGCAGACTTACTCGTGTAAGGCACCCGCTTGCACGATCGACCTCGGCCGATCACCGTTGCTCCGGCCCCGGAGGTTTCGATGTCTCAAACCCCGCTGCACGAACTCCACGCGCATGGTCAAAGCGTCTGGTTGGACTTTCTCAGCCGGGACCTGGTCGACTCCGGAGAACTTGCCCGCCTCGTCGCCGAGGAAGGCGTCCGCGGGATGACCTCCAACCCCACGATCTTCCAGGAAGCCATCAAGGGCAGCGATACGTACGACGAGGACATCCGTCGCCTGGGCGCCGAGGGCCTGACGCCCGAGCAGATGTTCGAAGCCATTGCCGTTGACGACATCGCCGCCGCCTGCGACGTGCTGCGCCCGATCTACGACGAGTCCGGAATGACCGACGGTTTCGTCAGCCTGGAAGTCTCCCCGCGCCTGGCTCACGACACCGAGGGCACGGTCGAGGAAGCCCGCCGCCTGGTCGCCTCGGTCGACCGCCCGAACCTGATGATCAAAGTTCCCGCCACGCCGGCCGGCCTGCCCGCCGTCGAGACCCTGATCACCGAGGGCGTCAACGTCAACATCACGCTCATCTTTGCGCAGGCCGTTTACCGCGGCGTCGTCGACGCCTACCTCAGCGCCCTCGAAAACCGCGCCGCCGCCGGAGAGCCGGTGGATGACGTCGCCTCCGTGGCCAGCACCTTCGTCAGCCGCATCGACACCGCCGTCGACGCCCGCCTGGAAGAACTCCTGGCCGAGCGGGCGGATGACGCCGACGAGATTCGTTCCCTGCTCGGCAAGGCTGCCATCGCCAACTCCAAGGCGGTCTACGAGATCTTCGAAGGGATTTCCGCCTCCGAGCGCTACCAGGCTCTCGCCGCCGACGGCGCCCAGCCCCAACGCCCCCTCTGGGCCAGCACCAGCACCAAGAACCCCGAGTACCCACCCACCCTCTACGTGGACGAGCTCATCGGCCCCAACACGGTCAATACCATGCCTTCGGTCACCATGGACGCCTTCCGCGAACAGGGCGAGGTGCAGCCGACCGTCAACAGTGATCCCGACTACTGGAGCGGTGTCCTCGAACGGCTGGCCGCGCTAGGTGTCGACCTGGACGCCATCATGGACCAGCTCCAGGCAGAGGGCGTCCAGAAGTTCATCGACTCCTACGACGACCTACTGCAAGACCTGGAGGCCAAGGCGGGGGCGCTCGCCTCCTAGCCAGGAACTGAGACGGCAATGTCCGGCGACGGTCCCACCGCTCGTTTCGGCCCGGCTACCGATGCCGTTGCCGAAGCGTTGGATCGCGCCCAGGCCAACGACGTCGCCCGCCGCCTCTGGGCGGCCGATCTCTCTCTCTGGACCCAGAATCCCCTCGTCCAGAACCAGATAGCCGAAAGCCTCGGCTGGCTGCGCGTGGCCGAAGCCATGCGAGCCGGCGTCGACGACCTCACCGCCTGGAGCGCCGAGATCGCCGAACAGGTCGACGACGTGGTCCTCCTCGGCATGGGCGGCAGCAGCCTCGCGCCCGAGGTCATGGCCGCCGTTATTCCCCAGGCCGAGGGCTCGCCGCAACTCACCGTCCTCGACACCACCGACCCCGCTGCCATCCGCCGCGTCGAAGCCGGTCTGGACCTCGACCGGTCGCTCTTCATCGTGGCCAGCAAGTCCGGCGGCACCCTGGAAACCGCCACCCTCGCCGAGTACTTCTGGTCGCGCTACGCCGCCGCCGGCGCAGACTCGCCCGGACGCCACTTCGTGGCCATCACCGACCCCGGCACCAGCCTGGCCGCCCTCGCGCAGGACCACGCCTACGCCCGCGTCTTCCTCAACCCACCCGACATCGGCGGCCGCTACTCCGCCCTTTCCTTCTTTGGACTCGTCCCTGCGGCTCTCGCCGGCATCGACCTTGAGCCGCTCATCGACCGCGCCATCGCCGCCGGTCAAAGCTCCGCTGCCAAGCCTTCGGTCAACACCAACCCACCCGTCACCATCGGCGTAGCGCTCGGTGCACTCGCCAGGGCAGGCCGGGACAAACTCACCCTCGTCCCTTCCGCCTCCCTCCGGCCAGTCGGCGCCTGGGTCGAGCAGCTCGTCGCCGAGAGCACCGGCAAGGAAGGCCAGGGCATCGTGCCCGTCGACGGCGAACCGCTGGGCGATCCCGGCGTCTACGACAACGACCGCGTCTTCATCGAACTCGCCCTGGCCGGCGACCCCGACGATGGCCGCGCCGCCCGCCTCGACGCCCTCGCCGGCGCCGGCCACCCGGTCATTACCCTCCCGCTGGACGAGCTGCACGACCTCGGCGCCCACTTCCTCACCTGGGAACTCGCCACCGCGGTCGCCGGCTCGCTGCTTGCCATAAACCCATTCGACCAGCCGAGCGTCGCGGAAAGCAAGGCCAACACGGATCGCGTCCTCGGCCAGATCACTGCCACCGGTGCGCCCTTCGACATCCCTGCCGGCCCCAGTGCCGACGGCGTGCTCGCCGCCGGCAGCCAGGCCCCGGACCTCGCCGCCGCCCTGATCGGCTGGCTCGCCTCCGTTCGCCCCGGCGACTACATCTCCATCCAGGCCTACCTCGACCGCACGCCCGCCCACGACGCCGACCTGCGCGCCATCCAGGCCCTCCTCCGCGACGCCCTTCACCGTGCCGTCACCCTCGGCTACGGTCCCCGATTCCTGCACTCCACCGGCCAGCTGCACAAGGGCGGCCCCGACACCGGCGTGTTCCTGCAGATCACCGCCGATCACCAGCGCGATGTCGAAGTTCCCAGCCGCGACTACACCTTCGGCACTCTCATCGACGCCCAGGCCCTCGGCGACTTCGAGTCCCTCGCCGCCCGCGAACGCCGTCGCCTGCGTCTGCACCTCAGCGACTCGTCAACCGACTTGGACGCGGTCGCCACCGCTTTACGCACCGCCCTGCAAAACATCAACGTCGCCTGACGGAGTATTTTCCCATGAGCATGAACGGCCAGGCCTTGGATACGGCGTTTGGAGTCAACCCGCTACGCGAGGGCTTGGCTTTCCAGGAGGCGCCGCCCGGCCACACCCTCATCATCTTCGGCGGCTCCGGCGACCTTGCCGCCCGCAAGCTCATTCCCGCCCTCTACAACCTCGAACGCAACGCCCTGCTCCCGTCGTCACTCGCCGTCGTCGGGCTTGGCCGCCGTCCCATGGATCACCAGAGCTACCGCGTCCGCCAGCACGAAGCCACCACCAGCTTCTCCCGCACCGGCAAGCCCGACCCCGAACTCTGGAACGCCTTCCAGCAGGGCCTCTACTACGTCCGCGGCGACTTCAGCACCCACGCGGGCTACGAGGATCTGAAGCGCGAGCTGGCCGAAATCGAGACCCGCCACGGCACCGGCGGCAACCGCATCTTCTACCTCGCCACCCAGCCCAGCCTTTTTCCCGAGATCATTCGCCTGCTGGGCGAGACCGGTCTCAATCGCGGCCCCGGCACCACCCGTATCGTCATTGAGAAGCCCTTCGGCCGCGACCTCGCCACCGCTCAGACCCTCAACACCATTACCAACAACGTCTTCGACGAGTCGCAGATCTACCGCATTGACCACTATCTCGGGAAAGAAACCGTCCAGAACGTCCTCGTCCTGCGGTTTGCCAACGTGATCTTCGAACCGGTCTGGAACCGCCGCTACGTCGACTCCGTGCAGATCACAGTGGCCGAGTCCGTCGGCCTCGAAGGCCGCGGCACCTACTACGAGGAAGCCGGCGTCCTCCGCGACATGGTCCAGAACCACATCATGCAGCTCCTCGCTCTCGTGGCTATGGAGCCGCCAGTTGATTTCGAGGCCGACTCCATCCGCGACGAGAAGGTCAAGGTGCTCCGCGCCCTCCGCCATCTCGAACCGGATCAGGTCGCCAGCAATGTCATGCGCGCCTCCTACGGCGCGGGCTTCGTAGATGGCCGGGAAGTTCCCGCCTACCGCGACGAGGACGGCGTCAACCCAGGCTCCATTACCGAGACCTACCTGGCCGCCCGCCTCCTGATCGACAACTGGCGCTGGAAGGGCGTTCCCTTCTACTTGCGCAGCGGCAAGCGACTGGCCAAGCGCGCAAGCGAAATCGCCATCCAATTCAACGAAGTTCCCCACTTGCTCTTTGGCGACTCCAACCCTGATGGCGTGCCGCCAAACGTCCTGGCCCTGCGCATTCAGCCCGACGAAGGCGTCTCCATCACCTTCGAGGCCAAGCAGCCGGGCCTCGGCATGCGCGTGCGACCCGTACGCATGGACTTCGGCTACGGCCAGAGCTTCGCCGAGGAATCACCCGACGCCTACGAACGCCTGCTGCTCGACGTCATGCTGGGTGACCAGACCCTCTTCATCCGCCGCGACGAAACCGAAGCCGCCTGGCGCGCCGTCATGCCCATCCTCGAAGCCTGGGAGGCCGATCCCGCCTCCCGCCTTCCCACCTACGAAGCCGGCCGCTGGGGCCCCCGCCAGGCCGGCGACCTCCTGCGCGCCGACGGCTTCCGCTGGCGCCGCCTATGAGTGCCCCAGGCGCCAAGTCTGCTGTCGGCTGTAGCAGGCAATTCAAGCACCGAAACCTTGAATGAACCTCACCACCTCCATTTCCCAAACCCTCCCCACCCTCGCCCGTCTCCACGAACAGGCCGCTCGCCAGGCCGCGAATGAGGGTGCCGAACTCAACGCCCAGATGCTCCTGGCCACCATCGTGGCCCGCTACCCCAAGCCCACCGACTGGGCTGAAATCGAAGCCGAAACCGAACCAGTCGTTACCGCCTATCCCAGCCGCGTCATCGCCCTCGTCAACGATCCCCACGCTGCCCAAACCCCGGAACCGGTCCGCGTAGGCCTCCTGGCCGCGCGTCGGTCCGACGGCGCTTCCGCGATCCGGGGCGAGTTGCTGACCGCCGCCCTCCAGGGCCGCGCCTTTGTAGAGGGCGCAGCCATCGCCGCCAGTTGGTCCGCCAGCGGTATACCTACCGTCGTCTGGTGGAACGGCCCTGCCGTCACCGGCGACCACCTGTTTGAGGACATGCTCGACATCGCCGACCGCATCCTGGTCGACTCAAGCGCTTTGACTGATCTCCCTGCCGACTTGGAGGTGCTGAATGACGTCGTCCAGGGCGGCCACCACGCCCGCGTTACCGATGCTCTGTGGCTCCGCCTGCTCGCCTGGCGCCAGGCCTTCGCCCAGGCCTTCGACCAACCCGCCGCCCGCATCGACCTAGCGCATCTCAAGTCGGTCGAACTGGCCGTCCAGCCGTCCCCCGGCGGCCACGCCGCCGCCCTGCTCCTGGTCGCCTGGCTCGCCACCCGCCTTGGCTGGCGCCTGGACCGCCGCACGACGGACGGCTGGCGTCTCACGTCCAACGGCCATGCCGTCGATGTCATCTGCTCGCCGAGGTCGACTCCGAACGGCCTCATCTCGACGGTTAAACTCACCGCCCCAACCAGCCGCTACCTCGCCTACATGCCCTCGCCCGAGGACATCGTGGTCAACTGTCAGTCAGATCTCGCCCCCATCACCCACGTCGCCGTCCGCCGCCCACCCCCCACTCGCCCCCGCCTCCGCCTCGACGATCTCCTGACCGGCGGTGCCCACTACCCGGTCTTCCAGCAAGCCGTCACCCTCGCCCGCACCCTCGCCACCGCCTGACTGGTTCGTGCCTAGAACTCGTTCCTGACCGTCACCGCCTGCCCCGTCCGCAACGACTCCCACGCCGCCAACCCCGTCGACACCACCCGCGCCCCTTCGCGTACGCCCACCCACGGCTTCGTGCCGTTCAGTACGCAGTCCGCCATGTGGCGCAGCATCACGATCATCTCGCCGGCGTGGCCGCTGTGCGGCGGCAGTTCGGTCACGTATGCCCGTTGCGGCAGATCGCCTTCGGCGTCCAGCGTTTTTATGTTGTCTCGAATCGTGCCTTTGCTGCCGTAGACCGTCAGGCCGTTCGCCCGTTCGCCGTGCGGATGAACCATGCCCAGCAGGTTCGCCACGCGGCCTACCTTGCCGCTAGTGAACCGCACGTTGATGAAGAAGCAGTCCTCCTGGGGGTAGTCCGGCGCTACGCCGCTGCGCAGACCCACGCAGTGGACTTCCGCGATGTCGCCCATGAACCAGCGCAGCAGGTCGATCGGGTGACAGGCCCCGCCCAGGATCAAGTCCTGCGGCATCTGCGTCCGCCAGGGTGTGGCGCGGTAGACCGGCCGCAGGTCGTGGACGTAGTGCGCCTCCGCCATGAACAGCTCGCCGATCTCCCCCGCGTCGCAGGCCCGCTTCGCGTCCACGAAGTCCAGGCGCCCCCGCAGCGACTGCGTCACCAGCAGCGTCAGCCCGCTGCGATCGACCGCCGCGACCACCTTCTCCACCTCGGCCATCGAATACACCATCGACTTCGTCACCATCACGTGCTTCCCGGCCTCGAGCGCCTTCAGGATCTGCTCGCAGTGCAGCGGCCCCGGTGTATAGATGCCGATGATGTCCAGCTCGTCCCGAGCCACCAGCGCGTCGTAGTCCTTTGTCGTCCACTCGACCCCGTACTGGCCTGCCATCGACGCCATCAGCTCGGAATTCGTGTCGCACACCGCCGTCACCCGCACCGGCAGGTCCGCGAACTCCGGCCGGTTTGCCTGCAGCAGCGTCCGCCCATGCCCAAGCCCCGCCAACCCCAACCTAAGTACGCGCATACCCCTGCTTCTCCAGTTCGCTGATGACCGCGGCCCACCGTTCCGGCATATCACTCCGGCCCATCACGGGCTGATACCCCATCGAGAGGTACAGGTGAATCGCCGGCAGCCGCCAGTCATCCGTCAGCAGTTGCACAGTCTCGCAGCCCCGCTCCACCAGGTACCGCGATACTGCCGTGCAGGTCGCCCGACCCAACCCGCGACCCTGGTGCTCGGGATGCGTAGCCACATAATCCAGCAGACCCTCCCGCCGCGGCTCGCCTGGCCTCCCGGTCACCGGGTTGGCCTGACTCGCAGATGTCCGTGACGCGAAAGTAACCGCGACGATCGCTCCTTGGTTCTCCACCAGCGCCGACCCCGCCCGCCGGTCAGCGTCCTCCAGCGTTTCCAGCACCCGGTCCACCCCACAATTCCTGAAGCCGACGGCTTGCAAGGCCTCCGCCAGAGTCGCTACGTCACCCTCGCGATACCCCCGAACCACATACCCCTTCGGCACCGCGACGTCCGGCATCCCCCGAACGCCGGCCGCCCCAATCACCATGCACAGTTGCTTCGGCGCCAACTCTCCGCTATCCACTGCCACGGTTCTGCGGCTCCCATTCCCACACCCCCAGAGGGCCGATCGTAAGTCGCCATCCCCGAATGCGTTCGGCATTACGACTACGTCTTGAGCTACCGGCGCTATGCTTCGCGCAACTCAATTGGCGAACGACTGGGAGTGAGCTTGATGTACACCGCCGTCATCATCGGAGCGACGGGTGCGGGCAACTACGGACACGATCTGGACCTTGCGTGGCAGTTGGTGCCGGAGGTCGAGGTGGTGGCCGTGGCGGACGTGGACGAGGAATCGGCGCGAGCGAAGGCCGACCAGTTGGGCGCGCCGCAGGCGTTTGGGGACTATCGCGAGGCGCTATCCAGCGTGCAGCCGGACTTCGTGAACATCTGCAACCGCCAGCCCGACGTGCATGCGGAGATGATTCACGCCGCCATAGAGGTCGGTGCCAAGGGCATCTACTGCGAGAAGCCGCTGGTCCGCACGCCGGCCGAGGCCGACGCGGTGATTGCGGCGGCCAGCCGCAGTCACACCAAGATCCAGGTCGCCCACACCTGGCGGATCGATCCCGCCGTGATCCTCATGCGCGAGATGATCCGCGACGGCCAGATCGGACGGCTGGTGGCCGTGCACGCCACCGGCAAGAACGACGATCGCCGCGGCGGCGCCGAGGATCTGTGGGTGCTGGGCGTGCACCTGATGGACTTGATGCGCCAGGTCGCCGGCGATCCGCGCCAGATGAGCGGCGCCGTGTTCCAGTCCGGCCGCCCCGTGGGCCTGCCGGACGTCCACGAGGGCAATGAGAAAATCGGTCTCATCGCCGGCGATCAGCTCTTCGCCACCTACCAGTTCGACCACGCGATCATCGGCACCATCTCCTCGGTCCGCACGGGCCCTGGCATGCACCGGGCGTTCGGTATCGAGGTGGTCGGAACCGAGGGCATCATTTCCATGCGCAGCCACGGACAGCGTGGCCGGGAACTGCTGATCAACCGGCGCCCGGGCGACGATCCCGGTGTCGACAGCACCTGGGAACACGTGCCGGTGCCGGACCTGGACGCCGCCGCAATCGGCGACACCGAAGGCGCCGCCCACGAGCTCCAGCTGTTGCAAACCAGCATGACCCTCGACCTGCTGCGCGCCGTGGAAGACAACCGCCGCCCCGTCTGTGACGCCATCGACGGCCGCTGGACGGTCGAAATGGTCCTGGCCGTCCACGAGGCCGGCCTCACCCAGCAAACCGTCCGTTTTCCCCTCCAGGTCCGCGACAACCCCTACGCGGCGCGGCGGCAGATGGCGCTGGCGGACGTCTGAGCGGCTCCGTGGCTCTTGCTGGGGGTCCGGCATTCGTGGCGGCATCCGGGCAGGGGTGGATGCCGGCGCTCGCCGACAAGACTGACGCGGCTAACGCGAAAGGGGGACGGGGCGGCGTCGCGAGCTACGGCAACCTCCAGCCGCCGCGACCGCCCACCGGCACTATGCTGCCGCCAACGCACTTTGCGCTGAACACGGAGCACGCCTGATGTACACCGCCGTTGTCATTGGAGCCACCGGGGCGGGCAACTACGGGCACGACCTCGACCTCGCCTGGCAGTTGATTCCGGAGGTCGACGTGATGGCCGTGGCGGACGTGAATGAAGAGGTGGCCCGGGCCAAGGCCGACCAGCTGGGAGCGCCGCAGGCATTTGGCGACTACCGCCGCATGCTGCGCAGCGTCGAGCCGGACTTCGTAACGGTTTGCAGCCGGCAGCCGCACCTGCGCGCCGAGATGATGCTTACCGCCATTGAGGCGGGGGCCAGGGGCATCTACTGCGAAAAGCCCTTTGTACGCACGCCGGCCGAGGCCGACGAGATTGTGGCCGCGGCCAACCGCGACGGAACCAGGATCCAGGTTGCCCACAACTGGCGCGTGGATCCCAAGGTGCTCCGCATGCGGGCAATGGTCCGCGCCGGCGAAATCGGCCGGCTGGTGGCCATGCACGCCACCGGCAAGAACGACGACCGCCGCGGTGGCGCCCAGGACCTGGCGGTGCTGGGCGTTCACCAGCTGGACCTGATGCGCCAGCTTGCGGGCGACCCGCGCCAGGTCAGCGCCAGCGTCTTGCAATCTGGCTGCCCCGTGAATCTCTCCGACGTACGCGAAGGGAAGGAGAACCTGGGACTGATGGCGGGCGATCAACTCTTCGCCACATTCCTGTTTGACCACGGAGTCGTCGGCACCTTCGCGTCCTTCCGCGCCGGCCGCGGCATGCACCGCCAGATGGGCATCGAGCTGGTTGGCACCGCCGGCCTGATTTCGTTGCGGGGCGGCCCCACCACCGGCCAGCCGCTGCTGATCAATCGGCGACCGGAACTGGATCCGGGCGTGGAAAGCAACTGGGAAGCCGTCCCGGCGCCGCCGCTGGATGCCGTGGCGCTTGGCGACACCGAGGGCACGTCCGACGTCCGTCAACTGCTGCACACCACGATGACGCGCGACCTGGTTGAGGCCGTGGAAGAGGACCGTCGGCCGGTCTGTGACGCTATCGACGGCCGCTGGATAGTCGAGATGGTCATGGCCGTCCACGAAGCCGGTCTCACCCGGCAGACCGTCCGTTTTCCCCTCCAAGTCCGTGACAACCCGTATGCCGCCCGGAGGCAGATGGCGCTGACTGACGTCTAGGGCCGATCCACGCCCCCTAGCGATTCCGCGGGCGACGGGACGTCCTGGAGTTTTGTTCGTTATTTGTTCGGTATAATGCTGGCGGGCAGGGGTCCTGAAAGGCGTCTGCCGTGCGACTGGACGTTCGCGAAATCACCTGCCGCAACGCGCTCAACCGGGTGCGTGGCATGCCGTTCAAGTGGAGTCTGAACCCATACCGGGGGTGTAGCCACGCCTGCTGGTATTGCTACGCGCGGGAGACCCACACCTACTTCGACCTTAACGGGGGCCGCGACTTCGAGCGGGTGATCTTCGCCAAGGTCAACGTCGCCGAGCGGTTGCGCGCTCAGATTGGCTCGCCACGGTGGAAGCGTGAAACGGTGGCCGTGGGCGCCGCCACGGATCCCTACCAGCCGGTGGAGGGCCACCTGCGGCTCACGCAGGCCTGCCTGCGCGAGTTCCTGGCGGCGCGCTCCCCCATCGGCCTGATCACCAAGTCCACCCTGATCCGCCGCGACCGTCACCTGCTGCAGGACCTGGCCCGCGCGGGGGGCGCCAGCGTGACCGTTTCCATCCCCATCGCCGACGCGCACCTGGCGCGTCGCATCGAGCCGGGCGTCCCGCCGCCGGCCGAACGCTTCCGGGTGGTTCGCGAATTGGCCGACCTGAACCTGGACGTGGGTGTGAACATGGCGCCGGTGCTGCCGGGCCTTACCGACTCCGACGCCGCCATCGCCGAGCTGATGCGGCTGGCCAGCGACTTCGGCGCGCGTCGGGTGGGCGTGCGCATGCTGCACCTGAAGCCGGAACCCAAGCGTTGGTTCCTGCACAACCTGCGGCGCTACTTCCCGCACCTGGAACCGCTCTACGCCGACCTGTATCCCTCGTCGTTTCCGTATGTGGACGACGCGGTGGACGATGACCTGGAGGCTCGGGCCGACGCTCTCCGCGATTTCATTGGTCCGGCCCGCCCCGATACACCGCCGCTCAGTCCGCCACCGGCGCCTATCCAATTGCCGCTGGCCAGCGGCTTCTAAGGACGAACCCTTAGCCCATATCGGCGCGGATCTCGTCGATCGGTACCGGCCGGCCGGCTGTCAGGCTGCGGGAGATGGCCTCAAGCGCCAGCAGGTTTTCGTATCCGTCCCAGAGCGTGGGCTTGCCGGGCTCGCCGCCCCGTACGGCGGCGGCGAACGCCGCCAGTTGGTCGACGTAGCCCCAGGCCTTTTCGGCCGGGTACTGCCGGGGGACCTGCCAGGTCTGGGCGGGCATCACCTCATAAAACATCCCGAAGTCTGGTTCGGCCGGTTCCACGCGCCGGTGGCCGGTGTCCTCGGGGCGCTGCA
>DAOUJT010000100.1:0-8712 GCA_034422315.1 Chloroflexota bacterium | reverse complement strand
GGCAGGGAGAGCGTGCCCCCAAAACTAGGTTCGGGACAGGTACAATTGGCGCAATTCCCCCAACTGTTTCTGACGGTTGGGATGGGGCCACCTCCGGGTGGCCCCTGAAATTTAACCCCGCGATGCTACGAACCAACGTCTACATTGACGGGTTCAATCTCTACTATGGCGCGCTACGGAAGACACCGTATCGCTGGCTTGACCTTCGAAGCTTTGCCGGCGCGTTATTGGACCAGGACACGCCCTGCAGCGCATCCGGTACTTCACGGCCGATGTCAAGCCCACGTCGCCTGACCGGAATAAGAACACGCGCCAGCAGCTATATCAGCGAGCGTTGCGCACGCTTCCGGAAACCGTGATTCACAAGGGCCGGTTCGTTCAGCGGCCTCGCTGGATGCCGCTGGCTCGTCCGATCCCCGGAGTCCTTGAGCGCATCCTTGTGGACCGAGTCGAAGAAAAAGGCTCCGACGTCAACCTTGCGACTTATCTGGTTCTAGACGCCGCGCAGCGGGATTTTCAGGCGGCCTACGTGCTGTCCAACGACACGGATTTGGTCGAGCCTATGCGGCTTGTGCGGCAAACATTCAGCCTCCCGGTGCACGTTGTAAGCGCGCACCGAACCCGCAGCCGACGAATGCAAGCAGCCGCCACGTCCTACACGTTGCTCGACCACACGTTGTTGCCGGAGTGCCAGTTTCCGAGAGAGCTTTCCGATCACCGCGGTTCGTTCCACAAGCCGCCGGAGTGGGACTGGACGTAGGGCGGGGGGCCTATCTCAGGCTGATTCTTCGGCCTGTTGCTGTTGGGCTTCGGTAGGGCCTGGCTGGGTGACCAGGATGGGGGCGCTGTTGGAGTCGACGGTTTCGCGCGTGACGACCACCTTTTTCACGCCGGTCTTGGACGGCAGCGTGAACATGGTGTCCATTAGGAGATCTTCAAGGGTTGTGCGCAGGCCGCGGGCGCCGGTGTTGGTTTCGAGCGAGCGGTGGGCCACGGCCTCCAAGCCGTCCTCGGTGATCTCCAACTGCACGCCGTCCATTTCGAACAGCTTCTGGAACTGGCGCAGCAGCGCGTTCTTGGGCTCGCAGATGATTCGGACCAGCGCTTCAACGTCCAATTCGTCCAGGGCGGCGACCACCGGCAGGCGGCCGACGAACTCGGGGATCAGTCCGTATTTCAGCAGGTCGTCGGACGCGACTTCGTGCATCACGCTCTCGGCCTTCTCGCCGTGGGCGCGCTTGCCGAAGCCCACGCCGGCCGCCTGGCCGATGCGCCGGGAGATGATGCGGTCCAGGCCCTCAAAGGCGCCGCCGCAGACGAACAGGATGTCGCGCGTGTCCATCTGGATGAAGTCCTGGTGGGGGTGCTTGCGGCCACCCTGGGGCGGCACGTTGACCTGGGCACCTTCGATGATCTTGAGCAGCGCCTGCTGCACGCCTTCGCCCGAGACGTCGCGCGTGATCGAGGGGTTGTCGGCTTTGCGGGAGACTTTGTCGATCTCGTCGATGAAGATGATGCCGGTCTGGGCGCGCGGGACGTTGAAATCAGCGGCCTGCAGCAGGCGCAGCAGGATGTTCTCCACGTCCTCGCCCACGTAGCCCGCTTCGGTCAGCGCCGTGGCGTCGGCGATGCAAAACGGCACGTTGAGAATGCGCGCCAGCGTGCGTGCGATCTCGCTCTTGCCCACGCCGGTTGGTCCCAGGAGCAGGATGTTGCTCTTGTGCAGTTCAAAGTCGTCGTCGGATGCGCCGGCGGCTACGCGCTTGTAGTGGTTGTAGACGGCAACTGACACAACCTTCTTGGCCCGGTCCTGTCCGATGACGTAGTCGCTCAGAAGCTCGAATAGCCGCTCCGGCGTGGGAATCCGGCCGGCCATTGCCCGAGGGCTGGGCTCGCGCGTCTGCTCCTCGTCGATGATGTCGCGACAGAGGTTGACGCACTCGTTGCAGATGTAGACACCGGCCGAGCCTGAGATCAGGCGGCGGACCTGATCCTGCGTCTTGCCGCAGAACGAGCAGCGGTAGCTCGCGCGGTTGGAGCGACTACGCGCCATGTCGGCTCCGAGGGACAAAGGTCCCGGCAGGGTACCGAGGTCGGGGCATGTCGCCTAGTCCGAGCCGTTGCTGTCCTGGCCCACGCTGGCCGAGCGCGGCGTCACGATCTGGTCAATCAGCCCGTACTCCTTGGCCTCTTCCGCCGTGAGGTAAAAGTCGCGGTCCGAGTCCGCGTGGATGCGTTCTTTCGGCTGACCGGTGGCGTCCACGAAGATCTGTTCGATGCGGTCGCGGACCTTGCCGATCTCGCGCGCCCGAATCTGCAGGTCGGCGGCCTGCACGAAGCCCTCGAACCCCTGCGACGGTTGGTGCAGCAGCACGGTGCTGTGCGGCAGCGCCGACCGTTTTCCGCTCGCGCCGCCGGCCAGGATCACGCTGCCCATGCTGGCGGCCAGACCCACGCAGGTCGTGGCCACGTCGTTTGGCACGTACTGCATCGTGTCGAAGATGGCCAGGCCGGCGCTCACGCTGCCGCCGGGAGAGTTGATGTACATGTTGATGTCGGCTTCGGCGTCCTCGCTGGTCAGCAGCAGCAACTGCGCGATGACCGTATTGGCCACGGCGTCATCAATGGGCGTGCCCAGGAAGATGATGCGGTCGCGCAGCAGGCGCGAGTAAATGTCCATCCCGCGTTCGCCGCGGTCGGTTTGCTCGATTACGTACGGGACAAGAATGCCCATGCGAAAGTCCTTTCCCTGCCGTCGGCGCTAGGCCTGCTCGGCGTCGGGATCGTCCTCCGCCTCGGCGGCGGCTGCCAGCTCGGGCGGGGGCTCGGCGTGTTGATCGTCGTGGTCGTACAGCGGGGCGGCATCGTCGGTGACCTCGGCTACGAGCGACCGTATGGCCTTTCGAGCACGAACGCTAGTCGCCACCCGCTGGCGCGCTTCGTCGCGCATGAGGTTGGTGCGGATGATGTTCCGGCGTTCCTGCGGGTAGAACTCGGCCACGCGGTCGACCTCGGCCTGCATTTCGTCAACTTCGGCCGTGATCTCGTGGGCGTCCGCGTAGGCGTCCAGGGCCAGGGCGCGGTGAACGCGGCTGAGCGCTTCAGTGCGCGCTTCTTCCTCCCACTCGTCGCGCGTCTGCTCGCGCATGGCGAGATAGGTGTCAACTGGAACCCCTCGCTGCACCAAGGCGTCGGTACGCTCGCGAAGCACCGCCTCGCTTTCGCGCTCGATCAGCACGTCGGCGACCTCGAACGTGGCGCGCTGCACCAGGGCTTGCACCGCCTGCTCTTCGAGTTCCTGCCGGGCTTCGCGCGTCTTGCGCTCCCGGAGGGCGCCGGTGATGCGTTCCCGCAGGGCGTCCACGCTCTCGAACGGACCGACGCTGCGCGCAAACTCGTCGTCCAGATCCGGGAGAACCTGCTCACTCACCCCGTCCACCTGGATCTCGAACGTGACGGCCTTGCCGCGCAGCGCCTCGTTCGGGTCGTTTGCCGGGATGTGAGCGTCGTACGAGACCACGTCCCCGGCTACGGCGCCAGTCACGGCGCCGTCGAACCCTGTGGGGAAGTTGTTATTTCCGACCAGCACGTTGTAGGGCTGCGGGTCCTCGGGCTCAATCCCGTCGCCGACGATCAGGATGCGGGTCTGCACCATGTCCTCGGCGACCGCAGCGCGTTCCACCGGCTCCCAGGAGGCCTGGGTCGTGCGCAACTGCTCGATTTCCGCCTCAATCTCGTCCTCGATCACCTCGTCGACCGACACCTCGATCGACACGTCGTCCGTGTCGCCCAACTCAACCGTCGGCGCGACGGCGACCTCGGCCGAAAACAGGAACGGCGCGTCCAGCGACGGAAGTTCCGGTACATCCAGTTCCGGCTGGTCGATCGGGTTCACGCCCGTCTCGTCCAGGGCCGAAGTGTAGGCCCGGGGCACCACGGCTTCCAGCAGGTCCTGCATTACCGTGCCGACGCCGGCGGCGTTCTCGACCAGGCGGCGCGGCGCCTTGCCGGGGCGAAACCCCGGGATCTTGACCCGGCGTCCTACGCGTTGAATCGCGCGTCCATATTCCTTCTGCAGATCCTCGGGCGGCACTTCGACCGCGAGCCGAACGCGGCTGCCGTCAAGCTTCTCAGCGGTCGCGGGCATACCAATCCTCTGGGCGAAATCCACCGGCCAGTCGCGGGGCGGGTGGGGAAGGAGAGACTCGAACTCTCACGGAGAAATCTCCACGTGATCCTAAGTCACGCTCGTCTACCAGTTCCGACACTTCCCCCTGGAGTGCTCGAACGGACCGAACAGACTGAGTCAACCGCCCGCGCGAACGCGGGCGCCACCGATTATATGGTGAGCGGCGTCAGATTCCGGGCCTTCTGATTCGGTCGCCGCTTTAGCAGCGTCCCGCAACGGGCTAGGATTGAATCAAGCCCTCGACCCGCCGGATCGCCGGCGGCGCCGACGCTAGCAAAGGACCTGCGACATGGCCCACGAAGTACCCGACCTTCCCTACGCCTTCGACGCGCTGGAGCCAACCATCGACGCGCGCACGATGGAGATCCACCACGACCGGCACCACGCGACCTACGTGATGAACCTCAACGCCGCACTGGAGGGTCACGACGACCTGGCCGGCCAGAGCATCGAAGACCTGATCAGCAACCTGGACGCGGTGCCCGAGGGCATCCGCACGGCCGTGCAAAACAACGGCGGCGGCCACGCCAACCACTCGCTGTTCTGGACGGTGCTGAGCGGCGATAGTCACGGGCATCCGCACGGCGCGCTGGAAGAGGCCATCGACGCGGCCTTTGGCAGCCTGGACAATTTCAAGGCCGAGTTCGCGGCGGCGGCCACCACCCGCTTCGGCTCCGGCTGGGCCTGGCTGATCAAGCAGGCGGACGGCTCGCTGGCCGTGACCAGCACCCCCAACCAGGACAGCCCGCTCATGGACGGCAGCGGCGTCCCGATCCTGGGGCTGGACGTGTGGGAACACGCCTACTACCTCAACTACCAGAACCGCCGCCCCGACTACATCGCGGCCTTCTGGAACGTTGTGAACTGGGAAGAGGTCGAGCGCCGCTTCGGCTAAACCGACCCCAGCGTTGCGAAGAGCCGGCGGCCCGGACGTGAGCCGTCGGCTCTTCGCGCGAATGGTCTAGGTCAAACGGGCTAGGATTGACGCATGTTCGCTTTATACCGGCGCGCCCCCTGGCAGGCGCAGCTGCTGACGATCTTCGCGATCGTCGCGGTCTTTATCGTCATCGGCTTCCTGGCCCTGCGGCAGTTCCAGGCCGGCGACCCGAACGTCTCCGTGGAACCAACCTCGGTGGACGTGGGCGGCGCCGCGAATCTGATCCCCCAGGGCGAACGCCCCTTCGGTCTACACGTCATCGGCGAGGGCGAAGTCGTCGTTCCGCCCGACCGGGCGATTGTCACGCTGGGCGTCGAAGCCTCGGCCGATACGGCCGCGCAAGCGGCCGACCAGGCCAACTCGACGGCAGAAAAACTCATCGAGGCCATTCGCGATGTCAGTTCGGACGAGAACGAAATCCTGATCCAGACGACCGGCCTTAGCCTCTCGCCCGTCTTCCCGCCAGCCGCGCCCGAACAACGCGCCGTGTCGGCCGATCCCGTCGGCTATCGGTCAGCGAATACGGTCACCGTCACGATCGACAAGATCGAACTGACGTCCCGGGTGCTGGACGCGGCGCTGAGCGCCGGCGCGAATAGCGTGCGCTCAATCAGCTTTACGCTGCAGGACGACGGACCGGCCAAGGCCGAGGCGCTGCGCCTGGCCACGCTGGACGCCGCCGACAAGGCGCGCGCGGTGGCCGACGCCCTGCGCGGCAGCGTGCGTGGCCTGATCTCGCTGCAGGAAGACAGCATCTACGTGCCGGTGGCGCGCAGCGAGTTCGCCATGGCACGGCCGATGGCAGCCGCGCCCGCCGCGGCCGCGGTCCCGGTGGAAGCTGGCGAGTTGCGTATCCGGGCCACCGTGCGGGCCAACTTCGCCTACGAGTAGGCGAAGACCGGAGAGCGTCTGGCCGAACGCGTCCTCTAGCCCAGGTCGGCGGGACGCACGGGTGAGCCGGAGCGCGCGGACTCCTCGATGGCCAGCGTCGCGCGCAGGGTGAGCACGGCGTCGGCATACGTCGAGCGAATGTTCGAGGCGTCGCCTGATTGCACCGCCCGCACAAACGCCTCGTCCAGCAGGTACTTGGCATCAGCGCTGTTCGTGACTTCGCGCACCTCGCCCGGCCGCGCGATCCGGCCGCCTTCATGCCAGACCCACATGGACAGATCGCGCGCCACGATGGTCACCCCATGGTCCCAGGGCTCCACGGGCACATCGTTCAGGCCGCAGGTGTTCAGCAGCGTGCCGACGGCCCCGTTGGCGAACTGGAACGTCGCGGCCGAGACGTCAGCGATGTCCAGATTGGGCGCGTCGGTCATCAGTCGCGTCGCGGCGGCGGTGTGGATGCTCTCGATTTCGCCCACCAGATAGCGCTGCAGGTCCACCACGTGGGTCGCCTGCTCAACCACCTGCCCGCCCGACTGCGCCTGCACCCGCCACCAGGCGGTGCGGGGCATGCCGCCCAGGTAGGTGCCGATGGCCATGCCCACCGTTCGGTCCGCCAACAGCTCACGCGCGGTGTCGGCCGCCTGGCTGTAGCGCGTCTGGTAGCCGACGGCGGTGATGAGGCCGCGATCGGCGATGGCGCGCTCGATTCCGCGCACCGTGGGCATGTCCAGCCCTACCGGTTTCTGCACCAGCATCGGGACGCCCGCCTCAATGCACTGGTACTCGACCTCGCCATGCGCGAACGGCGGAACCGAAATGAACACCGCGTCAGGCGCAACGGCCGCCAGCATCCGACCGGCGTCATCAAAGGACTCAATGGTGGGCGGCTCGACCGGCGATGACATCCTGGCGGCGGCCAGGCGCAGCGTGTCCGGAATCCGCGCGAGATCAATGTCCGCCAGCGCCACCACGTCGGCTTCCGGCATGCTCCACAGGTTGGCCAGGTGCATGGAGGCGATACCGCCCACACCGATCATGGCAACGCGTACGGGGGATGGCTCAGGCATACGGCTTCGGATCCGGCGGCGGGCCGCCGAAGCCTAGGGGCCGCTCCGCCCCGGCGTCAACGCGGGTCTACACTGCCCGGCTGTGATGTGGCGTCGGTTGACGCAACTGGATCGCGCCGGGGCTCGCTCAGACGTTGAGCGAGGACGGGCAGGAGGCGTCTGATGCCGCCGGGACCGCGCCGCCACCACGGCGCACCTCATCCGCTGGGCGCTGGCGACCGCGTGGTTCGCGTGCCGCGGCGGGTGGCCATGAGCCTGGAGGTGGACACCACCCTGGCGCGCCGCGGTCCCTTTAGGCCGGGACTCATCCTCGTCATTGCATTCGCCAGCCTGATATTCCTGGGCACCGTGCTGCTGGCGCTGCCGCTGTCGCTGGCCGACGGCCAGGAGCCGGACCTGCTGGTCGCCCTTTTCACCGCAACGTCGGCTGTCTGCGTGACCGGGTTGACGGTCGTCTCGACCCACGACCATTGGTCGCTGTTCGGCCAGATCGTGATCCTGGGGCTGATCCAGGTCGGCGCCCTGGGCTTCATCGTGGGCGCCATCGTCATCTTCTCGCTGGCCGGCCGGCGCACGTCCACCCGGGAACGCCTGATGTTCGGCCAGCACATCGGTCGCGGCGAACCCGGCGGCCTGAAGGGGCTGTTCTGGCGCATCGCCATCTTCACGCTGTTCCTGCAAGGCGTGGGGGCGGTGCTGCTGTTTCTGCGGGTCCGCGGCGACTCAGCAGTAGACAATCCGCACTGGTGGTCGATCTTTCACGCCGTCTCGGCCTTCACCAACGCGGGCTTCGACATCGAGCCCGGCTCCACCAGCTTCGCGCGGCTGGTCGACGATCCGACCACGGTGGGCATCCTGGCGGCGCTGGCGATCATTGGCGCCATCGGGTTCATGGTGATCTTCGACGTGCTGCGCCGGCGGCTGTGGCGGCGCCTGGGGCTGGAATCACGCATCGTGCTGACGGCCATGCCGGCCCTCCTGATCGCGGGATTCCTGCTGCTACTGGTGCTTTCGCCGGATTTCGGCGGCGCGGTGCCCGAGGACGACCTTGGCCTGCGGTCGAACGCCGCGCTCAATCACGCGGTCTGGCGCACGACCGGCTTCTCGACCATCGATATGGGTCGTCTCCACACCGACACGCTCATCGTCCTCATCGTCCTGATGTTCATCGGGGGCGCCTCGGCCGCGGTCACCGGCGGGATCACCGTCAACACCTTCAGCGTGCTCTTCATCGCAATGGTTTCGCACATTCGCGGTCGCCGTTTTCCGGAGGCCTTTGGCCGGCGCATCGCCCAGCACTCGGTCATGCGCGCGCTGGCGGTCGTTGGGCTGTCCGGCGTCGCTGTGCTCCTGGCCACCGTGCTCATGTCCGTCGCCGAGCGCGGCTCCGAAACGGTGCTGTCGAACTTGCTGTTCGAGGCCGTGAGCGCCTTTGCCGTCGTCGGCTATTCCACCGGCATCACGGCCGATCTGACCGTGGCCTCTAAACTCGTGCTGATCGGAACGATGTTCATCGGCCGCCTGGGCGCCCTGACGCTTGCCCAGGCGCTCGTCACGCGCGAGCATCAGCCGCTGGTCCGCTACCCGGAGGAGGCGATCAAGGTCGGTTAGCCGCCGACCGTGCCCAT
>DAOUJT010000099.1:0-16734 GCA_034422315.1 Chloroflexota bacterium | reverse complement strand
GCCGCGCGCGTGGGTGACGTTGACCTCCCGTCCAACGTCTTCGTCCACGGTCTTGGCCGCGAGCGTGGACGGTCACGCCGGTCGACGGCGATGGCGTTCGCCTGGGTTTGCGCAAGGCTCATTGTTCGACGTCGAGTGAATGTGGCGCTGGCTCACATGGTGCCCGCGTACGCCGTGGCCCTGTCGCCGATCACTCGCATGAGCCGTACGCCGCTGGTGCTCTGGTACACGAGCCACGGGTTGACCGCAATGTTGCGACGGGCAGACCGGCTGATTACCGCCGCGGTTACCGCCTCGTCCGATAGCTACCCAATGCGTAGCAATCGAGCATTCGTCATCGGGCACGGGATTGATACCAAGCGGTTTCGGCCGCCGGCTGCGCGTAGGCAGGGGACCGGCCCGGTCATCGGGATGGCCGGACGCCTTACGCCGCTCAAAGGCTTCGAGCCGGGAATCCGGGCTCTCGCGGAGTTGCGAAGCGCCAAATGCCCCGAAGCCACGCTGCGAATCGCCGGCGAGCCCTTTTATTCGTCCGATCGCTCATATGTCGACGAGTTGCAGGATCTCGCCGATAGGCTAGGCGTGCGTAACGCGGTGGAGTTTGTGGGCGCTGTACGCGGTGACGAGATGGCGGGGTTCTACGGATCGCTGGATGTGTTTGTGAATTGGCGTGCGCAACCGGCACTGGACAAGACGGGCCTGGAGGCTCTGGCTTGCGCCACGCCGTTGGTGACCAACAACAGCGCCTACGGCGGCGTGCTGGGGGAGCTTGCCGATGCGGTACTCGTCGGCGACTCCGGTGCGGAGCTGGCTGCCGGAGTGACTCGTCTGCTCAATTTGCCGGCCGAACACAAGCGGGCCTCCGTCAAGCGTTTGCAGTCTGCCGTCGTTGGCGAACACGGTGCGGGCGGGTGGGCCGAACGCCTGGTGCGCGTCTGCCACGCCCTGCGTGCGGGCGAGCGTCCCCCGTTCCCGTCAGTTGCGGAGTCGGACGACGCGCCATGAACCTTGACCCGTCGAGGCAGCTTGCCCGTCTTGCCGGCCAGCTGCCGGATCTGCAGATCATCCCCCCGTACCAGCGCCTGCTCTGGACACTTCGAGCAATGCTGCTGCGACGGGCGTCCGGTGTGTCATGCGGCGAGCACGTCCGAGTGGACAGTCGCTTTTACTACCCGGCCGGCCTGCGGCTGAACCTGGGGGACGGCGCGCGCATCAAGCGTGACGTGCGTGCCGGGTGGGAGCCGGGACATGCCCCCAACGCCGAACTCTCGATCGGGCCTGGAACGGAGATCCTCTCGGAAACGCGCCTTGATTGCACCGGCGGCATTCAGGTGGGCGAGCGATCGCACATCGGACGCCGCTCGACCATCTATACCCACCGTCATGTGCTGGACCGCCGGGACACGCCAGCGTTGGACGCGCCCATTGAGACGGCGCCGGTGATCATTGGCGACGACGTCATGCTCTATAGCGAGGTCGTGGTGCTTCCTGGCGTGACTATTGGCAACGGGGCCGTGGTAGCTGTGCGTGCTGTTGTCTCGGACGACGTGCCGCCGTACGCGATCGTGGCCGGAATGCCCGCGCGCGTCATCCGTGAGCGGGCTTGAGGCCGTAATGGTTGCCGCCATTCAGTCCTCGACCCTGACCCCGCGTGCCGCATGGGTGCTGGCAACGGCGTCATCTGCGTTCGAACGCCTGCGGGACAACAACGGATACACGCGCTGCCCGGAGCACAACGTCGACCACACCGGCAAGACGGCCCGCGGCATCGTGATCAACTGTGCGCTGCACGCGCACACGAACCAGGATCGGTACCTGACAAGGGCCGTGGCAACGGCCAGGCGCGTGGCGGCGCGCCTGGCGCCCGACCCCGGTGCTGGAGGAGCCTGGGTGTTCTTCCCGGGCCTCCACGATCCTCGAAACAACTCAACCAACATCATCGACGCCGGTGAGTGCGTGGATGCGCTCTCGACACTGTTGCTACACGCGGATGAGGAGATGTCGGCGTCTGATCGCGATTCCGTCGAGCAGGCGATCCGGCTGAGCTGCGATACCTATTTGCTCAAGAATGTCATTGATAAGCCGGTGCTTAACCAGCGGCTCTGGGGAGCCATGGGACTGGCTGCGGCGGCGGCCGCGCTGGACGAACCTGTCTGGATGCGGGCCGTGCAGGACTCGGTTGCCGGAGCGCTTGAGGAAATGCGCGCCGACGGCTCCTTCGCCTATGTGCGCGACGCGGCACTTCTTGGCGAAGGCGAAGGCATCGCAGATCTAACGGTTTACTACCACAGCCGCTGCGTGGCGTTTGCTCGCTACGCCTTGCGGCACATAGGCGCGGAGGCTGCCTTTGAGCATCGTTTGCGCGACGGCGCCGACTTCCTGGCCTTTGTGCTTCGCCCCGATGGCGTGCTGCCGTTGGGACTCGAAGGCAAGCGGTGGTTCTGGGACGCCGACGCTGAGGTTGGCTCGGCGCCGTACGGCGCCTACGCGCTGGCCGCGGACGGGCGCAAATCGCTGCTGTCCCTGGCCGGTCGCGTTGCCGCCCAGAGCGCGGCGGCGCTTGGTCAGGACGGGATGATTGACGCGACCAGGGGCGCTCCGGCGTTTGTCTGCCGGTACATGCATACGGCCGACCTCGCCTGGCTGGCGCGGGCACACGCCGCAGCCGATCTCGACGACCTACCCAGCAGCCCTCCGGCGGCCGGGCGCTCGGCTCCGACGATAAGACACGACGCCGGCGTGGCCAGGCTCGAAACTCCTCGCTCGTGCGCGCTGCTTCGTACGCGCAAGCGTCCGACCGACCGGCTGGTCGGCGGCCGCATCGGCGGTGGCGGCCTGGTCTACGTAGGGAACGCCCGCGCCGGCTGGCGAAACCAGCTGCGTTTTCGCTCGGAGCCGGACGTTCCGGAGGCAACCTGGGAGGTTCTACCGGAGCCTCGGCTTCGGATGCTGCCGGACATCCGGCGCGTCCTGGCTCGTCGCGAATCGCGCTTTCTCCTGCACATTGCACGCTCACACGCGTACGCCGGGCGCCGGCGGTACGCGCTCAAGTTCCTGTGGCGTCACTTCGGTCCGCCGGCCTGGCGTGCAAGCCGCCGAAGGCTGTCGAGCCATGCACTTGAGGGCGACGTAGAAGCCACGGACGACGAATTGACGGTCGCATCCGGTGTGGCGTTTGCCGACGGTCGTGCTCACGCCGGGGTGCGAACAAGGCGAACCTATAGGGTTGAGGCGGCCGACATTGCGGTCAGCGACCAACTCGAGACTTGCGAACGCGTGCCTGATGTTCGGTACTGGCTGCCGGCTGCGGCGCGGGAGCTTCAAGTGGACTCGGATGCACCCTGGCGCCGGGTGGGGGACTTCATCGCGATTGGTCCGCTTCCGGCGGACGCGACGGTGTGCGTCGAGTATCGGATCTAGACGTGGACGCGTCGCCGCGCATCGTGATGGTTGCGAACGCCCGGATTCCCAGCGAACGCGCCCATCCGCTGCAGATCATGCACATGGCCGCCGGCTTTGCGTCGGGCGGGGCCACCGTATTGCTCGCCTACGCCCGCCGTGCGAACACGGCGGCCATGCGCGCCGTGAGCGACCCATTCCAGTTTGCTGGCGTACCCAAGACATTTGCCTTGGTCGGACTGCCGACGGTCGACGCCATCAAGCGCGTGACGATCGACTGGCCGATCCTCAATCTTGGCCCCATCAGGCTTGCCGCGCACCTGCTGCAGCTCTGGTCGTTCGCCGTCGCCGCGCTCACCGTCGTGCGTCGGTGGAAGCCGCACGTGGTCTACAGCCGCGATCTGTTGCCGTTGACGGTTCTGCGGCTGCTCTTGGGACAGCCCGCCCGCTTTTGTTTTGAGGTGCATACCGTGCCTCGCTCGCGAGTGTCGGCAGCCCTGCACCTGTGGGCCGCGCGCCGGATGGATGCAGTGATTGCCATCACCGAAGGCCTGCGGCGGTGGTATGTCGAGGCTGGATTCGAACCGAATCGCCTGTACGTTGCGCCGGATGCCGTGGACATCGCGGCGTTTGCAGATCGCGACCGTGGCGCCGCCCGGGCAGCAGTCGGGATCCCCGACGAAGCACGGGTCGTCTGCTATCTCGGCCACCTGTACCCGTGGAAGGGCGTGGACACGCTGGTCGAGGCGGCGCGCTTCGCCTCGCCGGACATCCAGTGGGTCATTGTGGGCGGCATTCCGCCTGACCTGGATCGCATCAGGGCGGCGGCCTCTGATCTGCCGAACATTCACGTCACCGGCCACCTGCCGCCCGACGATGCGCGGACATACCTGCTCGCCGCGGACGTGGCGGTGATTCCGTTCAGCGCACGTCAGGTCATCTCCCGTGAACACACGTCGCCTCTGAAACTGTTCGAATACATGGCCGCCGAGCGTCCGATTGTGGCCAGTGACTTACCCTCACTGCGCGAGGTCTTGCACGATGAACGCAACGCCCTGCTCGCGGCGCCCGACGAGCCGAGCGCGCTGGCAAGCGCCGTCAATCGTCTGCTGACCGACAAGGCGCTGGCTGCCCGCCTGGCCGGCGCTGCTCGTTTGGAGGTGGAGAGCCGTACATGGACGCAGCGCGCCGCGGCTATCCGCGAGTTTCTGGAATCTGCGCCGGCTTCTTGACCCAGGTGGGACGAAATCTGGCCCGGCTTGTCGGTGGGCTTGAACGTACCACGATCGCGCAGCGTCGCGCGCTTGTAGCAACCGGCCTCTTGGCGCCGCTGCTGGTGCTCTATCGCGACCTGCTCTTTGCCGGGGCGCCCTGGCTGGACCTTGACTTGTTGCTGAGTTACCAGCCCCGGTATGCCCTGCTTGCCGAGGGCGTCCGCGAAGGACGAATCCCGCTGTGGGCCGACGGCATGTTGGCGGGGTTCCCGGTCGCGTTTTCCGAATTCGGCTGGTTCTACCCGCTGACCTGGCTGCTGCTCTGGTTCTTTGAACCGCTGCGCGCCTACGTCATTGAGCTGGCGCTGGGCCTGGCCCTTGCGGCCGCCTCGGCCTATTGGCTGGGCCGGGTGTGGGGGTTGACTCGGCTCGGCGCCTTTGTGGCCGCGTTTCTCTTTACCTACGGCGGCTTCGTATTCGCAACCTCCCGATTCCTCAACTACGCCGACATTTTCTTCGCCCTCCCGGCCGGCGTCGGCGCCATTGAGTTGATCTCGCGAGGCCAGCGCCGCTACACGGGGCTGCTGGCGCTTAGCGCTGCCATCACCGTGCTGGCCGGCCATCCCCAGATTGCGTTGCTGTGGGGCTTCGTCTGGCTGCTCTTCGCCGCCACTCGCTTCTGGTGGAACTGGGGCGACGTTGGGTTTGCGCGGGCGGCGAAGGACGCGGGATGGATTGGTATCGCCGCCGTCGTGGGCCTGGCTGTCGGCGCCGTCAGGCTCCTACCGACGCTTACAACCACGGACCTCTCCGCTCGCGCCGGCGGGCTTGACTTTGCCACCGCGTCGCAAGGGTCAATCCCACCGTGGAGCCTCATTGTGGGCTACCTGTATCCGTCATTTGAGATTCCCCGAGTGCTGAATGAGACCCTCAACGCCGAAGAGCTTCTCTACCTCGGGCTTGCCGGGCCTGCCCTGGCGCTAATTGCGGTGGTGACCGGTTGGCGTCGGCGGCTCATCTGGTTCCTGAGCGGTCTCGTCTTGCTGACCTGGATCCTGTCCATGGGCTCGTACAGCCTCGGCTTTCCCCTACTCCATAAGCTGCCGCTCTTTGAGTTCTTCCGCCAGCCAGCACGTTTCGGAATCGTGGCGTCGTTCGGTCTGGCATTCCTGGCGGCGATCGGGATCGAGCGGATAGGCGCTGACGATCTCCGCTCGAGCCTGCTGGTGCGCTGGATCGGCCGCGCCTGGGTGTGGCTGGCCGGGCTGATTGGAGCGGGCACGGTCGCGGCCACGATCGTGCTCTCCGGGTTTGCGTTCCTGATTGTTCCCTACGCCTACGACTACATCGATCGGGCCATCGTCGGCTCGGAAGGAAGATTCCTGACCGCCGAACGCTATTACCGCACGTTCGATCAGCTGTACGAACAAATGACGGCCGCGTTCAGCCTTGAGTACTGGGCGCCTCGCTGGACGCTCCTGGCGGCGCTGCTTACCGCCCTGGTGTTTTGGCGCTATCTGCGTGGCCGGATTGCACCGTCCAACACCCAGGCCGCGCTTGGCGTGGTGCTGGCGTTTGACGTGTTGCTGGCGCCGTTCCACGGAATCCCAACCGTGCCCAGCGACTGGTATGCCCGAGATCCGCAGGCCGCCGACGTGGTGCCGGCGGAATCCGACGGCGATTGGCGGGTGTTCTCGTACCGCAGCCAGGCACAGAAATTCGAACTGTCCACCGCCGCGGGAACGGAGCTGGATCGAACGCGCCGCGACCTGCTGGAGTACGTTTTTCTCAATGAAACGCTCGCGCCCAACCTCCCCATGGCGGGTGGGCGTGCGTCAATCGACGGCTACGAGAACCTGATGCCGCGGGCCACCGCCGAATACCTCGCCTATGTCGGCAGCGAGCGCTCCACGGTTGCTGGCTTCGCATCTGACGCGGCCCTGGATGCCGATGCGCGTACCGAGATGCTGCGGCGTCGTGCGCCTGCCCTGGCTGCCGCCAACGTGCGCTTCGTGACCTCTGGCGTGCCGGTTGACGTACCAGCCCTGCGCCAGGTCCGGGTGGAAGACCTTGCACTGCCGCCGTGGGCGTCGGTTAACCAGAATCTGTACGTGTACGAAGTTGCGGACTGGGCTCCCCGCGCCTGGATCGCGCATGACTGGCGGATCATCGAGCCGGGAGCGTCCACGTCGTCCACGTTGGATGCTCTCGCCGATCGCCCGGACCTGCCGATTGTCGATCGCGATCCCGGGATTCGGCCGTCGAGCGCCGGCGGCGTTGACGTAGTGCATCCGCCGGAGCGCAGTGCAGGCGCGGTAACCGTGCGGGTGGACCTGAGCCAGCCAGGGTTGCTGGTGTTCAACGAGGCGATGTTTCCAGGGTGGAAGGCGAGCGTGGACGGGCGCCCGACGGAGATGGTGACGGTGAACGCGCTTATGCGCGGGGTGCCGATCGCTAGCGCCGGTCCCCACACGGTCGCTATGACGTACGAGCCGCCGGGCTTTGCTGCCGGTCTCCTGGTCTCCTTCGTGGCACTGGGAGCGATGGTCTTGCTGGCCGCCGCGGGCTTCTGGGCCGACCGCCGGTGAAGTTGGCGCTGGTCAGCGATGCACTCGATCCAACCAATGGATGGGGACGTTACGCGGGCGAGCTGGCACGGGAGTTGATCGCCGCGGGAGTTGACCTGCGTCTCGTCAGTCCCCGCAGCCTGGCGACGATGGCCGACTTACGGAATCACCGCGACCACGTTGAAATCCCCTCGTTTCAACACGGGCGGCGCCATCCGCTTCGGGTTCTCCAGCGCACGTTCCCGCCGCTACGAAGGGCCCTGCGGGGCGCGGACGTGATTCACTGCCTGGTGGAGCCGTACGCACCAGCGGTGGCGCTGGCGGCGGGTCGACGGCCGTATCTCGTGTCGCTCGTTGGAACGTATTCCATCCCCTCCGGTCGTCCGAGGATGGAGCGCTGGCCGCTGCGTTGGGCGCTGCGGCGGGCGCGTGGCCTGCCCGCCATCAGCGGCTACACCCGGCGACGGGTCGAAAGCGACGTCGGCGTGACGCAAACGAGCGTCGTACCGCTGGCGGTGCGGACCGAGGACTTTCAGCGCGCGAATCCGCCGCCTCGAGAATCAGGGCTGATCGTCTCCGTCGGTGAATGCAAACCTCGCAAAGGACTTGACCTGGCGCTTGAGGCATTTGCGCAACTGAAGTCCGAGGGCGTGGCCGACCGATACGTCATGGTTGGTCCGGTCAATCCGTCCTCGCCATACGTCGTTGGGCTGCGCGGCAGGATCCGCGAGCTTGGGCTCGATAGCGCCGTCACGCTGACCGGCGTGGTCAGCGAGGACGAACTCGTGGATTGGTACTACCGCGCGCGCGTCGTGACGATGCCGTACCGGCTGGCGGGATCCGACTTCGACGGCTTCGGCCTGGTGCTGCTGGAAGCGAACGCCTGCGGGACACCCGTCGTCAGCGCCCGCGACTCCGGGGCCGAGGAGCCCGTCGTGCACGGCGAGAACGGTCTCCTGGTTCAGCCGGACAACGTTCCAGCCTTGACCGATGCGCTTCGCACCCTGCTAACCGATGCGACCTACTGGCAGGCGCTGGCCGAGGGAGCGCGACGCCGGGCGGCCGCCATGTCGTGGCGCAGATCCGCGCAGCGGCTGCTGGATGTCTATGCCGACGTGCTGGGGAGTCGCCTGGAGGCGCGAGCGTGAGCGGTCCCGCGGACTCCGAGGCCCGCGCGGGCGACCTTGAGGACCGCGCGCTCCGCGGCGTGGTCTCGCTCGGTGTGCGCGAAGGGGGCATGAAGCTTGTTTCCTTCCTGGGAAGCATCGCGCTCTTCCGTCTGCTGACGCCGGCGGACTTCGGAGTCATCGTTCCGATCGCCACGTTCGCCGGCCTGGTCAAGCAGTTTGCCGATCTCGGGCTCCAACCCAGCCTGATTCAACGGGGTAGTGAGCCTCAGACCCGCGACCTACGAGCGGTCTTCACTGGTCAATTACTCCTGGTTTTTGCAGGTGGGGTCGTCGTCTTTCTGGCCGGGCCATTTGTCGTCGATGCTCTGCTCAATGATCAGATCGATCCCTGGATGACCCGGGTATTCGCATTCTCGGTCTTTTTCACGGCGTTTCGAATCGTACCGGCGGCGCTGCTCGAACGGCATTTGCAGTTTGGCCGCCTGGCCGCCGCCGACATAGCCGGAACCCTGTTCTACTACAGCGCGGGTATCGGATTCGCTATCGGCGCGGCCGGCGTGTGGAGCCTGGTCATTGCCCATGTCGGCGCCAGTCTGGTCTCGACGCTGGCCGTGGTGATGGCGCGTCCATGGCTGCCTGTGCCAACCCGAAAGCTGAGCGTCCTGGCCCCGCACGTTGGTTTCGGAGCGAGATTCCAGGGATCGCGGCTGGCCATAACGGTCAAGGACTCGCTCATCCCACTCTTTACGCCGCGGGCGTTTGGGGCTACGGCGACTGGATATCTCAATTGGGCCAATCGCGTATCCGCGCAGCCGCTGGCACTGACGCAGTGGGTGGCGCGCGTGAGCCTTCCGACATTCGCGCGAATCCAGGACGCGCCCGATCAGGTTCGTCGAGGCGCCGAACTTACGTTGAAGTGGAATGCCATCGTGACGCTACCCGGGTTCGCGGCCGTTATCGCCTTTGGTCCCGAGATCGCCAGCCTGATTTACGGCGAACAGTGGCTGCCGGCCGTTCCGGCACTGCTTATCTTGGCGGTCAACAACGCGCTCATTCCCATTAACGGTCTGATTACGCCCATCTTGAACGCGGTGGGCAAAACGAAGATCGTGCTGATCGTGTCGATTGGATGGGCCGCCGCCGCATGGGGTCTGGCCGGAATCCTCACAGGACTTGGCGCCGGATTCCTGGCGGTTCCGATCGGTCTGGCGGCGTCGCAGGGACTGGCGGCCCTGGTATTGCTGCCAATCGCGCGCCGTGAGTTCGATCTGAGGCTCTTGCACCACCTAGCCCGTCCGCTCGCGGCCGCGATTGGGGCCGGGCTGTTTGGACGGTTCATCCTGCTACCTATGCTGACCGATGCCGTATTGCTGATTCAGGGCGGCATCGTGGTCGTACTGGTCTACGTGGGAATCCTCTACGTCATTGATCGCAGCGCGCTGCGCTCCGAGCTCGGGGCCCTGTGGCGGCGGCGCGCCCCGGCTGTCTGAGCGCACCATGCGTGTGTTGCTGATTGGACCGCACTGGGATACCGGGCGCTGGACCGAGTATTGCGGCCAGGGGCTGCGAGCCGCCGGGCATGACGTTCGGGTTTATCGCTATAGCGAGCGACTTGAGCGGCCGGTTGGTTTCCGGGCGCGAATTCGGCGGCGGTTGTCTGGTCCCGATCGGTTTCATATCGGCCGGGTGTTCGAGTCGGCCCGGGCTGACAACCTGGATGTACTACGGCTCGCAGCGGAACTGCGTCCGGAGTTCACTCTGGTCCTTAAGGGCGAAGTTCTCGTTCCGGAAACCGTTGAGCGTCTGCGCAACCTGACCAACGGGCCAGTCGCTCAATGGTGTGGCGACGACCCAAGCTGGTTTCCGAACATCATTGGAGCGGCGCATCTCTATGAACGCTTTTATCTGGCGGATCCGACATACGCCGCGGACCTCGAGCCGCGCGGCATCCGCGCGAGATTCATGCCGCATGCCGTAGAGCCGTCGGCCTGGGCAGGGCACGACGCCGACGAAACGCCGGTGGATGTGATTTTCGTTGGCGATTCGCGGCACAACATGGGCCACTTACCTGCCAACCGGTCCAGGGTTGAGGTTCTCGAAGCGGTCGCTCGATCCGGCGTACGTCTGGCCGTCTGGGGCCGCGGCTGGGAGAAGCTCGAGGCCGCCTATCAGGTGCGTGAAGCGCATCGCGGTCTCACGCTCCTCCCGGCGTCGGCCGTGGCGCGGGCCTATCGCAGCGCCAAGGTCGTGCTCAATGTTCACCACGCCCAGATGCGCGAGGGTCCGAACATGCGAACGTTTGAGATTCCAGCCGCCGGCGCGTTCCAGCTCACGGACTACAGGGCCCGGATGGGCGACCTGTTCGAAATCGGAACCGAGCTAGCGGTCTACCGGGATGTCGATGACGTTGTGCCGGCGATTGAGCGATACCTGAGTGACGAGTCCGCCCGAGGCGCCATTACTCGCGCGGGAACGCACCGGGTGGCGCGTGATCACACCTACGAAGTCCGCATGCGGCAACTCATCGACGACGCACGCGATGGCTGACGATCGATTCCCTACGGCGCTGGTGGCCCGAAGTGATGCCGACGTGCTGCGCCTGGCGTTGCGGGCGCACCCGCATCAGCCGGCCATCGCGCTGTGGCGGGCAACCGAGTTCGCCATGCTTCGTGACGTCACGATCGCCGCGCCAGTGCTGGACCTCGGCTGCGGAACCGGGGAAGTCGCACGCTCGGTGCTGCGATCCCACTGGCCGGTCGACGGGCTTGAACTCGTCGCCAATGAAGCTCGCGTTGCAAATACCTCGGGGGTTTTTCGGGCCGTGATGCGGGCCGACGGCACGCGACTGCCCGTGGCTTCCGCCGCCTACGGCGCGGTCTACAGCCATAGCGTGCTGGAACACATTCCGAGCGATTTGGATGTGGTGAGGGAAGCCGCGCGCGTGCTCCGGCCTGGTGGCCGTCTTGTGTTTACGGTTCCCGCGCCGGCCTTTGCCGATCGAATCGAGTCTGAGTCTGGATCCGACGCCCTGACGGCAACGAACGCTCGACTTGGCCACTTTCACTATCGCTCGCTTGAGGAATGGACGGCGCATCTCCACCGTTTCGGTCTGACAGTCGTGGCAAGTCGGGGGCACCTGCCGGACGCGACACAACGAACCTGGCGGCGGCTGGATGAACTGATGGTTCGACGAGTCGGCGGTCGGCGCGTGCTGGACTGGTTTCGCGGTCTTCACCGGCGCCGGCTCGTGCCGCTGCCACTCTGGCTTGTCTTGTGGTCCGCTCTGCTTTGGCGACCGTTTCGGCGGAGGGTTCACGAACCCGGGGGCTATCTCATCGTGGCCGAGCGGCTTGCGTGAGTGAGCTGCGCGTCCTGCACCTGTCGCCAACCTGGTTCGGCGATGAGTCGGTACGCGGCGGCGGCGAGCGTTACCCGCTGGAACTGGCGATTGCCATGCGGAAGCGCACGCCGACGCGGCTGGTCTCGTTTGGCGCCAGGCCCGGAACTCGCCGGGTCAACGGGTTCGATATCGAGGTGCATCGAACCTGGCGGCGGCTGCGCGGACGAATGTATGACGCGATCGGTCCCGGCTTCCTCCCCGCACTTTCGTGGGCGAATGTCATCCATTGCCATCAGGCCAGGTCGGGTCTCACGGCACTTGCCGCGCTGCTGGCCCGGCCGCTGGGCAAGCGGGTCTTTGTAACCGATCACGGTGGCGGAGGGGTGAACTGGGTTCGCCGCCTGCGCATCGGTCACTGGATTGGGGGCCAACTGGCGCAGAGCCGATTCGCGGCCGCCACGCTTCCCTATGTCGGACGCCGGACGGAGGTGATTTACGCGGGCGTTGATACGTCCAAGTACTCGCCAGGCTGCGGAAAGTCGCCAGGCCGGGTCGTCTATGTGGGCCGCTTGCTGCCACACAAGGGCATCGAGACAGCGATTCGAGGCTTACCGGCTGGCGCGTCGCTGGAGATTTACGGGCGTCCCTACGACGCGGACTACCTTGACTTCATTCGTTCAGAGGCGTCGTCCCGTCACGTGCGAATCCACATCAGTGCGTCCGACGCCCAGGTCATCGCCGCCCTGCAGTCGGCCTGCGCGTTTGTCATGCCATCGGTATATGAGGACTACCGCGGACGCCATCAGGCCCTGCCGGAACTGGTGGGCCTGGCCCCACTGGAAGCCATGGCGTGCGGAACCGCGGCGGTAGTCTCGGACGTGGCTGGCATGCCTGAGATCATTCCACCCGTCGGAGGCGTCGTCGTGCCGCCTGGCGATCCCGACGCGTTGCGTCGGGCCCTGTCGCCCCTTACGGCATCGGTCGAAACGGCATCGTCGCAGGGTAAGGCCGCCCGAGAGCACGTGATGACCCGCTTTACGTGGTCCGCCGTGGCCGAGCGCTGTCTGTCCGCCTACACCGCCTAGAATCGGCTCGCCGATCCGTCGGGCCGCTCCATATGCGTATTGCCCTTCTTGCCGATACCTATCCCCCTGAGAATCGCGGTGGGGCAGGGGTCGTCGTTGAGCGGCTGGCTGGCGCCTTCGTCCAAGCCGGACATGACGTTTGCGTAATTGCAACTACCTCGGGGGCTGAGTCGATTCGTGACCAGGACGGGGTGCGCGTGCGTCGGCTGCGATCACACTATCCGGAGCGGTTTCGCAATACGGTGGCCATGGCCAACCCCATGGTTCTGAGGGGCGTCGGTCGGGAATTAGGAGATTTCGGGCCGGACGTGGTGCATGCCCATAACGTACATCAGCACCTGTCATTTGCCTCGCTTTCGGCGGCTGCCCGTTTTGACGCGCCAGTGCTCTACACGGCCCACGACTACCTGCTGTTTTGCTGCATCAAGTTCATTTGCACCGGCGGTCCGGTGGATTTCCGCCAGCGCTGGTTCAACTGCGCCAAGTGCCAGCGGTTCCGCTGGAATCCGGCACGCAACCTGGTCATCGACCGACAAATGGCCAGGCATGTGAATCACCTGTTTGCCATCAGTCGAACGCTGCAAACCGCGCTGCGCGCCAACGGCTTCGGGGGCGCCGAAGTCGTCTACAACGGTGTGGACCTGGACTGGTGGGGCAGCGGCGACGGCGCAGAGTTTCGCTCGTCGAATGGTCTTGACGGAGCTCCGCTCGCTCTCTTGGCGGCCCGCGTCTCGCGAGAAAAGGGCGCGGAGGCCGCGCTGCACGCGCTAGCACGTTCGCAACATCGGGATCTGCGCTTGCTGATCGCCGGCGAGAACCCGCGCTACGCGCCCAAGCTCAAGCGATTGGCTGACGAGTTAGGAGTAGGGGAACGACTACTGCTGCCGGGGTGGATGCAGCCGGAGGCCCTGCGCGATGCCTATGCAGCCGCGACCGTGACGCTGGCGCCCTCGACGTATCCCGATCCGTTCAACCTGACGCTTATCGAATCCATGGCAGCCGGGCGCCCGGCCATTGCCTCCACGCTCGGCGCCGGTCCCGAAATCGTGAAGGACGGCGCCTGGGGATACACCGTGGACCCCAACGATGCGCTGGCCCTGGCCGACCGGATCGACCTGATCGTTGGCGATCCCGAGCACGCACAAGCGCTTGGGACGGCCGCGCGCCGGCGCGCGGCCTCCAGGTTTTCGCTCCAGCGACAAGTCGATCAGACGCTGGCGCGCTACGCCGCTGTGCTGACCGCTCACTCGTGACCCAAAGCCGGCCGCGCGTCCTTCAGATCGTTACGTCGCTCGCGGTTGGTGGAGCGCAGCGCCATCTCCTTGAACTCTTGCCCGGTCTGCGCAAGTTCGCGGACATCGACCTGGTCTACTTTCGCGATCACGACTTGCGGCCGGAGTTTGAGACATGCGTCGAACGCATAGCTCATCTCCCGATGGCCGGACCGATTGGCGCCGTGCGGCTACCCCATCTGGCGGCATTTATCAGGCGCGGGCGATATGCGCTCGTGCACACACACCTGCTGCGCGCCGACATGTACGGCGCGCTGGCGGCGCGGGCGGTCGGCGTTCGCGCCATCGTGTCCACCAAGCACAACATCGAAGCTCGGCTCGAATCGTCGTCGGCGCGGGCCCTGCATGCGCTGGCTACCCGTCCCACGCGGCGCACCATCGCCATTTCAGAAGCCGTCGCACGGTGGGCGACTCAGCATCTCGGGGTTCCGCGAAACCGAATTGAGGTCATCCGATACGGTCTGGATCCCACGCCCTTCAGCGACCTGGACCGAGAGGCCGTGCGTCGAGAGCTGGGATTCCAGGCGCAGACTCCGGTGGTGTTGTGTCCTGCCCGGCTCGATCCGCAGAAACGCCACGACGTTCTTCTGCGGGCGTTTGCGCAGGTGCGACGGGAGTTCGGTAACGCCCAGTTGCTTTGCGCCGGCGAGACGCAGTTGGGCGGCCCCGCGTACCGGACTCGGCTGCTCAAGCTATCCAACGACCTGGGCCTGCAAGACACGGTGCACTGGCTCGGCGTTCGCTCCGACATGCCCAACCTGATGGCCGCGGCTGACCTCGTGGTGCTGGCATCGGATTGGGAGGGGCTGGGCCTTGTGGTGATGGAAGCTGCGATGGCCGGTCGTCCGGTCGTCGCGACAGCCGTCGGAGGTGTGCCGGAAATCGTGGAACACCAGGTAACCGGATCGCTGGTTCCTCAGGGCGATGAGCAAGCGCTGGCCTCTGAAATAACGACGATGCTGCTCAATCCGGACCAACGGGCGCGAATGGGCGCTAACGCGCGACGACATGCCGCCCAGGCGTTCGACCTTGAGCGCATGCGCGCTGCCACGCGCTCGCTCTATGCCGAGGTTTTGCAGGAGGCCCAGGCGTAACGGCGGCCCGCACCCGCCGATATACTTTCGTAGCGCGCGGGCTGGCGCGCTCTCTCCACGCGGGGGCTTTGATGCCAGAGGCCAGCGGCCGCCCAACGACACTCGTCACCGGGGCTTCTGGGTTTATTGCCTCCCATCTCTGCGAGTCGCTACTTGCGCGCGGCCATCGAGTGGTCGGTCTGGACGGCATGACCGACAGCTACGACCTTGACCAGAAGCGCGCAAATCTCGACACGCTCCACCAGCACGCAGGTTTCGAGTTTGTGGAAGCCCACGTCATGGACTCCGATCTCGACCTTGACCAAGTGTTCGAAGGCGTGGAATACGTGTTTCACTTGGCGGCGCGCGCCGGCGTCCGCGAGGGTTGGACTCCGACGAACTTCCAGCGCTATATGCAGGACAACAGTCGCTCGACCCAGCGGATGGCCGACGCCGCGTTACGCGCTGGCGTCAAGCTCTTCAGCTTCGCATCCACCTCTTCCATTTACGGCTTCAATCCCAGGATGCCGACTCCGGAGGACCATCCGCTGGAGCCCCGTTCGTTTTACGCCATGACCAAACTGCTGGACGAACACCTGCTCGGTTCCTATCACCGCCTGTTCGGTTTGCCGGTGGTGATGCTGCGCTACTACACGCTATTCGGACCGCGACAGCGGCCCGACATGCTTGTCCACATTGGTCTGAAGGCCATAGCCACGGGGCAGCCAATCACGATCTACGGCGATGGTGAGCAAACGCGGGAGCTCACGTATGTGGCCGACGCGGTCGACGCACAGGTGCGAGTGCTTGATGCGCTGCCGATTGGCGAGACCTTCAACATCGGCAGCGGTCCCACGGCCTCGGTCAACGAGTTGATCGACACGATGGAACGGGTCGTGGGCAAGCCCGCCGAGCGCATTTACGGCGAGGCGCACCCCGCCGACCAACTCCACAGTCAGGCCGACACCTCCAAAGCGCGCCGCGTGCTTGGGTTCGACCCGTCCACCACGATCGAGGAGGGAATCGCGGCGGAGTACGCATGGATGCAACAGGCGGTGCTGCGCTAGCGCTGCCGATGTCCGACCGGCCGATTCGAGTCCTCCAGGTCATGGAGGCCACGATTGGCGGCACCAAGCGCCACTTGCTTGATTTGGCAGCGGCTGCCGATGGCCGGGCATTTCAGTTTGAGGTGGCGTGTCCCCGGGTGCGGTCCGAACCGCGCGGCGACACATCCTTTTTCGACGACATGTCCGCGCTGCAGGTTGAGATTCATGTCGTGCCCATGGTTCGAGCCATTCGACCCATCCACGACCTGCGTGCGACCTGGGATCTCATCAGGCTGATTCGCCAGGGGCGTTACGACATCGTGCATACCCACAGCACAAAGGCAGGCGTGGTTGGTCGCGTGGCCGCGGCACTCTTTCCGCAAGTGAGAACCGTTCACACGCCGCACGGCTTCTACTTCCTCAACTTCGACTCACCGTTTGCTCGCACGACGCTGCGATGGATGGAAATGGTGCTGGGACGCGTCACCACCAATCTCATCGCCCTGTCCGAAGGCGAGAAGCAAGTCGCCGGCGAAATCGTGGCGCCCCTAAAAATCCGGAAGATTCCGCTCACCTTCGCGCCGTTCG
>DAOUJT010000098.1:0-1891 GCA_034422315.1 Chloroflexota bacterium | reverse complement strand
GAGGTCGAGTCGTTCAAGCGGTTCCAGCGCGCCATCGACAAACCTGGCTCTTACGGTCCGCACGACCTCGCATCCTCTCAACGGCGCAGGCGTCACACCGGCCTGTGAGCAGGCTCCGGCGCGGCAATCCTACAAGCGCCACCCGCCCTCCTTCGTGCTCTTCGTGACCGTCGTGGACCCCTCGTTCCATCCCACCCGCGGCACAACACCCCCGCCGACGGCCTCATCGAAGCCCCACTCCCTACTCCTCACCCCGACGCGGAACTCCCCCATCCCCGCTGAACCCGACCTTCCCATCTGCGCCCAGCTAGTGTACACTGTCCGAGTAAGCCTCGCAACCCACACGCTCAATGCCCGCCGCCTGCTTCGCCCTGACCCCGCCCCCGCCACCCCTCCGTCTCCCCTCGCGTCTCACCGCCCTTCGCTCCCTCCCGCCTCCCCTCCCCACCGGAACCCAGCGCCCCCATCCCTCCGCTTCGACAGCCACCCCGACCACTCCCCAAACCCCGCCAAAACACACCCCGCGGCGCCTCAAGAGTTTTTTGGAAAAAACTCTTACTGCGCGCGAGGCGCCCCATTTCCACCCCACCGCAGCCGCCCATGTACGCTCTCACCCAGGTCGACCGTCACCCCCGAAAGTCGGTCCTGACATGCCAACCCTCGCGCTCACCGGCGGCGCCCCCGTCCGCACCCACCCCTTCCCCGCCTGGCCCGTCTTCCCCGAGCCGGACATCGCCGCCCTCGCCAACCGCCTCCGCGCCGGCGACCGCTCCGACGACGACCCCGTCATCGAATTCGAACAGGCCTTCGCCGCCGCCCACGGCGCCCGCTACGGCATCGGTGTCAACAGCGGCACCAGCGCCCTCGAACTCGCCCTCCAGGCCCTCCGCCTGGAGCGCGGCGCCGAGGTCATCGTCTCCCCCATCACCTTCTTCGCCAGCGTCTCCGCCATCCTCAACGCCGGCCTCGTCCCGGTCTTTGCCGACATCGACCCTGACACCTACAACATCGCCCCAGCCGCCATCCAGGCCGCCATCACCCCCCGCACCGGCGCGATCATGACCGTCCACTTCGGCGGCGTCAGCTGCGACATGCAGCCCATCCTCGCCATCGCCCAACGCCACGGCCTCGCGGTCGTCGAGGACGTCTCCCACGCCCACGGCGGCGCCTGGAACCACCGCGGCCTCGGCTCCATCGGCGACGCCGGCTGCTTCAGCTGCGGCAGCGGCAAAAACCTCTCCGCGGGCGGCGGCGGCGTCCTGATCACCAATGACCCGCTCATCCACGAACGCGCCAGCGGCTACGGCGAACTCAACCACCCCCGCCGCCAGCGCCGACGCGAACTCACCGGCGCCCGCCAAACCCGGCCCGCCACCGACGAGTTCTTCCCCTACTCGTCCGGCAACCGCCGTCTCCACCCCGTCCACGCCGTCCTGGGTCTCCCGCAGCTCCAACGCCTCGACGAGCAAACCGCCCGCCGCGACGCCAACGGCCGCTACCTTGCCGCCCTCCTCGACGACATCGAAGGCGTCACCCCCCGCCGCCAGGACCCCTTCGCCACCCGCGCCGCCAACCACCTCTTCGTCCTCCGCTACGACGCCCGCGCCTTCGGCGGCCTTTCCCGCGAACTCTTCGTCAAGGCCCTCAACGCCGAGGGCATCCCCTGCCAGACCGAATACCACCGCCCCATGCACCACGCCGACCTGTTCAAAGACGTCGACGGCGAGCTCACCCGCGTCTGGCCCCGCGCCAACGGCGCCCCCGACGTCGACTACGCCGCCATGAACTGCCCCAACGCCGAACGCGCCTGCACCCACGAAATGGTCACCCTCCCCACCCGCGTAACCCTCGACACCCGCGACGGCATGGACCAGATCCTCACCGCCATCGA
>DAOUJT010000097.1:0-3801 GCA_034422315.1 Chloroflexota bacterium | reverse complement strand
TGGCTGCTCGCCGAGGTACCCGCCAGGATGTTGCGAGTTGGAATGATCGGCCTGGGCGGCATCGCCCGTTCTCACGCCCAGGGCATCGCCGAGTTGGACGACGTGGAGATCGTGGCCTGCGCCGACCTGATCGAGGCCACGCGCGCCGAGTACATGGACGCCTACGACGTCCCCAAGGGCTACGCGTCGCACACGGAACTGCTGGAGGACCCCGACATCGACGCCGTGGGCGTCGTGCTGGGCCACCACCTGCACCATCGGCTGAGCGTGGACGCGCTGAACGCCGGCAAGCACGTGCTGGTGGAGAAGCCGATGGCGCTGACGCTGGAGCAGTGCGACGAGATGATCGCAGCCGCCCACGCCAACAACGTGAAGCTGATGGTGGGCCTGACCAACCACTTTCTGCCGGTGAACATCAAGGCGAAGGAGATCCTGGACTCGGGCGAACTGGGTCCGCTGATCACCATCGTCAGCTACATGTCCAAGAACTGGAACCACGCCAGCCGCCGGCCGCAGTACCGCAGCCGCTATCACGGCGGGGGCATGTGGCTGAGCAACGGGGTGCACGTGGTGGACCGGGTCACCTGGTTCATGGGGTCGCAGGCGGCGTCGGTGTCGGCCTCGATCGGCACGCGGGCGCATTACCAGGCGGGGGACGACTCCGCCACGGCTTTCATTCGCTACAAGAACGGGCTGGCCGGGGTGGCGGTATCCGTGGGCTTTGCCGACGGCGGGCCGATCCACGACACGCACGTTATCTGCGCCAACGGCAGCCTCAAGTTTGCGCACAGCGCCTCCGGCCGCGGCCTCTGGATCGGCAAGAACAACTCCTGGGACGAAGTGGAGTACGACTACTGGCCGCAGAACATGCGGCTGGAGTGGGGACGCTTTGCCGAGGCCATCGCGCAGGACATCGAGAGCCCGGTGCCCGGCGAGTACGGACGCCACATCATGGAGATCCTGCTGGCCGCGGAGACCTCGGAACTCAGCCGCAGCGAAGTCCTGCTGGATTCGGGCGAGAGTTGGAACTCGCAGGCCGCGGGCGAGCCCGTGCAGATTCAGCACGGCTGGGTGTAGCCCGATGAGCGCACTGGAACGCCGTCGCCTGGGTCAAACCACCCTGTATCCGACCCGCCTGGCGCTGGGGGCGGCGCACATGGGCGGGATGGTGCACGCCATCACCATTCCCGAGGTCCGCGCCACGCTGCAGCGCATGTACGACCTGGGGGTGCGCTGCCTGGATACCTCACCGCTCTACGGCAACAGCCAGGAGAACCTGGGCAAGGCCATGAAGGGCATGGACCTGCCGGAGTTGCTGATCTCCACCAAGGTCGGCTCGCATCCCAGCCGGCAGTTCAGCTACACGGCCGAGGACCTGCGCTGGTCGCTGGACGACAGTTCGCGGCTGCTGGGTCGCCAGAAGCTCGACCTGGTGCTGATCCACGACCCGCCGACGATGGAGCCGATATTTGCTGCCGGCGATGGCTTCGACACGCTGGAGGCGCTGCGCGACGAGGGTCGCCTGGAAGCTATCGGGCTGGGCGTGCGCGACCTGGGCTTCCACCGCCAGGCCATCGACGCCGGGCGGGTGGACGCGATCCTGACCTACGCCGACTACAGCCTGGTGCGCCAGACGGCCGCGCCGCTGATTCGTCACGCCAGGGCCAACGGCGTGGGCGTGATCCTGGGCTCGCCGCAGCTGCAGGGGCTGCTGGCGCACGGCGACCCGATGATCGCCCTGAAGGTCCGGCCAAGCCTGACCGATCTGTACCCGCCGGAGGACATCCAAGCCGCCCGCGACTGGTACGCCTGGTGCCGCGAGCGCCAGGTGGACCTGCGCCACCTGAACATGCGCTTCGTGCTGGCCAATGAGGACATCGACGTGGTCCTGACCGGCGCCGCCTCGGCCTATGAGATGGAAACCAACGTCCGCGAAGCCACCTCAGCCATCCCGGCCGACATCTGGGCTGAAGCGCTGGAGCGGGTGGCCGAACTGGACGAGCAGGCGGGCCGGGTAGCCGGATAGGGTCGCCGAAACGCCGCGAGTCGGAATGGCCGCTACTGGTTGAACCCGCGCACCCGTACACGCTTGTTGGTGTCGGCGGTTGTGGCCTTGACGGTGGCCATATCTGCCATGAGCGTCGCGACGTTTGATTCGAGCGCTGCAACCCTTGATTCGAGCGCTGCAACCCTTGATTCGAGCGTTGCAACGCTGGACACGAGCGTTGCAACGCTAGATGCGAGCATTTCGACGCTAGATGCGAGCGTTGCGACGTTTGATTCGAGCGTCGCGAGGCGCTGATCCATGCGTTCCAAGATATGCAGGACGCTGTTCATCGTGTCGTCGTCTGAATGAGCGCGCTGCTCAAGTCGCGTAACGCGAGCTTCAATCGTCGTTGCGGACATGGTCCAGGCTCCTCGACTGGGCCCGCCCGGACACCCTTAACTCTTGGCTCAAGAGTAGCATCGTCGGACTTGCAAAGAGCGCCACCCATCTCCAGAGTGACTTACCCTTGGCGCACGAGGTGAACCCAGCCGCCCGCCGGGCGCCAGGGCCGAATCCCCGCAGTTCCTGACCGAAATCCGTGAGCCGACGGGTGAGACGTCGGCTGCGGACCTACTGATCCACCACCGCCCCATCGGCCCCTAGCCGCGTGTGGATTTCGCGGGCTTTGTAGGGGGCGTTCTGGGCGGCGTCGGGTTTGAGGGTGACCCCGATGCCGGGGCGGTCGGTGAGGCGGATGTAGCCCTCGCCATCGTGCGGGTGGATGCCTTCCACCATGGCGCTCTTGGGCGGCACGGTCTCGCCGAGCGGAAGCTCCTGGAGTGCGAAGTTGGGCACCGCGGCAGCCACCTGCAGGCAGGCGGCGGTGCTGACCGGACTGAGCGGGTTATGCGGCACCACGCCCACGTGGCGCGCCTCGGCCAGGGCGGCCACCTTCTTGCTTCCCGTGATTCCGCCCACCATGCACACGTCGGGCCGCACATACTGCACGGCATCGCGGCGCAGGCACATGTCGAACTCCCAGATGGAGCTGAAGCGTTCGCCGGTGGCGATGGGGATGTTGATCTTGGAGGCTACGTAGGCCATCTCGTCCAGGTTGTCGGGCGTGACCGGGTCCTCGAAGAAGTAGGGGGTGTACTTCTCGATGGCGCGGCCAAGCTGGACGGCCTCGGTGGGGGTCATGCGGCGGTGGATTTCGACGCAGAGGTCCACCTCGTTGCCGGCGGCTTCGCGGTAGAGCCGCACGGCCTCGGTGGCGTCCTCGATCTTGTCGACGTGGGTCTTGAAATAGACCACGTCGCGTTCTTCGTCCAGGAAGGGCGAGAGGTGGCCGACGGCCGTGTAGCCCTCGGCACGCGCGTCCGCCACGCCCTGCACCAGAGCTTCGCGGGTGTCGCCGAGGACGTGGTAGTAGACACGGCAACGGTCGCGCACGTGGCCGCCGAGCAACTGGTAGACGGGCACCTCGAAGTACTTGCCGGCGATGTCCCAGAGCGCGATGTCGATGGCGCTGAGCGCGCCCATCACTGCCGCGCCGCGGAAATGGCTCCAGCGGTACATGTACTGCCAGTGGTGCTCGATCCGCAGCGGGTCCTCGCCAATGAGATAGCGGCCCATCTTCTCGATGGCGGCGGCCGAGGCTTCCAGGAAACCCCAGGAACCTGACTCGCCCAGGCCCACCATCCCGTTGTCGGTGTGCACCTGCACCAGCAGGTATTGGTCCAGGAACAGCGGTTCGACTTTGGTGATCTGCATGAATGCTCCAGGTACGCGCCGGGAGCCTGCATCGTACGCGC
>DAOUJT010000096.1:0-12904 GCA_034422315.1 Chloroflexota bacterium | reverse complement strand
CGCCAGGCGTGGACCAGGCGAAGGACATGGTTGATCTCTTGCGGGAGATGGTCATCGGCGAGGATCCGTTCCGCCGCGAGCACTTCTTCCAGAAGTTCGAGGTGGCGCGGCGTTGGCTATATCGTCCCTATGCGTGGTCGGCCGCATTCGACCACTGCCTGTGGGACATCGCCGGGCAGGCGACCAGCCAGCCGGTCTACAACCTGTTGGGCAAGGTGCGTGACCGTATTCCCGTCTATCTGATGGGCGGCGACACCGACCTTGACGGCTACAAGCGGCACATCGAGGCGGGCCGCGACAACGCGGGCATCTTTGCCTACAAGATTCACAGCTACAAAGGCGGCAAGGCGGATGTTCCGATCATTCGGGGGCTTCGGGAGCATGTTGGACCGGACTACGATCTCATCAACGACCCGGTCCGCTCCTACACGCTCGAAGAAGCAATCATGATCGGGCGGCTGATGGAGGAATTGGATTACGTCTGGCTGGAAGAGCCGATCCACGAGGAGAACATCCTCCAGCTGCAGGAGCTTTGCGCGGCCTTGACCATGCCCGTAATGGGTCACGAGCCGATGCAAGCCGACATGGAAGGATCGTGTCAGCGGCTGTTGCTCAAGGCGACGGATATCATCCGCGCGACCGGGTTGCATGGCGTGACCCAGACGATGAAGAGCGCCAACTTTGCGCAGTGCTACGGCGCGAATATCGAACTGAACGGGCATGGCGGCCTCTTTGGAGCGGTCAATGCTCACCTGCAGATGGCGATTACCAACACGACCTTTCACGAGGTCGGCGGTGACGGCCTGGGGTTGGCCAGGCAGGCGGAAGAGTTGGGCGCGATGAATGCCCCGCCGGTCAAGGATGGCTATATTGCGCCGCCCGACGGTCCCGGGTTTGGCATCGAGTGGGACATGAAGCAATTCCGGCGCCACCTGGTTGAGGAGTATTGAGCAAGGGCCGCGTCCCTACCCTCGCCCCCCATGCTGATGTGCAGACCGGGGACATCATTTACAGATGCTCGGTCTGGACACTTCCCGGGGGTGAGCGAGGGGACTTGAACCCCCAGCCTTCTGGGCCACAACCAGACGCTCTAACCGTTTGAGCTACGCCCACCACAGGCCGAAAGACAGCATCCACCGGCCGCCCGTGATTCCATCTGCCGACCGGCACTGCAAAGACGCTCCGTGCGCCGTCGCCCGCGCTAAACCGCTCCCACTAGCGCCACGATCACTCCCGTGACAGTCGCCGCCGCAGCCACCGATCCCAGGATCGCGCCCACCATCCAGCGCATCAGGCGCGATTCCAATGCGTGCAGATCGCCTCGTAGTTCCGCTACATCGGCCTTCGTTGCCAAGTGCTCGAACCCGCCCTCGAGACGACTGACCCGTTCTTCCAGAGTCGACGTCGCCATGTAGGTTCTCCTCGGCGGGAGCATCCCGCGCTCCCACGGCATCCCATTCTACCGACGCGCCACCCCACATCCCCGCACACGCAGGCCTCCACCCCCACCTCCCACGCTGCAAACCAACCACCCCCAACCTCGGCCCCTCTATAACCAACGCAATGTCCAGCAGACCCCCGGACGGGGGTGTAACATGAGTTCACGATGAGGAGAGGTGACCCACGTCGCCGGCGGGTGTCTCAGGCACCCTGCCCCGACTGCGCGCCGCCCTCCCGCGTCGCGACCCCGGCCCAAGTGGCGCGGGGTCTTTTTCGTTATTCGGGGTCACCCCAAGTCGCAGGGAGGCGCTTGCGTGTCGCTTGATCCGAATCCGGTTCGCATCCAAGAACAGTCCGTCACCTCCACCCGCAGCATCGTCGAAGGCCTCACCTACGACGACGTCCTCCTCGTCCCCGGCCGCTCCGACGTCCTGCCCACGCAAGTCGACACCCGCACCAGCATCACGCCCCGCCTCACCCTCAACGTGCCCCTCGTGTCCTCTGCCATGGACACCGTCACCGAAGCCACCATGGCCGTCGCCATGGCCCGTGCCGGCGGCATCGGCGTCATCCACCGCAACCTCAGCATCGACGACCAGGTCGGTGAAATCGACAAAGTCAAGCGCTCCCAGTCCGGCATGATCGTCGACCCCGTCACCCTGCCCCCCACCGCCACCCTCGCCGAAGCCAACGCCGTCATGGCCCGCTACCGCATCTCCGGCGTCCCCATTACTGACGAAGATGGTCGCCTCGTCGGCATCCTCACCAACCGCGACATGCGCTTCACCCACGACCAGGCCCGCACCGTCGCCGACCTCATGACCAGCAAGAACCTCGTCACCGCCCCCGTTGGCACCACCCTTCGGCAGGCCCAGCACCGCCTCCACGAACACCGCATCGAAAAACTGCCCGTCGTCGATTCCCAGGGCATCCTCCGCGGCCTCATCACCGTCAAGGACATCGCCAAGCGACAGCAGTTTCCCAATGCCGTCTACGACGACAAGGGCCGCCTCGTCGTCGCCGCCGCCGTCGGCGTCCAGGAGGAAGCCTTCGAGCGCGCCCGCCAACTCACCCAGGCCGGCGTTGACGTCCTCGTCGTCGACTCCGCCCACGGCCACCACTCCGCGGTCTTGGACATGGTCCGCCGCGTCAAGGACAACCTCGATATCGAAGTCATCGCCGGCAACGTCGTCACCGCCGCCGGCGCCAGCGACCTCATCCAGGCCGGCGCCGACGCCATCAAGGTCGGCGTTGGACCCGCCGCCATCTGCACCACCCGAATCGTCGCCGGCGTTGGCGTCCCCCAACTCACCGCCATCCTCGACTGCGCCGACCCCTGCGCCGAGCACGGCGTCCAACTCGTCGCCGATGGCGGCATTCGGTACTCCGGCGATGTCGCCAAGGCCATCGCCGCCGGCGCCTCCGCCGTCATGATCGGCAACCTGCTGGCCGGAACCGACGCCAGCCCCGGCGAGATCGTCTATCGACAGGGCGAACGCTTCAAGGAATACCGCGGCATGGGCTCCATCGGCGCCATGGTCGACCGCCGCCTCGCCACCCGCGATCGTTATGGCCAGCACGAGGTCGAAGACGCCGCCAAGCTCGTCGCCGAAGGCGTCGAAGCCCAGACCCCCTACCGCGGCCCCACCGCCGGCCTCATCGACCAGCTCGTCGGCGGCCTCTGCTCATCCATGGGCTACGTCGGCGCACCCGACATCCACGCCATGCAAACCCGCGCCCGCTTCGTCCGCGTAACCAACGCCGGTGCCGACGAAAGCCACCCCCACGACGTCGTCCTCGTCAAGGAATCCCCCAACTACCAACACCGCCCCCGCTAACCCCAACCACTCTCTTCGTGTTTTTCGTAGGGGCGCGGTCTCTGACCCGCCTGTCTTCTTCTTCTCCCTCCTGTCCCCTCTCACTCCTCACTTCTCTGCCCTCTCACCTTCCCGATTCCGTTCGTGGTGAGCCGGGTCGGAGTCTTTCGGAGACCCGTGTCGAACCACCCCCACCCCATTCGCGGCGCTCCCGCCCTGAGCCTGCCGAAGGGCCACCCAAAGTCGCACGAAGGCACTGTCCTCCGCTTACGAAACCTGCCTAAGTCAAGGCAAGCAGACGACGCAACTGAGCCAAGACCCTTGGAATATCGGTCTCAACGATGTCCCAAACAACATCGTCATCAATTCCCAGGTAACCGTGGGCCAAGCGGTTTCGAGCCCCAACAATACTCCGCCATTCAATCTGTGGATGAGCGTCACGCACGTGGCCTGGCACATGCGTCGCGGCTTCCCCAATCAGCTCGATGTTTCGCAGAGTCGCGTCGTAAGTCCGCCTGTCGGCAATGAACGCGTCTTGATCCATACCTTGCGTATACGACAAGACCCGTTCCGCAAACTCAATCATGTCCTGTATGTACAGACGCCAGGGTCGCGGTCCGCCCTGGTCGTCAGACAACCACGGCCTCCCGCTCCACAAAAGGGCGGAACTCCGGGCGCAGCGCCTTGTCCGTTACTAGGTCAACCCGGCATCCCAGCAGGTCCTCGATATAGAACTGCAAGCCAAAGTACGCCCGTGAAGTGGCCGGCCCATCGAAACGCACCAGGATGTCAATGTCACTCGTGTCCGTCGCCTCATCCCGGGCCAACGAGCCGAACACGGAAAGTTCCACCACGCCAAACCGCGTGGCCAGCGTCGGCCTGTGAGCTCGGAGCGTCTCCAGCACCTCGGCTCTGGTCACAACCTCACGCCCATCCAGCGCCCGACACACCAGCCAGCCTAACCCAGCCCACATGTCCCCTCGGTTCGTGGTGAGCCTGCCCGAAGCGAGTCGAAGGGGGGACCATCGCAAACCACCGCCAATCGCCCGCGAGTTGGCGGCAACCGATGCCCCAGCCGTTCCAAGCTACAGTCTCGCGGCCCGCTGCCGCAGTCGACCGACACAACACAGATCTCGGCTTCGGGGGGCGCCCTACGCCGCAAAAATGTCCCGCACCTCGCGGCCAAAACCGGGCAGCACGTCCAGGCCGTCCAGGGCCTCGGCCTCGCTCAGCGTCGCGACGGGATTGTCTGTCCGATGCACATCCACCGTGCGCGTGTCGGGGTGGACCACCCAGGCTAGGCGAACGCCATGGCTCAGCCACATCACAGCCTTGTCATTCATTTCCCGGCGGCTGTCACCGGGCGACGCGATCTCCACGACCAAGTCAGGCGCGACCTCCGCGTAGCCGGTCACGCGCTCGTCCAGGGGCGACGTCTCGGCCGAAAAATAGGCAATGTCCGGTTCCCGAACCGTGTCGGGATCCCGCTCCAGCCAGACTCCCGAATCCGAGGCCGTCAGACTGCCCAGCTTCCGGGGCTTAATGAAGTTCCCCAGTAAAAACACCAAGTTCGTGACGATCTCGCCGTGCTCCATTCCCGTTGGCATGGTCTCGCAGAGCACCCCTCGGATCAGCTCGCCACGCACGCCTCGGCTATAGAGCCGCAACAGGTCGTCCGCCGTCAGCAGGCGGGCGCCCACGTCGGTAACAGCCATCGCCAACCTCCCCGCCCGCTGCGGCCTGACCCTCCATGCTACAGCGCCCCAAACGACGCCCGAAAAAGGCAAAGGGCGGGCCGTAGCCCGCCCTTGCATTTTGTGCATATTGGGGCTGCGCCCTTAGGTGCCGCCCCTCAGCTTGTTAACGGCTGGTCCCCGATCTCCCATCGGCGAAACCATGACTCAATGCCTTAGGCAGATCGGCCCCGACATTCGGCACGTTCGGGATGGAATCGAACTCGCCAACGCTGTAACCGCGATTCCGCTTGTAGAGAGCCACGACTCCGAGAAGCGGAAGCGCCTCGCGGTCGATCCGTACAAGCACTTGGCGCCCCTCGCGGAACCATGTCCCGGCCGCCGTCTCAAACCGCCCGGGCAGCTTTGGCCGAAGCCCGGGCAACTTTCGGGCGTCGCCGCGATGTTCTCTCGCCCCCTATGCGGTCAAATGTGTGGTGGCCGATCAGGACCGAATGCCGCATCCCCGAGAAGACTGCTGCCCTCTGGATCAACAGCAGTCTCGGCTTGCTAACTTTGCTGGCTACTCGCAACACCACCCAGGGCAGCTGGGTCAAGTTTAGGAAAGCGGACCTAAGCGAACTAACCGTCCTTGACGTCCGCCAACTCTCGCCCAGGCAGCGGCGGAGTCTCTCTCGCCTCTTCGACGAACTGACCAACGCCTCCCCGCCATGCACCACTGCCCCGCCCGCCGCCACCTCGACGAGTCCCTCGCCAAAATCCTCAACCTCCCCACCCTAACCACCCTCCACCACCTCCTAACCACCGAACCCACCATCTCCAAACACCCTCTATAGCCCACTTACCCACCGGCCGTCTCGCAATCGGACGTGGACATATATGCAGTGCTCACAGTTTGACCAGCCAGGTAGCCTATGCAGGCGGCGAGCACCTGATGACCGATCGGAGTTAGGTCGGCCAACCCCTCTCGGCCTTACGAAGTCCAAGCCTTCGGCTTAGTCGGTTGGCGGAGACTGAGATTCGGATTCCCAAGCCGAGATTGCTTACGCCGTTCTGCTACTTCGGCTCACCATCGGAAGCCCAAATCACCAGGCGGAGCTCGCTGTCATCGATAACGGTGTACTCCGGCTCACGGCCTGATAATTCGCGACTCTCGCCAAGAATGATGGGCACCCCATCGCCGCGTCTGTCCATCAGATGAGAGCGCCCGGTCTCCCCTGCGGCGTTCGCCGGACAGCGCGCCAGGAGTGAAACGATCAACTCGTTCCGGCTGTACTGCCGCAAGTGCATGCTGTCCGGCGTCAGCGTGTTGGCGAGATCGCCGGGAACGTAAAGCTCAATTCGATTCCTGAAAAGATGGAAGCGAATTCGGGCGCCCGCTATCGAATAGTCTCGGTGGGCCACGGCATTCACCAGCGCCTCGAATATGGCCCGTTCACTGAATTGAGGCCGGTCTATCCGAGCGGTTGCCTTAGAGGCCATCACAGACATGTTCCGACGTGCAAAGTGCATCGCCTCGACCACTTGGACGTCCAGCGGTCCGCTAGAGTCCCTTGCGTCGCTCTGATAGTTCACATCCCGTCGTTCGCCGGCGTAGCTCACGGCCTGAAGCTGTGCATGTGGTAACCAGCGCTCCGGCTCCGGAGTACACATCAGTACGCCGGCAACCGTGATCCGCGCCACGCCATCATCGTCGTCGGCGACGATACGGAGCTTGCGCAGGACGTCCGCCGTAACCTCGGATTCTTGCCGCATGAATCGGCGTGCGAGTTCACGGTCCAGGTCTTCCAGGGAAGTGCCGGGGACCACCGATTCATCAAACCGAATCACCCGGCTCTGGCTGCGCTCCTGAAACAACCGCGCCAGCAGTTCCGGCGACATCTCACGCTTTGAGCTACCGATTCTCCTGAAGTACCCACCCGGGCTTCTGTGGACGAATAGGCTGCGCGCAACGTCAACCACAAGGACCGGAACGAGTTCACCGGCCACGTTGGGCAACGCGATCTTCCGAATGACCGCATCCAGAGGCGGAGTCAGGGAGTCATTGCAGATCTCGCGGACCCATGCCTCGACCGAGTCCAGGTGATCCACGGGTATTCCAAGGACTTCATGGCTTCTGTCGTCAGCCCCAATCACTAAGGTCCCGCCTGGACCATTGGCCATGCTTGCCAACTCGTCAGCGAATTCACGGCGGCTGGGGTCCGTCACGCGAGATCCGGCCAGCAGAACTCGCTTGAGCTCCAAGGTCGAGTCCTCACCGAGCCGGATGCGCCCTGCCAGATCATTGGGGTCTATCACGAACCTGACTCCGTTGCCGGCATGATCCGCTTGTAACGGCTCTCAAATGCCTCGCGGCCACCCTCCATCACGCGACAGATTTCGTCTCGAACGATCCGTTCCTGCAAGCCTCCCTGACATGCGATGTCAGTCAGGCTGTTGGCCGCCTTGAGCGACAGGACGAGCTCAGCGTCGCCGTGAACCACGATGTTGGGATTGTGCGTGACGACGATCACCTGGCGATGGCGCTTGGTTTCCCGCAGCCGCCTGACCAGCAACCTATAGATCAGCGTATTGTCCAGGTCGTCTTCCGGCTGATCCAAAATGATCGGCTCGGTACCGTAACCCAGGACAAAGGCCAGCAGCGCCGCCGTCTGTTGTCCGGGTGACCCCTGCGCGAGAGAGCGCCAACCGCCCCCCCGGTGATCGCGAAAACGCACGTCCACTGCGTCGTCCGGAGCGTATAGGGCAAGACGGTCGATCTGCTCGGGTTGCGCGCGCTTCAAGGCGGCGGTGAATCGACCGTCCCGAGTCTCCCAAGTATCCAGTTCTCCCGAGAGGAACTGCCGCATCTGCCTAACTACCTTGTCCATTCTTTGCCAGTCCCACGGCTGATCTTGTTCAGGCGTAATTCGCCGAGCAATAGCCTGCCGATCGGATTCAAATCGTTCTATTCCTAAGATCTTGCTCAATTCGTCTAAGAGACCGCCGCAGTTCGTCAACGAATCTATGCGAACCTGAATTGACTCACCAGATACTTTTTGCACGAAGTTCCCACGCTTGTTGCTCAATTCCTCACGTTTCTGACGGTATTCGTCAAGAACGATCTCGGCTTCACACTCCAGTTGCTCCGCTCGTTGCCGATCATTTTCAAGGGCTTCGATTTCTCGACGCAGCCTTGCCGCCTGTTGCATCAGATCGGCGTATTCGTTCGGGCTTGCGATCCCCTCCGCGGAAAGCTGAACCGACGCTTGTTGGAATTGGCTTTCACTGGCGTCCAAGGCGACGCGCCACAGGCTTGCGTCGCCTCCAGTTTGGATACTCTCAATGTCCCGATTGGTTTTCTCTACGCCCCCGATTACTCGTTGCTGAAGATCTGCGACCGATCGTTGTAGGGCTTCATGCGCGCGTTTCAAACCCGCCGTTGGTAACTCGTCCACAACTTCAGAGGAAAGGTCAAGGTCAGCTACCAAAAGCTCCCTGGCGGCACGCTCAACCGTATCCACAGCCTTTGAAGCCCCTTGCAGGACATCCTGCCATGTGTCGTCATGCTGGCGCAGAATTCGGTAAGCATTCAATACTTGTGCGTGTCCGCCTTCCTCCAGGATGTCCAACTTGCGCTGAACGTCTGCCAGCGAAGCTCGCCGAGCCGGAAGATCATCCGCCTGCCTGGAAGCGGAGCGGGATTGGGCCTGTAAAGACAGGTAACGCGCCTCCAACTGCTTCATTGAACGATCCAATTCCGCCTTACGAACTTCCCCGCTATCGTCGATAACCGAGAGGAGAGCGTTGGGATCCTGCGCCAATGCAAACAGTTGCTTTTGGCTGTAGATACGCACGGGAAACCGCTCGCGAATATCCCCCTCTTGCGGACTTCGATCGTCGTCTTCCAGCAGAGCGATAGGCTGTGCATCCCCTTGCTGGTGCCAGGACAGAAGAAATCGGTCCCTGTTCCGGCGATACACAACTTCAATACGCGTCTCCGACGTTAGGAGTCCTTCAGCCCCTCGGTCAGCGGCAACGCGCATACGGCGATCGAACAGATGGCGCAGTGAGCCTTCTTCATCGCTGTCGCTCCCGTCGAGCTCGGACTCCCGCCGCAACGTCTGACGACAGAAGTCCACGAGCGTGGATTTGCCCGTGCCACGCCCGCCGATGATCGCATTCAGCCAAGGGTTGAACTTAAACTCCATTGGAGCTAAACGACCCATGAATTTGGCCTTGCCAACGGTGATGCTCTCGATCGCTAGATCGGCGTGTGTGTTGGGGTCGTATGAGTCACCCTGCTTGACTGGCTTGAGAGACTCAGAACCGTCGAGTAAAGCCAAGCGCAGACCCTCGAGGCTCGGGCGTGTCATCTTCACCCATGTATAACGACGACCCAACTTGTCAAAGTGGTGACCGTCCGAAGACCATACGTGCGAGATTTCCCGAGCGATATCGGGAATGCTTCCATCTATCCAGTGTTCCTCGAAAGGCTTGTTCGGATCGATATCAACTGCCGCTAATCGTGAATGGCGCAGCACGGCAATCCTCTGCTCGCCCGTGAGTTCGAGCAGTCCATCTGACTTGTTGATGTGTGCACCAACGATTAAGACCTCGTCTCCGAAAGAGTCCAAGATTTGCTCGACACTCTTAGTAGATCGAGCAGTATTCTTGCCTCGCTGATCCACGGAGACCTGTACATTGGACAACAGATCATTGATGTGCTGACCTGTACAAGCTGGATCCATGAGTAGCAGGAGATGCTTGCCGTCCCCAGCGGTAAGCTCAACGGCCGGAAAGAGAACCGGTGCGTCGTCCACGTCCGAAACGGCATTCTGAAGGTGGGCGATTGCCTCGGCCGAGTTGTGATCTGTCACCGCGATGGCCTGAATGCCGGCGTCCCGGGCCGCTGTAAGCCAGCGCGTCCAGTCCGGGTTCTCCCGATCTGACTGACTGCCAAAGTCGTGGGAAGCAGGAGAGTGTGCGTGAAGATCGACACGCCACCAGCGCGAGCCGGGCCAGTCCCAGGATGTTTGCATGCCTTCTATTCCCTAACTTCAATAAGACTTGTCGAAACCGACGGCGCCGGTATCGGATTACCGCCTTCCCGCCGCATCTCCAGATGCCAAACAACAGCTTCTCGAATCAACCCCCCGGCTTCCGCACGTGTATCCCCGGCGGCAACGCAGCCAAGCAGGTCTGGAATGTAAGCCGAATACCCATTGCCGGTCTTCTCCATGACCGCTGAGTGCTTCACCGCAATTGTGCGCTTCCCAGATTGACCCGCTTCAGGATGCCCTTCTAGCTTCGGGCTGGTAGTTCCCTACCCATCCTACCGATCACTCGGACTTTCCCGGCCGCGTCCCACGTCTTTCTAACTCGCAGCGTCCAGCCGCCACACTCGCCCCAATCACTCTGGGATGCCCTGATCCACCGGCGCCAACCATGCCCCTCCAACGACGTGCCCAATTCACTCGCCACGAGCCACCAGCCACTAACCGCTGTACGATTCCCTCACGGCCCTGTACCGCGTCCCCCAGAAGGAGCGCCCCATGTTCGTCATCATCGCCCCCATCCAGATCAAGGACGGCTACAAGGACCGCTTCATCGAAGAGATGATCGGCGACGCCCGCGGCTCCGTGAACGACGAACCCGGCTGCCTCCAATTCGACATCATCCAGGACGCCAACGACCCCAACCGCATCTGGCTCTACGAGATCTACGTCGACGAAGACGCCTTCAAGGCCCACACCCAGGCCCCCCACTTCATCAAGTGGCGCGACGCCACCGCCGACTGGACCGAAGACGCCGGCCTGCAGGGCGCCGGCCTCGGCGCCACCAACATCTGGCCCCCCGACGACGAGTGGAAGTAATTCGGCGCTAGCGCGCATCCTGGCAAGATGGCGACCCAACGGAGATCAGTGACGTGAGCCCAATCGGATGGGTCCGCCGCACCCTTGCCGAGCAGAAAGAGCGGCAGGAACAGGCGCGCCAGGCCCGCGAACAGGAACGGCAGCGGCAACAGGCCATCCGGCGCCGCCAGCGTGAAGCCGAACAGCGCGCCCTGCGCCTCGAACGCCAGCGCCGCGACAACATCATCGACATCCTGGACGACAACAAGCTCCCCCAGGTTGACTGGTCCCACTACCAACCGCTCCCGTTCAAATTCCTCAAGAGCGAGCACCTCATCTACATCTTTCCCGGCGTCGGCTACGCCGAACAACGCATCAAGCGCGAAATCGTCGGCCGTTCAGCGGGAACCAGCGTCCGTATAGCCAAAGGCGTTTCCGTCCGCGTCGGTCAGTCGCGCGGCACCCCCGTCGAACGCGACGAAATCGTCGACCGTGGCATTGGAACCATGGCCATCACCACCAAGCACCTCTACTTCAGCGGCGAACGCACCTTCCGCATCCGCTTCAGTCGCATCGTTTCGGTGCAAGCCATGCGCGACGCCGTCGAAGTCACCCGCGACCGCGCCAGCGGCCTCTCCGAGTACTTCATGCTCGACCCCTCCGACATCGAATTCGCCGCCAACCTCATGCTCACCATCCCCGCCCTCGAGCTCCCCCGCCGCCCCGAAACCCACGACCCTGACAACTACCACATGCTCGTCCTCGACATCGACGGCGACTACGAGACCTAACCCCCGCCGCCCCCCGAAATCCTCGTAGGGGCCGCGTTTCTAACCGGCCTCTTCCGGGCAACCAACCCTGACCGTGCCCGTTCGTGGTGAGCCTACCCTGAGCTTGTCGTAGGTCCTGCCCTGAGCCTGTCGAAGGGGCCCGTGTCGAACCACATACCTGCCAACACGACCCGCAACGCAATCAACGCATGCACTGATTGCGTTGCAAGCAATGCCGGCGTTGCTCGCATCCCTGATCGCCGGCGTCGGTTCCGCCCGCGCGCCGAAACTACTCCTGCTGAGCCCCTAACTCTGGGAAGTATGTCGCGTAGAAGCCTCGGTCCCGCGTAAGGAACCTATCGGCCGCAGCCAACGCATGCGCCCCAATCAGAAAGTCCGCCACAATCCGCGTTCGTGGCCCCCCGGCCCGCCGATATCGCATCCACCGCATCCCGGCTTCATAGGCGATGGCCGAATCGATCGGCGACAACGTCGCGCCAACCTCTCGTAGCGCCCCGTCCAGCGCCAACCGGTCGCCGAAGAACGGCACCAACTCCGCGTACACCACGTCGCAGACTACAACGGCCCCATAGTCGTAGGCCGCTGCAAGCCAGGCCGCCGACTGCGGGCCGTGCTGCGGATCCGGCCGAAACACATCCAACAGCACGTTCGTGTCGACGGCTGTGATCACCGGCCCCGGATTTCCTCGATATAGGCGTCAACGTCCATGCCCTGACCGCCCAGGATTCCGTAGACCCGATCCACCGGATGCTCCGCCGCCGCCCGCTTCTGAATCAGCAACCCTCGTTCCGTCGGCACCACCTCCACCTCGACGTCGCGATGCAACCCAAATCGATCCCGCAACGCCTTCGGAATCGTAATCTGCCCCCGCTCTGAAATTCGCATGCCGCAATCCGTATGAATTTCATACCCCGAAAATCATACCAATCCTCACCGCCCGCCCCCAGGCCCCTCGCCCGCCGCCAACCATCACTCGACTTGCCCTCAGTACGCCTCAAGTGTACAATGCCTGCCATGACAACGCAACTCCTCCTCCGCATCCCAACCACCCCACTCCCGTGGCCCCTCACGTTCGGCCGCACGCCGTGGCCCATGACCCTGCTCGCCCTCCTCGCAACCCTCTTTGCGCCCCTGGCGAGCCTGGCGAACCACAACCGCCTCACCCAACGCCCCCATCAACCCTCCGCCACCCCGCCCAGCGGGCCCGAATCGCACCCCGCCCGGCGTGCACAATCCCCCAATCCGCGCGACCATCGCCCCATGTCCCTCATCCTCGGCATTGACACCGGCGGCACTCACACCGACGCCGTGGCCCTCGACCCCGCCAC
>DAOUJT010000095.1:0-4333 GCA_034422315.1 Chloroflexota bacterium | reverse complement strand
TCGGTGCCGGGCAGGTAGCCGACCTTGCTGATGATGAAGGCGTCGTCGCGACGGCCGTAGAGCGCCTCGCCAAGCAGAACCTCGCTGCGACCGTTGCCGTAGACCTCGGCGGTGTCGAAGGTGGTGATGCCGGCGTCGAAGGCCTGCTGGACCAGGCGAACGCCGTCCCAGGCCGGAAAGTCGCCCCAGGCCTGGCCGCCGATCTCCCAACAGCCCATGCACAGGGCGCTGACGCGCTCGCCCGTGGCCCCCAAGCTCCGCATTTCCATGGCTGCTCTCCCCAGCCGTGCATCGGCCAATTGACGTGACGGCGACAGAAAGGTTCCGGACCGCGAGCATAGACAACGCAGCCGGATGGCGACACGAGGTGCGGCCTGAGCTTTGGGAGGACTTGCGTCGCCCCGAGAGGGGTATTTGACCTAGAGTCGTTGTCGAGAACGAGGCGGAAACGGCACATGCAGGATCGGGACCAGGCAGGCGGGGCGGCGGCCAGCCGCCCTTATGTTTCGTTGCTGCGCGGCATCAACGTGGGTGGCCACCGCAAGCTACTCATGCGGGACTTGGCCGCGATGTTCGGGGCGGCCGGGTGCGAGAACGTCCGCACGTACATCCAGAGTGGCAACGTGGTGTTCCGGACGTCGCCGGCGCTCGCGGACGGGCTATCGGCGCGTATGACCGCCGCGATCGCGGCCAGTCACGGCTTTCAGATTCCGGTCGTCATGCGGACGGCATCCGAGTTTGACCGAATCATCCGCGGCAACCCGTTCCTGGCCGCCGGCGCGGATCCGACCAAGCTTCACGTTGGCTTCCTCGCCGAGACGCCGGATCCGGCACGGGTGGCGACGCTCGATCCGGATCGCTCGCCGCCAGACGCCTTTGAGGTGCGAGGAAACGAGGTCTACCTGCACTTTCCCGCCGGCGTCGCGCGGTCAAAGCTCACGAACGACTACTTTGACCGCATGTTGGGGACGGTCTGCACCATTCGTAACTGGCGCACTGTTTGCAGGCTGCACGCGATGGTTAGCGAAGCCTGAGGGCGACCGTACACGCGGCGCACGCCACGAGGCCTGCATCCGGGTGGACGCAGGCCTCCTGACGGACCCGCCCAGGCGGTGAGACGTACGGCTAGCGGATGGCGGTGGTTTCCGCTCACCGACCAGACAGCTGGTCCTGCCTGCCTGGCTGCTCAGCGACGTTAGTCCTCCACCTAGAGGCCTTGCCCCCACGGCGGTTGCCCCTGAGGGTTGCTCGGCCTGCCAGCCAGCCAGTCGCGCACGCGCTGCTCGGCACCCGCTCGGTATTCCGCCGCCTGCGCGGCCTCCGGTTCGCCAGCCTCGATTAGCTTGGCCAGCTTCACGTCCAGCCCGGCCAGGGCCACGGCCACCACGGCGTCCGCGTCCCCGCCTTCGGCCGTAATCAGCTCGGCCAGGGTCTCGCCACCCGCCAAACGGGCGCGCAAGTCGGCTTCCCCGCGGATGCCCGTTTGCTCTTCGATCACGGCCACCACCGGAGGCTTTTCGCCAAAGTCGCGCCCCACGGCGTCGTACGCCAGCACCGCGCCGACGCCCGCTGCGGTCAGCACCCCCACCGCGGCCATACCGGCCGCTAGAACACGGAATCGGGATCTCACGATGCCCTCCTTTCTCGGCGATGAGGTTTCGGAAATCAGCGCCGCTTATACAAGGCATTGTTGGGGCTGGGGATGGACGCACGATGCACGGCGGATAGGTGTTCCGTGCATTTGTTGCCAGGGGCGTCGAGCTGGCTGTCCGCGGGCGAATCGATACCCCGCGCCAGGCACGGTCAGCAGTGGCGAGGACGCGAGGAGACGTGAGTGTTCCGACAGCTTGGCTTGCGCAGAACCATTCGCCGTGAGGGAACGCGAGAAAGCCACGGGGCCTGTGCCTAGTGGACACAGGCCCCGTGGCGGGCGCTAATGGCGCTAGTCGCGCAGGGGGAGGGAGTGCGCGGCTAGGCCGTAGCTGGGGTTGCTCCGATTGGCAGGGTTACCTTGTCGGCACCGGCTCCGGCGCCACGGTGATAGCGACCGTGCCCGCGACCACAGTCTCGGGACCCGGACTTGCCTCGACCCTTCATGTGGGCACCGCCCTCGGCCTCCAGGGCCGATTCGATGCGCTCGCGCATTGACTCGCGCAGTTCGTCGGCCTTTTCGGCGTCGACACGGCCGTTCTCGATCGCTGCGGTCAGCCGTGTCTCAAAGGCCTCCATGGCGGCGTCCGTGACCGCGGTCACGTCGCCGTCGGCTTCCTCGATGATGTCGGACAGGCTGTCGCCGTCGGAGAGCCTGGTTCGGATGTTCTCGGCGGGCACACCCGTCTCTTCCGAGACGATGCTGACCAGCCCGACGCCCTTTCCGCCGAGGCGACCACGGCCCTTGCCACGCTTGCCTTCGTACGTGCCGGCCAGCCAGTCGCGCACGCGCTGCTCGGCGGCGGCCTTGTAGTCGTCCACCTGGTCGGACTCAAGCCGGCCGGCCTCCACGAGCGCGTCGACCTTGTCATCAAGTCCTGTCAGCGCCGCCGTGACCACGGCTTCCAGGTCGCCGCCTTCGGCCTCGATGATGTCCGCCAGTGACTCACCGCCCTGCAATCGGGTTCGCAATTCGTCCTGGCTGAGACCTGTCTGTTCCTCAATCGCGGTCACGGCAGTGGACTTTCCGCCACCGCGACCAAAGCCACCATGCGCCAGCACCGCACTGACCGTTACGGCCGTCAGCAGAACGACGGCCGTAACCGCCGCGGCAAGAGTTCGAATTCGGAGTCTCACGACGCCTCCTTTCGCAGGCGCCGGCCAATGCAAGGCCAGCGCAAAACGTTTACGAAAGGCAGTGTTGGGGCGGGGTATGGACATTCGATGCACGGAGAATGCGACTTCCGTGCATTTTTCTGAGGGGTGTGCGCGGCGCTATCCGTCCTCGGGTGGAGCGAACCGGTATCCGACGCCGGGAACCGTCAGCACATAGCGCGGACGGGACGGCACCGGTTCGACCCGTTTTCGCAGGTTGCGAACGTGGCTGTCGATGGAGCGCGGCAGCGTGGGCCGGTCGTCGTCCACGATGCGCTCAACCAGGGCCTCGCGGGTAAACACGCGACCGGGATGGCGCATGAGCGTCGCCAGCAGATCGAACTGCACCTTTGTCAATTGGATCGCCTCGCCGTCGCGCCGGACCTGCCGGGTGCCCGGGTCGATCGTCATGCCGTCGACACGAAGCGGTCCATCATCGGGATCCGAGCTGGCTGCGCGGCGCAGCAGTGCGTGAACGCGGGCGACGACCTCGCGGATGTCGAAAGGCTTGGTGACGTAGTCGTCGGCGCCGATCTGCAGACCCACCACCTTGTCGGTGATGTCGTCACGGGCCGTCAGCATCAGAACCGGAGTGTTCGATTCGGCCCGCAGTTGACGGCAGACGTCGAGGCCCTGGACATCCGGAAGCATGAGATCCAGCACTACCGCGTTGGGGCGGCGCTGGCGGGCCAGTCGCAGGGCCTCGGCGCCGTCGCCCGCGGTGATAACGCTGAATCCATCGCGTTCCAGGTAGGCACGGACGACCCGCCGGATGTCGGGCTCGTCGTCCACAACCAGGATTAGTCCGGAACTTGCCATACCGGGTTCTGCCGACCATTCGGCATTAGATTCGATACCTTCGATTCTTACACGAGATCTCGGCGATGCCTGTCGACCGCAGCAGGCGCCCTGCTCCACGGTGAGTCTGCGATGGACTGCGTGCACAGCGCTTGCATACGGCATGCACGCGCGGTCGATACGCTCACGATTGGATGGAATCCGATACCGAGCCGGAGGTCGGCCGAGCGATGAGCCTGCGTGTGCGTTTGACGCTGGCATTCGTGGCAGTGTCCCTGGTTGCTGTTGGAGTCACGGCACTGCTGGTCAATCGGTCAATCGCCGCCAGCTTTCACCGCTACGCCACCAATGTTCGCGAGCGGCAGCAAGCGGCCGTCGCCTGGCAACTCGGCCTTGCCTATGGCGCCAACGGCACGTTTCAGTTGCGCCGCGGCGGACCCGGTCGAGGTTTGCCCTACCTTGTTGTGGATCACAACGGTGCAATTGTCGGCGGGAACGTAGAAGTCGGCCGATTGGACCAGCCCCCCGATCTTGACCATTGGCGGCCGATTCCGATTGAATCGGATGGCCGGACCGTGGCCACGGCCTACTTTGCCGACGTTGGAAGCCGAGGCCTGCCACGCGAGGTCCTGGCGCAGCTTCAATTTGCCGAGGACGTATTTCTTCGAGAAATCGGCATTGCGCTGCTGCTGGCCCTGCTGGCCGGAGCGGCCGCGGCGGTGGCGGTGGC
>DAOUJT010000094.1:0-2445 GCA_034422315.1 Chloroflexota bacterium | reverse complement strand
ACGGTGCGCGACAGCGCGGGCGCGGCGCTCGTACGAGGGTTCGTGTTCGGGTTCCTGGCCTGGATCCTGGTTCCGATGACTATCGTCGGGCTGGCCACCCGGGGCATGCTGCCGTGGGGCATGGGGTTTGCTCACGACGCCTTTCCCGGACTGCTGGCCTACCTGCTCTTCGGCGGAATCCTGGGGCTGGCTTACCAGTGGCTGAGCGTGGCGTGGCGAGTGCTGTTCGCCGAGACGACGGCGGACGAGGATGAGGGCTACGGCACCGAGGGGCTGCGGGCACTCGGGCGCGGGTCGGCCGCGGGAATCGCGGGTGGGCTGCTGTATACCGTGATGCTGGCGCGGCTCGGATCGTTCGAGGGAATTGCCCAGTTGATGCGGGCCGACAACGCAGCCGTTGGCGTGCTGGTGCATGCCGTGGTCTCGGTGATCTGGGGCGCGGTGTACGGCCTGCTGTTTCGGCGGCAGACGTACGGGATCGGATCAGCCGTGGGCTGGGGCGTGGCCTTCGGGTTCTTTATCTGGGTGGTGGGACCAAACACGCTGTTCGCGGTGCTGACCGGGCAGACGCCGGACTGGTCGGCGGACAGCACGGCGCCGCGCACGGCTTCGCTGGTCGGGCACCTGGTGTACGGCGCGGTGCTGGGGGTGGGATTCCACTACTTCGAGTCGAGGCACAACCCCTGGTGGCAGCCGCGGCGCGAGCGGCTGGAAGCGCGCGCAGATCGACGCCGCCGACAACTGCAAACATCGGCGCCGGCAATTTGGGCGCTAGTGATGCTGGTTGCCCTGACGCTGCCGATCATCTTCGGCGGGTCCGACGAGATGGGACGCAACGCCATGAGGGCGGAGTCCACACCGGGCGAAGAACGCGGGCCGCCAATGGATGACATGCAGCCGATGCGGTGATGGGGCAAGGAGGTTGGCTGCCGAGTTTCCTAGCACAGGCACGAATACCTGCCGCTGCTACGAGTCCCTACCGTCGGCCGGGTCGCGTGTAATCCGTTTCGTCGCGGACCGCCCGGTAGTCCTCAATATCGAGCCAGTGGCATGGGACAGCCACAGGGGCATCAACAGGAATGCGACGATTACTTGTAAGGCTTTGCCACGCCGCTAGTTCAACGCGGGGACCCTGAATGGACTGACGGGCAACCCACTCAAGCGCCGGTCTGAGGTCCCTGTCGGTTGAAAGGACAATAGCCACATCGAAGTATCTAGCTATCGAGTGCGTTACGAGGTCAATCGCCAATTCGACGTCAATGCCCTTTTCCTGCGGCTTAGAAGCTGGGAAGTCTCGTGGGTATCGCAGCGGCCGTCCCAGAACGTAGACTCCCTTGGATTCCCATGCATCACACTGACGCAGGTGCGCGCGATTGGCCTTAGGCTGCTTTCGGGCGTCGGGGCGGCCCGAGTACACCCGCACCTGCTTCAACTCTCGAGCGACCCCAGGCACTGTCCGCCGGAGCAGAAGCTTGCCTAATTCGATTGGATCGAACTGACCGCGCGTAAAGTGCGCGCGACCACCAAAGAACGCGTCGCGCGCGCCCTTGTAAGTGTTCTGTGCATCAATGTAGACGACGACACGGTCAGACATCGCGGTCCGCTGAATGATAAACCCCGCCAGTCCGTTGCCTCTATGGGCAACGGAGGGCGGGGAGCATTAGCCAGATTATCTGGCTGCCAGTGCCGCGTGTCAAGCGCTGAGTAGCCCCAAAACGAGGCCGCGGCAGGATCTTGGAGAACCCTGCCGCGGTCCCGTGCGATTCAACACCACCAAGCGAGGCCTCGGTGCTGCGGCTCGCCTTACTCGGGGTGGCCGACGGTGTTGGAGAGCGTGCCGTTGCCTTCCAGCTCGACTTCCGTAACGTCGCCGCTCTGCATGGCCTCGGTGGAGCCGGAGGTGCCGGTGAAGATTGCGTCGCCAGCCTCCAGTGTCATGTACTGCGAGACGAAGCTGACGATCTGTTCGACGTTGTAGATCAGTTCGCTGGTGTTGGTGTGCTGGACGACCTCGCCGTTGACGCGCGTGGTCATCTCCAGGTTGCCGTGGTCCAGGCCGGTGGTAACCCACGGGCCGAAGGGCGAAAACGTGTCCGCGCCCTTGCCACGCCACCACTGGCTGTCCGGCTCGCCATTGGTCTGACCGTTCTGCCAGATGCGCTCGCTGATGTCGTTGGCGGCGCACACACCCAGAATGTAGTCCCCGACTTCATCCTCGCTGACACGCGAGCAGCGCTTGCTGATGATGACCGCCATCTCGCCTTCATAGTGAAGGTCCTTGCAGCCTTCCAGCCAGGCGATGGTTCCGCCGGGTTCGAGGACGGACGACGGCGGCGCCAGGAACGGCTGAGGTCGCGAGAAAGGCGGCGAGTCGCCCATGTGGCTCAGGTAGTTGCCCGCCAGGTTGACGATCTTGGTTGGCGAGGTGGGCGTGAGCAACTGCAC
>DAOUJT010000093.1:0-4500 GCA_034422315.1 Chloroflexota bacterium | reverse complement strand
CCGATGGGGGCGCGTGAATCGGAGATGGGCAAACCCTCAAGCAGCGACCGTGTGGCGGTCATGCTAGTCGCGACGCCAGCCGCCGACAATCCCCGCGGGGCCGTCAGTGAGCTGCCAGGGTTGACACCGGGTGGCGGTCAGCTCGGGCGCCCGCACCCGCGCCCGCGTAGCCGATAATCCGGCGGCAGGCGCCGGAAGCACCACAATGTCGCTCGAAGCCATCGCGATCAAGCTCGATCAGGGAATCGCGGAGTTGCGCGCCGGAACGTTGCAGGAGTCCACGCTCGCGGCCATTCGGGAGGAACTGAGGTCCGCGCGCAACGCGCGACAGGATTTGCTGTACGTGCAAGCGGCCGGCACGGCGCTGGACACCCAGGTGATCGGCATGCGCATGGTCACCGACGGTGAACTCTCGGACGGCGCGGACGATCCTGACGCGTGGCCTTACCAGACGGTCCTGGATGCGATCCGCGACGGCTGGCGCATCATCGAGTTCCCCAATCTCGCCCTGCTGCTCGACGAGTCCCGAACCTACGCCTACGGGGCCGAGTTCGTACTCGAGAAGATCCGGAACGCCTGATGGACACCTCGCACATCGCGCCCACGCTAAGGGACACCCAGGTCCTCGAATTCTGCAAGCGCGGCTACCTCCTGCTCGACGGCGTCGTGCCCGAGGAGATCAACCGCAAGACGGTCGACTTCGTCGACAACAACCCCTCTCTCGAGCCGACCGACATCCTCGCCGAGGACTGGTTTGTCGAGAACGTGATCCTCAATCCCGCGGCCGCCGGCGCGATACGCTCGCTGCTGGGCGCGGGGTTCGAGACCCCGGTTCTTATGAGCAACCACCGCGTGCATATGCCGGCGCCGGCGCAAGGCTGGCATCGTGACGGCGGGTCGCGCTATGGACCTCCGCTGCACTATTTGCAGGTCTTCTATTATCCCGAGGCCTGCACGGCTGACATGGGGCCCACCGAGGTGCTCCCCGGGTCGCACTTTCTGTTTCAGCACTCCAGCCTGATGGGGCATTACGGGAACCTGCGACACGGCGTCAAGACCGTGGCGTCCGCCGGCTCGATCTTCCTCACCGTCTATTCCATCTGGCACCGTCGTTCCGCGTCAACGGCGCGGGGGACTCGCAACCTCCTCAAGTACAACTACTGGCGCACGGCGCCGCCGACCCGTGACTGGGTGATTGAGCCGGACTTCGACTTTGCCCTGGCCGACTACACGTTCGCGCGGCGAGGGATGCGGCAGCAGTTCCGGGACGCCGTGGATGCGGCCGAGATGTTCTTCTGGCTGTGCGGCAAGTCCCGCGAGTACCAAACGATGGGCGGTCAGGGCTGGCCGATGCCGGGTCACCGCAACGCATCGCCCAGGGGCTTTCCCGGGGAGCCAACTTCAACTACCTATTGAGATGAGCTGGTCGCCGCGGGAACTCCAGCGAGGCGCAAGCTTACGGCCTTACGTGGACGCTGCCGGGAGATACTCGCGGAGGTAGCGGACGCCGAGGGGGATGACCTCGATGGGATCGTCGCGGCCTTCGTAGACCAGGCTGATCCAGCCGTTGTAGCGGACGCCGCGGATGGTCTGGAAGATGGTGTCGTAGTCCAGCGACTCTTCGCGGCCGGTGGCGATGCGGTAGAGCTTGGCGCGGACGGCGGTGGCCAGGGGCGCGGTGAGGGCGATGCTGTTCAGGTAGTCGTGGCGCTCACGCTGCTCGTCTTCGGCGAAGCCGGAGGCGCCGGGGGAGCCGGCGTACTGGCCGGTGTCGAGCACGTGCCCGAGGTTGGGGTGGTCGACCTGGCGGATCAGGCGCAGGACGTCCTCGCCGTCGGGGGCGATCTGTTTGTGGTTGTGGTTCTGGAGCGAGACGACGACGCCGACCTCGGCGCCGAACTCGGCGCACTCGCGCAGGGCGTCAGCGCAGCGGTCCCAGGAGGCGGCGCGGTCTTCTTCAGTGGCAGGGCTACCGCTGAACACGCGAACCTGCGGCGCGCCGAACAGAGCCGCACGTTCGATCCAGGTCTTGGTGCGCTGGACGTCGGTGGGAAGCTCGTCGGCCGGCCGGGCGAAGTTGTTGGAGATGGCGATGCAGGGGATATCCAACCCGCGGTCCAGGCACTCGCGCTTGACGGCCAGCAGCGAGGCCCGGTCCACGGCCGGAAACGCGGAGTCGTGCAGGTCCACGCCTTCCACGCTCAGTTCGCGACAGGTGTCCAGGAAGCTCATCAGGTCCATCCGGCCATCGTCGAAGGCCTGACGGTAGGACAGGGTGAGGATGCTGAGCCTCAGCATGGGTGCGCCTCGCCGTTGGGACGGTAGGGCTTAGCGTAAGGCGGCGGGGCGAGTGGGTCTAACGGCGAGGTCATCCGGTTTGGAGGCTGGCTGTGCGCCCCGCAAGCCCAGCGTGCACTGCGCAAGCCGCTCAGAGTGTCTCCTGGACCACAACGCGACCGCCGGCGTACACGTTCATGGACAGCCTGCATCCCAAGAGCGAGCGCATTCCAAGCAGAGGGAAACTGTCCAACCGAATGACGAATACAGGCCTCGGGTTTTCGTGCCACAACACCCTGGCCGTAAAAACGTCGACGTCGTGTACGAATCCGTCGGCCATCGCTACCGCTCGCTGCCCGCTGTAACTGAGACCAAGCCGATCGATGACATTTGATGGCAAGGTCAAGTGGCCGCTGAATCCGGTATCCAAGATGAACTCGAAGCTGTGCGCGATGTCGTGATCGTCGAGAATCGAAACGTCGATTACGGGCTCCAGGCGCTGGTTTATCCGCCCGCGAATCATTCAGTACGAGCCAGAATCCCGCCCCGTAAGTTGTATGCCGCCGGAAAGCCAACACGCTCCGCCCAGGTGATGGCATCCGGGCGCCGCTCCATCAGCCGCATCGTTGCCGTCACGTCGTCGGAATCGACCTCAAAGTCGCCGCTGTGAATGTCGATCACGACGAAGTCGCCCTTCGCCGTCCCGCGGGTCAGGTCGCGGATCTTCGTGAGGTACAACTCCTTGCCCCGCGATGCCACGCTATCCGTCCCTGTAGTCACCAGGGGCTCTCCTTTCGCCGAGCGTCAACACGAACCCGGCGCAACGTCTCGAGCGCATTGAAGCTGGACCGCTCGACAACTCTAGCAGTGCATCATTTCTCGGGGCCTCGCAGCCAGCCCGTTGCACATTGGAGCCGGACAGGAAATGCCTCGGTCAGGTCTTGCCAGACGTGAGACTGAGGACGCGCTGGATCTGGGCGCCGAGGCCGTCGGCCATTGCGGCAAAGCCGGCGTCGTTGGGGTGGACGTGGTCGGCCAGCAGGTCGCCCTGGCCGGGGCCGATGAGGCCGTGGCCTTCCAGCAGGATCAGGTTGGCGTCGCCGAAGCTCTGGCGTCGGTAGACCACTTCGCGGATGACGCGACGGTACTCCTCCAGCTTTGCGCCGCCGCGGGTGGTCTGCTCGAACTCGCAGGTGTGGAAGAGGGGCGTGACCATGAGGATGGGGACTTCCGGCTGATGCCAGCGGAGGATGGCCAGGAAGGTGTCGTAGGTGCGTTCGAAGGCACGGGGCTCTTCGTAGCTGGAGCCGAAGGTGTTGACGCCGTAGGCCAGCACGATCACGTCGGCGCGCAGCGAGGCGGCGATCTCGGCCATGGCCGGTTCGCCGCGGGCCGAGCCGCCCACGCCCAGGTTGACGAAGTCCACTCCAAGGGCGCGAGCGATGCGGGCCGGATAGGTCGTGCCCGGCCGCGCGGTGGTGCTGCCGTGGGTGATGGAATCGCCGTAGAAGAGCAGCCGCGGACCGTCCAGCGGCGGAGGCGGCTGCACGCAGGCGTCTTGGGCCACGCCGACGCCGGCAAACCTGACTTCGCCGTAGGGGGGCATATAGAGCTCGACGCAGCGGTCGCGGGCCGGCCCGTCGTAGACCACGCCCTCGGCGGCGCCCAGGCCCTGGGAGCGGAGCTGGCCGTAGAACTCGCCGTTCTGATAGAGGTCGATTTCAGCGTTGGCCCGGTTGGTCTGCTGGGACAACCACTCGGCGCGAACGGTGATGGTAGGGCTGTCGGTGCGGAAAGCGACGCGCACACCGGACGCCGCGCAAAGCCGCATCCAGGTGTCGGCGGGCAGTCGTTCACGCCAACTGAGGGGCACGCGATGGAGCAAGGCGCGGCGTTCGCCGACGAGGCCGCGGTATTCGAGCTCGGGGGCGAGCGCGTCCAGCCACTTCATAGAGCGAATGCTACGCCGCCTGGGCGGGGCGCGGGCAATCGGAGACAATGCAAAGAGTCCGTACGAGCCGGAAAGCCCCACGCGATGCTGAACAAAGCGGCCGCCGAATTGCTGGAGGGCTTTGCCGATGCGCTGGAGATTCGAGGCGCGAATACGTTCCGCGTGCGGGCGTTTCGGAATGCGGCGCGGCGGGTGGACTCGCTGACCACGGACGTGGCGGAATTGGTGGAGAGCGGCGAAATCTCGAAGGTGCGGGGGATAGGCAAAGGCAT
>DAOUJT010000092.1:0-2522 GCA_034422315.1 Chloroflexota bacterium | reverse complement strand
AGGACAAGGGTGCGCCACTCGACGGCGGCGTAGACGCGGTCGTATGGGAGGACGCGGGTGACGACGATGAGCAAGGCGCCCAGGACTCCGGTTACGGCGATGTGGGCCACATTCGCGGCCGCCAGCCCCACAGCCAGCGCCAGGATGGCCAGCGGCACCAGCATGCGCGGTCGGGGAAGCACGAGCCGCGCGCGCTGGGAGAGGACGATGAAGTCGGTGGACTGTTCGAGGTCCGCCACACGGGCGCTGGGCATGCGGACCATGAGCACGTCGCCAGTCTCGATTCGCTGATCGCGCAGCCGAGTTCGCAGGCGCGTGCCCTGACGCCAGATGCCGAGGACGAGTCCGCCGAAGCGGTTGCGGAATCGCATGGCGGCAATCGAGAGGCCGCGGCTGGAGAAGGTGGGGCCGGCGACCAGTTCGAGCACGGTGGCCCGCTCGTCTTCAGCTTGCAAGCGGCCGGGTTCGAATTCACGCTCCGAGGTGAACTCGACACCCTCGGACTGGGTGAGCCGGAGCACGTCGTCAGGCTCACCCTCAACCAGGACCACGTCACCGACAAAGAGCACTTCTTCGGCGGTGGGGAAGCGAAGCCGGCGGCCGTCGCGAAAAATCTCCATGACGGAGATGTCAAAGCGCGGCCGCCAGCGCAGTTCGCGGAGGTTCTTGCCCACGATGGAGGCGCCAGCCGGGACGCGGACTTCGGCCAGGTAGTCGCGAGTCTGGGCAATGCCCTCGTCGAAGTCCGGGCCTTGCCGATCCGGTACGAGCCGGCGGCCGACGGTTACGAGATACAGCAGGCCGGCACCGAGAATGGCGGCGCCGGTGGGAGCGAAGTCGAACATGCCGAAGGGCCGGTGGCCGGCCGCGGCCAAAGCGTCGCTGACCAGCAAGTTGGGCGGGGTTCCGATCTGGGTCATCAGCCCGCCGAGCATGGAGCCGAAGGCCAGGGGCATGAGCAGGCGAGAGGCGGAGGCGTTGGCGGCGCGGGCGAGGGTAACGGCGGCAGGCATAAGAATCACGGTGGCGGCGATGTTGTTGATGAAGGCGGACATGCCGCCCACAACCAGTACGAGAAGGACGGTCAGGACGGCGACGCGAGTTCCGCCGTAGCGGACGATGGCCGAGGCGAGCGCGGCGGGCGCTCCGGCTTCCACCAGGCCGGCGCTGAGGATGAACATGGCGGCGACGGTGATGACGGCCGGGCTGGCGAAGCCGGCGAAGGCGGTGGGAGCGTCCACGGTGCCGGTGAGCCCGAGGACAAGGAGAACGAGAACACCGACGCCTTCGGGCGGGAGCCGCTCGGTGGCGAACAGCACGAGCGCGCCGACCACACAGCCGACGACGATCCAGGCTTCGGGCGTCATCGCGCCCTACTGACGGCCAAGCGGTTCACGCCTTAGGATACGCTTCGATCAACGCGTCAGTCCCGACCGGGCCGATCGGAGCGAAGCCATGGCTGAGACCGGCATTGCCGCCACCTATCACGGAACCAACATTCCGTTCGACCTTCGGGAATACCCGGTGCCGGACCCCGAGCCCGGGGCGGCCGTACTGGCGATGACGATGGCCAACGTATGCGGTTCGGACCTGCACTACTGGCGGGGCGACATTGACGTGGTGAAGATGGGTCGGCCGACGCCGATGGCGCTGGGGCACGAGGGCACCGGCAGGATCCACAAATTGGGCGACGGTGTGACGACAGACACGATGGGCGAGCCGGTGACGGAGGGCGACCGGGTCGTCTTTCAGTACTTCTACCCGTGCATGCAGTGTCCGACCTGCCTGAAAGGGCATACGTACGCCTGCCCGACGCGGCAGTTCGACCGGACGCAGAGCGCGGACGTGTGGCCGCACTTCCGGGGAACGTTTGCGGAGTATTACTACCTGCATCCCAAGCACGCGATGTTCAAGGTGCCGGATTCGTTGTCGGACCTGGAGATTGCGGGAATTAACTGTGCGCTGTCGCAGGTGGTCTCGGGGCTGGACCGCGCAGGACTGTCCTTTGGCGAAACTGTTGCGATCCAGGGAGCGGGCGGCCTGGGGGTGTACGCCGCCGGCATAGCCAAGGCCCGCGGGGCCGCCAAGGTCATTGCCATCGATGGCGTGGACGAACGGCTGGACCTGATCCGCGAGTTTGGTGCGACCGACGTGGTCGATATCCGGGAGTATGAGACGCCGGAGGAACGGGCTGACGCGGTTCGCGACCTGACCGGCGGGCTGGGCAGCGACGTGACCCTGGAGTTGGTGGGCCACCCGGGCGTGGTACGGGAAGGGCTGGACATGACGGCCCACGGCGGACGCTACCTGGAGATCGGAAACATCAACGTGGGGTGGGATACGGAGTTCGATCCATCGGTGATCGTGTTCAAGAGCATCACGGTGATCGGAATCGCCCATTACAAGGCCCAGGACCTGTGGAACTCGCTGAACTTCCTGGTCGATTACAAGGATGACCTGCCGTTCGACCAGATCCTGTCGCACACGTTCCCGCTGTCGCAGATCGACCACGCGATGGAGCA
>DAOUJT010000091.1:0-2549 GCA_034422315.1 Chloroflexota bacterium | reverse complement strand
AAGCCGGGCGGCTGCACCGCCTGACCGCGGGCTCCGCTCACCCGCGGTAGCCCAGGTTGGCCAGCGCCTCGCGCGCGGCCCCGGCCTCGTCCCACGGCTCTTCGTGGTCGGCGAATTGAATTGACCGTTCGTGGCCTTTGCCGGCGAGCACCACGGTGTCGCCCGCGCGGGCCAGGTCAAACGCTCGAGCGATGGCCTCGCGCCGATCGTGAATCGCCTCGAAACGCGCCCCGCCAGGGGTGCTTCCCGCGATCACGGCGCGCGCAATGTCCTGGGGGCGTTCGCGTCGCGGGTCCTCGTTGGTGACGATCGCCACGTCGGCGCCTTCCGCCGCGGCCCGGCCCAGCAGCGGGCGTTTCTCCGCATCCTGGTCCCCGGCGCTGCCAAACACCGCCAGCACCCGGCCAGGGGTGAACGACCGGACCTCCGCCAGGCAGGCGGCCAGCGCCGCCGGCGTGTGTGCGAAGTCCACGATCACGTGAAACGGCTGGCCCGCCGCGACGGTCTCCATCCGTCCCTTTACGGGCGCAAACGAGGCCAGCCGGTCCACGCCCGCCGACAGGTCGCCGGTGATGCTGCCCACGCAGGCCACGGCGGCCGCCACGTTGGCCACGTTCCAGCGTCCACGCAGGCGCGTCCGCGCCTCCCACTCGCCCCACGGCGAAGAGCCGGCGACCACCAGCCCCCCAGACGTGAGGCCGGCCCAGCGCGCCGACACGTCGGCCGGGTTTCTCTCGCCAAAGGTCAAGACGGCAACCGCGCACCCATCGGCAAATCCAGCCGTCACCGGGTCGTCGGCATTGAGCACCGCGACCTTGCCGCGTCCGTCGTCCGGACCCTGAGCCAGCAGGTCCAGCAACCGCCGCTTGGCCGCGCGGTAGGCCTCCAGCGTCCCGTGCAGATCCAGGTGCTCGTGCGTCACGTTGGTGATCACGGCCCGGTCAAAGGCGAAACCGTCCACGCGCGCCAGTTCCAGGGCGTGGGAGGCCACCTCAACCACGGCCCAGGCGTCGCCGTCCCGGACCATCCGGGCCAGCAGCCGAGCCACGGTGGGGGCTTCAGGTGTTGTCAGTCGACCGGACTTCTCCAGATCAGCCCCGCCGGCCCGCGTGTTGACGGTCGTCAACTCGCCGACCCCTGGCACGTACGCCCCGAGCATCCAGGCAATCAGCCGCGAGGTGCTGGTCTTGCCGTCCGTTCCCGTTACGCCAACCAGTCCTAATCGACGATCCGGCTCTCCCCAAAACCGACGCGCCAGGCTGGCCAGCGCCACCCGGCCGTCCGGCACGATTGCCAGGCCAACATTCGCCGGGGTCTCGACCGGACGTTCGGCCACGATCGCCGTCGCTCCCGCAGCCAACGCCGCACCTACATACGCGTGACCATCGACCCGGAACCCTTGTCGACAGACAAAGCACGATCCCGGCTTCACGTCCCGGGAGTCGTGCGCCACGTCGCGAATGCGGGCGCCGGAGGCACGCTGAACTTCAGCGCCCGGCAGGCCCGCGATCAACTCGTCGAACGTGGGATGCACCTGCGCGGCCTTAGCTTTGCGGCTGTCCACGCCAGCGCTGGAGCGCGGTGCGCGCGCGCAAGACGCCTGACGTCAGCACCCAGGAGCGAACGCGCTGCAGCGGCAGGTCAAAGGCGCCGGGATATTCCACCAGCCGCGGATTGAACCCCAGCTTGAACCGGTGCACGCCGGCCATCGGATCGTTGGCGTCATTGGGATCCGCCATGCCCCAGAGGTCGTAGCGCCGGCAGCCGCGCGCGCGCGCCCACTGCATGGCCGCCCACTGCACGGCGTGCGGGGCCATGCGGCCGCGTTCGGCGTTCGACGACGCGCCGTACAAGTACACCGCCTCGGGACCAAACGCCACGGCCATCAGCGCCGCCAGCGGCCGGCCCTCAAACCGCGCCACAAACAGCGCGGCGTCATTGCCAAACGTACGCGCCACGTCGCGGTAGTACGACGCCGCATGAACGGCGAATCCCTGGCGCCGCGCCGTGGCCCTGGTCAATTCATAGAACTCGCCAAACGCGGTCTCGCTGGAGTCGTTGGCAACGCGGACGTCGCGCCGAGCCGAGAGCCGGATGTTGTAGCGCATCTTGGACTTGAACGACGTCAGCAACTCCTGGTCGTCCTCCCCGAGGTCCACGACGGCCGTCCGCGGTATCTGAACGAACGCTTCGGTCTTGCGAAACCCCCGAGCCTCGAGTACCGCTGCATGCGCGGCGCTCACGGGTTCAATCCGCAGCAGCGAAGCTCCACGGCGCCGTGCTTCCCCGATTGCCCCCTCGATCAGCGATTCGGCATCCGCGTCCGACGCCGCCAGCGGACCCCGCGGGACGTACGCCAGGCCAACCGACGGCCCCAGCGGCGGAATCCGGCGGGTTCGCGTCAAGACTTGGACTCCGCCGCGTGGCGCGTGCATATCGCCCATTGCCAACCGGGTAACCCGCCAGCCGTAGCGGGCCTTCAAGTCCCCCCATGACGCCGACTGCAGCAGGTTGGCGCCCTCCATCCGGGCCGCCAATCTATTCCACTC
>DAOUJT010000090.1:0-9734 GCA_034422315.1 Chloroflexota bacterium | reverse complement strand
GCCAGCCGCGCGGCCAGGCGCTGTGCCAGGGCCTGCAGCGCGAAGATCAGGCGGTCGACGTTGTGCTCTTCCCACTCGAAGTCGATTGCTTCATCCAGGACGATGGATTGCGTCCGACCCTTCAAGGATTGCGGGTCCTCACCACACGCCAGCCGCAATGCCCGCGCGCCTTCCATCCCGTACCGCGTCCGCACGGCGTTCACCGGCAGATCGGCAAACGCGCCGATCGTGACGATGCCCAGCATGCTCAGATGCCGCAGCGTCCGCTCGTCCAGCGGCAGCCGGCCGACCGGTTGGTTGGCCAGGTACGCCCGGTCTTCCCCAGAAACCACCGCCACGCCCGAATCCCCCGCCGTACGCGCCGCAACCTCCGCCGCCAGGCGTCCCGACGCCAGTCCAACCTGGGCGACCTGCCCGGTCGCCGCTTCCATGTCGCGGCGCACCCGCGCGCCCAGCGCCGCGTCGGCGCCGTACAGCGACTCCAGGCCCGCTGCGTCGGCAAACGCCAGCCCCACCCCGGCGTCCTCCACCACCGGCGAAAACCGGTCCAGCACGTCCAGCACCGCCTCGAACGCCTGGGCATAGCGCGGTGGATCGTCGGGCGCGTAGACGCCCTCCGGACAGCGCTGCGCCGCTTCCTTCACGGCCATCCCCAGCCGCAACCCAGCGTGCTGGGCCGCCTCGGAAACCTCGATCAGCCGCCGCTGGTTAGCTTGCCGCGCGTAGATCGCCAGCGGCAGCGCCGACCACGAGGGCTGCGTCTGCGCCTCCACCGTGGTTCGAAAGCGCGGAATCCACAGGCACAACGTCTTGCGGTCCACTGGACCTCCCCATAAACGGACAGTCGATCACCAGGTGCTGAACGCCCGTGTTGCTGCGCGACTTCAGCACCCGAACCTCCAGCGTCAGCCCCGTCGGCACTTGGGTCAGGCGGCTGCGCTGCCAGCGCCAGCCCCGGCAGGCCACCCCCAGGCGCAGCGAGGCCAGATAGGGCAGTCCGGCAACGCGCTGGCTCCCGGCCACCGTCACCACCACCAGTCCGGCCGATCCCCGCCCCGCCAGGTCGGCCAGTTGCGACCACCGGCTGCCGCGCGGCCGGGCGGTCTCCAGGTCCAGCAGCACCGCCTCAAAGGCATTGCCCCGCAGAAGCGTTGCAGTGGCTCGCAGCGCCGTCTCGGCATCCGGCGGCCGCACCACCACCAGCCGCGACAGATCCAGGCCCAGCCCCACCCCCGCCGTAGGCGCGAACGTGCCGGGCAGGTCCACGTAGGCCGCCAACCCGCCGCCATCCAGCGCGGCGGCCAGCGCCCGCCATCCCAGCGCCAACGCCCCGCTGCCCGGCGGCCCGGTCAGTTCGCTCAGGCGCCCCCTGGGAATCCCCTCGAACCCGGTGGCCTGATCCAGCGCTCCGATGCCGGTCGAAAACCCGGCCTCTTGCGGACTAACCCCAAACAGCCGCCCCGCGGCATGCAACCCCCAGCGCTGTTCGATTTCATGCACGGCTACCCGCAACGCGGCGGGACGCTCGGTGTCGGGAAGAGCCAGCGGAACACCCTGGGGAATACGGGAAACCAGAATACCAAACAAAAACCGAACAAAAGAAGGGCGCCATGCAGAACGATGCCCTGGCGGCCCGGTTTCTCCACGCCCGTGGCAGACTGCCACCACCAGGATCCGAAGGGCTACGGGTATGTCCGCCAGCGCCGATCTGAAAGAGCGCATCGCCGCCGTGGTGGAGTCGCACCGCGATGACATCGTCGACGTCGGCGAAACGATCATGCGCAACCCGGAACTGGGCTTCAAAGAGTTCGAGACCGCGGCGCTGGTGCAGCGCAAGTTCGATGAGTTGGAGTTGGACTACCGCTCCGGCCTGGCCCGAACCGGGGTCAAGGCGAAGATCGACACCGGGCGGCCGGGTCCCACGCTGGCGCTGATCGGCGAACTGGACGCGCTGGTGGTGGCTGGTCACCCGATGGAGAACCCGGAAACCCACGCCGCCCACGCCTGCGGGCACAACGCGCAGATCGCCGGCCTGATGGGCGCCGCGGCCGCGCTGAGCGACCCAACCATCCTGCGGGACCTGTGCGGATCGATTGTGCTCTTCGCCGTGCCGGCCGAGGAATACGTGGAGGTCGAGTACCGCCATGGCCTGGTGCAGGAAGGCGAGCTTAAGTTCCTGGGCGGCAAGCCGGAACTGATTGCGCGCGGCGAGTTCGACGACGTGGACCTGGCCATGATGATCCACACCCACTCGCGGCCCGACGAGAACGGCATGGCGTCCGTCACCGCCTCCAACAACGGCTGCGTGGTCAAGCAGATCCGTTACATCGGCAAGGCCGCCCACGCCGGCGGCGCGCCCCACATGGGCGTCAACGCCCTCTACGCCGCCCACATCGGCCTGGCGGCCATCAACGCCGTGCGCGAGACCTTCCGCGACGACGACGCAATCCGCGTGCATCCCATCATCACCCGCGGCGGCGACCTGGTGAACGTAATCCCGTCTGACGTGACCCTGGAAACCTACGTGCGCGGCAAGACCACCGACGCCATCGACGCGGCCGCCGCCAAAGTGGACCGCGCGCTAAAGGCCGGGGCGTTGGCCCTGGGCGCCGAGGTGGAGATCATCACGCTGCCCGGCTACCTGCCGCTGATCAACGACCAGGACCTGGCCGAACTATTCCTGGCCAACCAGCGTGTCGTGCATGGCGAGCCCCAGGCGCGGCGGCAGGGACACCGCACCGGCTCGACCGACATGGGCGACGTCTCGCACATCATGCCGGCGCTGCACCCCTCCATGGCGGGGGCGGTGGGCAGCAACCACGCGGTCGACTGGGCCATCGAGGACCCCCAGATGGCCTACCTGGAACCGGCCAAGGCCCTCGCCTGGATGGCCGCCGACCTCCTGGGCAACGGCGCGCAGGAAGCCCGGCGCGTGCTGGACAACTTCCACCCCCGCATGAGCCGCGCCGAGTACCTCACCTACCAACGAAGCCTCAGCAACGTCGAGCGCTGGTCCGGCGCGGACTCAGGCTGACCCCGCCGCCTACAATGCCCGGCAACGGCTCCCGAGGGTGTTCGTATGCGACGGCTCCTGGCAATTGGACTGCTGCTCATCGCGCTGGCGGCGTGCGGTGAAGCCGAACCCGCCGCCGAGACTTCGGAACCTGCGGAGGGTGGTGTGAAACAGTATTCGTCTCATCCGGGCACGGTCATCGAGGCCGGCAAGAGCTACACGGCCGTCATCAAGACCAACCTGGGTGACATGTCCTTTGACCTGCTGGCGGACGAATCGCCGCTGGCGGTCAACAGCTTCGTGTTCCTGGCCCGCGAGGGGTACTTCGACGGCGTGATCTTCCACCGCATCATCCCCGGGTTCATGGGGCAGAGCGGCGATCCCACCGGAACCGGCGGCGGCGGCCCCGGCTACAAGTACGACATCGAGACGCCCAGCGGGCCGTACATCCGCGGATCGTTGGCGATGGCCAATGCCGGACCGGGCACCAACGGGTCCCAATTCTTCATCGTGTTCGACAACCTCACGGACCAGGGACGGCTGAGCCCCGACTACTCGCTGTTCGGCCAGATGACGGACGGGGAACCAGCGCTGAGAGCGTTGGAGAGCGTGCCGGTGACCGCCAAGCCCAGCGGTGAGCGATCGCAGCCGCTCGAAGAGGTCCGGATCTTCACGATCGAGATCATCGAGCGCTAGCCGGTGGCCGTTGGCGCCGCGCCAGCGCTGCGCCTGGCGGTCGATCCCCCGTTCAGCCTTTGGACCGCGGCCCTCCTGCACGGCTGGTACGCGCTGGCCCCGTTCCGCTGGCTCTCGGAATCGGAAACGCTGGAACGCGTGGACCGACTGCCGTCCGGAATCGTCTATACGGTTCGCCTGCGATCCGCACCCGACTTCGACGACGGGAGGCGCGGGGTCGAACTGGAAGCGTCGCCCTCACCATCCGCCGCGGATGCTCGAGAGCTTTCCGCCCGCGCCCGTCGCATGCTGCGCCTGGACGAGAATCTGTCGGACTTCCACGCCCGCTGCCGCCGCTCACGCGCGTTGCGACCGGTAGCAGAACTGGGCGCGGGACGCCTGCTGCGCAGTCCGGACCTCTGGGAAGACGTGATGAAAGGCATCTGCACCACCAACGTCACCTGGGAGCGGACCAGGCGCATGGTGGAAGCGCTGACCATGCTGGGCCCGACGCCGCTAGACGGGAGCACCAGGGCGTTTCCCACGCCAACCGAAGTCCTGGAAGCCGGATCCGAATTCCTGCTCAAGCAGGCCGGTGCCGGCTACCGGGCGCGCTCCATGCTCAAGCTGGCCGAGGGCGTGGCCGACGGCACCATCAATCTGTCGATTCCAGACCATCCAGACGCGCCCTCCTCCGAGCGCCTGGCCGCATTGGAAGCGTTGCCGGGCATCGGCCCGGTCACGGCCGGTTACCTGGCCATGCTGCTCGGCTCGTACGACACCCTCACGCTGGACAGCAGCACGCGCGCCTTTGCGGTCCGCACGTTCGGCCCTGCGGCCGCGGATCCGAAGCGGCTGGCGCGGCACTACACGCGCTTTGGCCGCTGGCGGGCGCTGGCCTTCTGGTGCCAACGCTGGGTAACCGGAGCGCAGGTGCAATCCCGACTGACAACGGAACTGGCATGAAGGACCCTGAGACTCCAGCCGCCGACTCGCCGACGCACACCAATGAGCTATCGCCAAACCTGCGGCGACTGCTCACGTTCGGACTCGGCGCCGTGGTAGCGGCACTGGACCAGGCCGTAAAGCTCCTCGTCGATAACGTCCTCCCACCCTGGGGCGGGACCGTGGGGCCGCTCTTCGATTTCCAGCGCGTCTACAACCCGGGCGTCAACTTCGGGCTACTATCGGACTTCCCGCAGGCGGTCATCGCGGCCACGCTGATCATTGGCGTTGGATTCGCCGGGTACGCCCTGCTGCGACCGCCGGAACGCTGGGCGACCATCGGCGGCTTCGCGCTGCTGCTGGGCGGGGGCTTCGGCAATCTGATCGACCGGTTCCGCCTCGGCGCGGTGTTCGACTACCTCAACATCACCCCGTTCGTGGGCTACCTGAACCTGGCGGACCTGGCGATCGGCGCCGGGGTGATCCTGCTGCTGCTGGACGCCATGCTTCGCCGCGATGCGGGCTAGAGACCGTCTGCCGAGGCTGTACGGCCCGGCGTCAGCCGGTGTCTTTCTCGTCAAGCCGGCGGAGACGGCGATTCGATTCTCCTGATTGGAGAAGTCCCCGGTTGACGATCGCGGAGCCGTGCTCGTCCCCCTGCAGTCCGAATCCCTTTTCTTCCAAGAGCCGCGCCACCCGCTCGTTGTGCTCCCAGAACTCGTTTTCCAGCCGCGCATTCTCGTCGGGATCACGTGAGGTGGGGCGCATCCCGTCCAGGCTCTCCAGCAATTCCACCCGCCCGTCCTCATAGACGCGCACGTGGCTGTCGTTGGTCATCCGGTGTGAGGAGTAATAGTCCAGGTATTCGCCGTCGTCGTCGGACCCGAACAGGTACCAGATCGTCCAGCCCGCCTCCACGATCTTCCCGCGCCGCCTGTTCTCGACGGCCTCGCGCGGGAGCTGAATACGCCAAACCTGGAACGCCTGGCTGAAGTGCTCTTCAATGCGACGCATCCGCTTCACTCCGCTGCGAGAAAGGCACGGCGCCTACGTTGAATCGGGAACAACGCGCCACAGCCGTGCGCCGGGAGCCGTCGGGTCGCCCTCTGGCGGGTGGTCGTTGTAGAAGTCGAGGAAGTACAGCCCGTCTGGCAGGTAGGCGACCCCGGTGATCGTGGCGAAGCCATCGCCCACGTACTTGACGAATACGGTGGGCGCACGCGCCACCTCGCCGCTTGCGTCCAGCTCGATCTCCCAGATCTCCTTGCCGTTGTCGGCCGGACCCTCCACGAAGTTGAATCCGTAGGCCCCCATGTAGAGGTTGCCCTGGCGCTCCGCCGGGAAGTCGCCCCCGGTGGCAAAAGCAATGCCCACAGGGGAGATGGCTGGAGGACCGAAGAACCAGCTGCCCTGCCGCACGATGCTGGCGTCGGTCCCGTCAAAACCATAGTTCCGTCCGGCTTCCAGCCTTAGCAGGCGATCGATTGCCGGGCCGTTCTCGGCCGTGTAGATCGCGTCGTCGCCTGGACGCTGAGCTAATGCGAAGTCGTTCCGCAGTCCCTTGGCCCATTGGTAGGAAATCGGTGCATCGGGCTGGGTCGGGTCGAAACTGGGATTGTCGGGCGGCGCGCTGCCGTCCCGGCGCAGTCGCAGCAGCTTGCCGCCAAAGTACTGATCGGAGAGTCCCCGCCGTTTGTGCAGCCCGTTCCCCACCGCCGCGTACAGCTGGCCGTCATTCCCAAAGAGCAACCCATGAATCTGGTGCGAAACACCAGTGGCTTCGGCGTCCATGCGCAAGATGTCCACCGCGCGCGTGGCCGTCCTGCCGCCGTCGTCGCTCTCCAGACGCACGATCTTGTTGTGCAGTTGCCCATCGTCCCCACGGTAGGCGGTGGAGACGTACACATCGCCTGATTCGGGATCCACGGCAACCCCGGAGGTGCCGGTCTGGCCGCTGAGGCGTGGCGGCGGATCGGAAGGCCGCTCGTCGAGCACGTCGGTTGCATACAGCCAAATGGAACCGTCGGCGCCAAGTGCACGGACCGAGCCGTAGAGTTCGGTGATGTAGGCCACGGGTGCATCCGGCGCGTCATCGGGCGCGGGTACCGGCGCGATCTGAACCGGCAACGTGAGTGCGTCGGCAACCAGTTCCACGCGGAATCCTCGCGAGACGCGCCACGGAACCTGCGGCGAGCGGAACCGCGAGATCATGATGGGCTCGGTGTCGGCATCGCCTAGTAGCGTGTTGTCCGGCTCGAAGAAGAACGCGCCCGCGGCCGACGGCGCCCCGATCAAAAAGCGTCCCGGATCGAGTTTCATGTACGGAAGCCACACGAAGCGCAGGACGCCGGCGCTGTCCCGGAACGAGATACGCGACGGCGGAACTTCCAGACCCTCCGGGCCCGCATCAAACCTGAAGAATGTGCTCTCAAAGCGGGGCGCCCTGTTGAAGTCGCGCACGCTGTTCTCGATAACCCCGCCCGTGATCTCGTGCAGTGGGCTCACGGAGCCGGTGATCAGGAGCGAACTGTCGGGCTGCAAGACCACTGGGGAACCGTCATCCGCCGTCCAGCGGAAGGAATAGCGCCGGACGTCGCGCAAGCGCATTGGGTTGGGATTGAATAAGCCTTGCTGCGCGGTAAGGACGACGCGCGGCGCCGACCAGACGGACCACTCGCTTAACGGGTCGAGGCTGGAATCGCGATGGCGAGCGCGGATGGCATACACCGTCTTGTGCTCCAGACCCATTCGCCCCGCAAGCGGCCCCTGGAACACTCCGCGCTCCAGCACCGCTTGATCAGGCTGCCACGAGGGGACGAATGACGACCAAACGAGCGCCCCGCTGTGAAGTTCGCGAATTTCGAACTCGGTGGCCGTACGCCGGTCGTCGGAGTCCGCGTCGACAAAAGGCGCAGTCTGCAGCGCCATGAAGTACGGCGAGAGTTCACGCGCAAGCAGGGTCGGCGCGGGCTCAATGATGAAGGGGGTATGGGGCGGCGTGTTCCCACTGGCCGCTGGCGTGGGCGTGGCGGAGGGTGTCCGGACGGGCGCCGTGACCGACGGTTGCACCACCAGGACACGCGTAGTCTCGGGGGCGAGCGAAACGCCCGCCGCTGTCGCGGAGGAAAGAGCACCGGAATAGGTGATTTCGCGTGCATCAAGAATGAATGCGACGACCGCCAGGTACTCGTCGTCCGTCAAGCTGCCCGGACCGTCTCCGCCAAGCGGCATCGTGATCTTGACGTTCTCATACAGGTCAAGCGCGGTGGCGTAGCGGTTATGGAGCCCCGGCTCGCTCAGGGTCGGACCGGCTCCCCCTTCAAGGTTGGAGCCATGACAGACCGCGCAATGGGCCGTGTAGACATCCGCGCCGCTTTGGACTTGCGAGGCGTCCGTTCCCAGGACCGGTGCGGCGGTGAGACCTAGCAGTATGAGTACCCCGGCCACAAGGACCGCAGCCCAAAGGCGCGCTCGCAGGTACGACCTCTGCGTCATGTGGGCCTTTCACCGGGGCTCGGAAGAACTTCAGGCGGGACTGAACAGGTCATCGGTACCCCCGGCGCGATTCGAACGCGCGCACCCGGCTCCGGAGGCCGGCGCTCTATCCACTGAGCTACGGGGGCTGACGTGAACGGGCATTCTAATAAGCTGCGGTTCCATGGAATCCTGGCGGCTGCTGGTCTCGCCCGCGGACGGCGGGGCGCGAAATCTCGCCACCGATCAGGCCGTGGCCGGACACGTCCGCGACGGCGCCTCGCCGCCCACGCTGCGTTTCTACACGTGGCGCCCCGCCGCCCTGAGCCTCGGCTACGGCCAGCCGCTGGCGGTCGTGGACACCAACCTGGCGCGCCAAGACGGCATCGACCTGGTCCGCCGGCCCACCGGCGGGCAGGCCATCCTGCACAACGACGAGTTGACCTACGCCGTCATGCTGCCGCGAACGCACGCGCTGGCCGCCGGCGGCGTGCTGCGGTCGTACGAGCGCTTGAGCGCAGGGTTCGAGCGCGGCTTCGCCGCCCTGGGGCTGGAGGCGCGGCAGGGCGACTGGCGACCCGCGGCGTCCGACGCCGAGGGCCTGCTCTGCTTCGCCTCGCCCAGCACCCACGAGCTTTCGGCAGAGGGCGTTAAGCTCATGGGCAGCGCGCAAACCCGGCTCGGCGGCGCCTTGTTGCAACATGGGAGCATCCCCTTCGCGCACGATCCGCGAATCTACAACCTGCTGCGGCTGCCGCGCCCCGACACGCTCCACGGGCTGCGGGATCTCCTGTCGCCGGCCCCAACGGTGGGCGCGCTGATTGAGGTGCTGGCCACGGGTTTCGCTGAAGCGTTGGGCGTCGCCTTGACGCCGGGTGAACTCAACGACTCGGAACGAGAGCGCCGCGACGAACTCGTCCACACCCGCTACGGCGCCAGCGCCTGGCTGGCCCGGCGCTAGGCCGTGAAAGCCATCTCCGTATTCAGCCGCGGCCAGGCGGTTATCCGCGCCCTGGAGCCGCGAATCGTTCTGGACCTCGGCTGCGGCCTGGGGCACGAAACCGATGCGCTGGCCGATTTACCGGACGTACGGGTCGTGGCCATCGACGTCGACGCCGATTCACTCGCGAAGGTCACGACACGCGCCAACGTGCTGCGCGTGCGGGCGGACGCCACACGCCTGCCGCTGGCGCAGGGGGCCGCCGACGCCGCCTACAGCTTTGGGCTGGTGCAGGTTCTGGGTGTCGGCAGCGACGCACGCGTGCATCACCTGATGGAGGAACTGCAGCGGGTCGTGCGTCCGGGCGGCGCGGCCATCATGGGTACGCTGGCCGACTTCGGCCGCACGGACGGGCCCGACCGCAGCCTCACCGGCGCCGATATCTCCAAAGCCATGCGCGGTGCGCTGGTGCTGCGCGAACTCATTGGCCTGATGGACCTGGACCGCTCCGGACGGCTGGCGCGCCATTGGTACATCTCGGCCACGCCGGCCCCGAACTCGCGCCAGAAAAGAATGCCGGCCCGCAAGCGCCGCCCGCGCTAGGCGTCCGCCTTAGCCGTAGTTGGAGAACGGGTGCTCGCCCAAGTAGCGGCGCTGCCGTGGGGTGGCCTGGGCCAGGATGTCCGG
>DAOUJT010000089.1:0-14227 GCA_034422315.1 Chloroflexota bacterium | reverse complement strand
TGAGTTCGCGCCGCAGATCGGCCACGACTCGTTTCTTGTCGGTTGGAATTATGTAAACCGGGCGGAAGCCTTCCTCCACGTCCACCGCGAGCGTTGCCCATTCCTTGCCCTTGAGTTGCTTCGGGACCTCGGCGGCGCTGGACGGCAGGTCGCGAATGTGACCGATGGAGGACGCCACGGTGTAGCCATCGCCCAGGTAGCGCTCAATGGTTCGCGCCTTGGCGGGCGATTCGACGATGACCAACGTGTTCTCGTTGGAATCCTGGCGTGTTGAACGGCGTCGGGTGGCCATGGGTCAGGTCGGTGGGTCGCTGCGACCTACGACGGAAGATTGACAACGGCGCTCAGCATAAGGCCTCGTGTCAAGACCGTCGGCGGCGTCTCGCTGTTTCGCCGCGCCGGCGATGGACACAGGAGCAGCCCGACCTCGCGTGGTTGTCCCGGCAGCTAAACCAGGAGCGGCGAAAGAAATCGCTGGGCCAGCACGAGGCCATTGAGCGCGTGTTGCGCGTCGGTTTGGGAGCTCCAGAAGGCGTCCTCGTGCTCAACCACCAGCGCGCCGTTGAAGCCGACCTCGAGCAGCGCGGTGATGTAGCCGGGCCAGTCGACGACGCCGAAACCGGGAATGCGGAAGCGGTAGGTGCCCTGGCCGACGCGTCCGCGCTCCGTGCCGATGACGCCGTACTGGTAAATGTTTTCCGGTAGGAACTCGGTGTCCTTGGCGTGAGCGTGGTAGACGCGCGAACCGAACTCGCGCACCGCGCGCAGGTAGTCGATCCCCAGCCAGACCAGGTGCGAGGGGTCGGGACACAGCCCAAGGGCGGGGTGGGGAACGGCGTCGAAGATCGCGGCCCAATGGGCCGGAGCGTAGGCCAGGTTGCGGCCGCCGTTGGCCCAGTTCTCCATGACCAGGCGAACGCCGACGCGGTCGGCGTGGTCTAGGACCGGGGCAACACCCTCGGCGAAGAGTCTGACGTTTTCGTCGAAGCCAAGGTCGGGGGCCATTTCGTGGCCAAGCCAGACGTTGGGGATGTGCTCGGCGGCGGCGTAGTCAAGGGCGCGGCGGGCCTGGGCTGCTTCCTCCGCGCGCTGCTCGGGGTCGGTCGCGATCGGCTGGCAGACCATGCCGACGGTGGAGGTCGGCTCCAGGCCGTGACGGTCGCAGATGGCGCGGACATTCGGTTCGAAGAGCGGTACGTCAATGGCCTGGTAGCCGTTGGCCGCGCCCCAGCGGACGAATTCCTCAAATTCGATTGGCGGAAAGTGTCCATTGTGAAAATAGCCGAGCTTCACTGCGCCCTCGCGGTTGCCAGGTGGCCGGCGATTGTCGGGGGCTTTGTGGGACCTGTCTACGCCAACAACCGGATGGGGCGACCTGGACGGAGGGCCGCGACCCGTCGCTATCGAAACACTGAACTGGCGCGACGGCGACGTTCTAGACGGCTGGAAGGCGTCGGAACTGATGGTCGGGTCGGCGGCTTCGTGACTGGGGCCGGGGTCGGAGGCGCGTCTTCGTGGTCGTGCCAGCGGAGGAGGGCGTCGAGCAGGGCCAGGAGCTTGGTCTGCCATTCGCGGTCGCGCTGGAAGTTGGGCCAGAGCAGGCCCTGGTGGCTGCGGCGGACGCCGCGTCCGATTTCCTTCAGGAGAACGCCCCGGCTGACGTGGAGGCCGGTCGGGACGCGAATGATGAGTTCGCGTCCGTAGACGGTGATGCCGGGAATGTCGAGCGCGATGGCGCGCGCCTTGATTCGCAGCAGGTAGGCCAGGTTGGCAACCGGCTCAGGCAGGTCGCCGAAGCGGTCGCGGATGTCGGCGATAGCTTCCTCAACCTCGCCGATGGTGCGCAGGCGGGCCAGGCGCTGGTATTCGCGGATCTTGGCCGCGTAGGTGCCCATGTAGTCGTCCGGCAGGTAGGCCGCCAGCGGCAGGTCCACCACCGCCCGGATCTCGCGGTCCGGCTCGTCGGATTCCTTGCCGCGCAGCCGGTCCACGGCCGACGCCAGCATGCGGGTGTACAGGTCGAAACCGACGGTGGTGACGTGGCCGTGTTGCTCGGCGCCCAGCAGGCTGCCGGCGCCGCGGATTTCCAGGTCGCGCAGGGCGATGCGGAAGCCGGCGCCCAGCTCCGAGGCCTCCAGGATGGTCTGCAGACGCTTCTGGGCCTCCTCGGTGAGAGTGTGGCTCTTCTGGTAGAGGAAGTAGGCGTACGCCTGCGTGGTGCTGCGGCCGACGCGCCCGCGTAGCTGGTAAAGCTGCGCCAGCCCGAAGCGCCAGGCGTCGTTGACGATGATGGTGTTGACGTTGGGGATGTCCAGGCCGTTCTCGATGATCGCGGTGGAGAGCAGCACCTGGGCGTCGCCGCGGGCGAAGCGGTACATGACCTCTTCCAGATCGCGCGGCGGCATCTGGCCGTGGCCCACCACGATGTCGACATCCGGCAGCAGGTTGCGCAGGCGCTCTTCCCAGGTACCAATGGTCTGGATGCGGTTGTGAAGGAAGTAGACCTGCCCACCGCGAGCCAGTTCGCGCCGGATGGCGTCGGCGGCGATGGCGTCGCTGTAGCCGGCCACGTAGGTCTTGACGGCCAGCCGGCGCTCCGGCGGCGACTCGATCACACTGATTTCCCGGAGGCCGCTGAGCGCCATGTGCATGGTGCGGGGAATCGGGGTGGCCGTAAGCGTGAGGACGTCGACGTCGCGCCGGAGGTCTTTCAGGCGTTCTTTCTGCTTGACGCCGAAGCGCTGTTCTTCGTCGACAACAACCAGGCCCAGATCGGCGAACTTGACGTCCTTCTGGAGCAGCCGGTGCGTCCCGACCACCACGTTGACGTCGCCAGAGGCCAGCCCGGCAAGCACCTCCGCCTGCTCGGCGCGCGCGCGGAAGCGGCTGAGCAACTCCACCTTCAGCGGGTAGTCGCGCATGCGGAAGGCGAAGGTGTCGAAGTGCTGCTGCGCCAGCACCGTGGTAGGCACCAGTACGGCGACCTGCTTGTTGTTCATGGCCGCCTTGAAGACGGCGCGCAGGGCCACTTCGGTCTTGCCGTAGCCGACGTCGCCGGCGATCAGACGGTCCATCGGACGCGCGCGCTCCATGTCGGCCTTGGCGTCGTTGATGGCTTCCAACTGGTCGGGCGTCTCGATGAACGGGAACTTCTCGTCGAACTCGTGCTGCCAGGGTGAGTCGGCGGGGAAGGCGTAGCCCTTGGCCAGCTCGCGGGCGGCGTAGATGTCCAGCAGTTCGGCGGCGATCTCCTCGGCCGACTGCTGCGCTTTCTTCTTGGCGCGCGTCCAGTCGGCGGTGCCCAGGCGGCTGAGCTTGGGCGCGCGCTCGCTCATGCCGACGTACTTCTGCACCCGGCCGATCTGATCGACCGGGACATAGAGGCGGTCCTCGCCCGCGTAGCTGATGGCCAGGTACTCGCGTTCGCCCGAGCCTTCGCTCATCTGCACGATGCCCTCGAACTGCCCCACGCCGTGCTCCACGTGGACGATGTAGTCGTCCTTCTCGAGGTCGGCCAGGAACGACCGGTCCACCCCGCGCGCGCCGCGCCGGATGCGGCGGATGCGTTTGCGTCCGAAGAGCTCGGCGTCGCTGATCAGCACCACGTCCGACGGGGCATGCCGCCAGCCTTCGGCCAGGGTGACCGCGATGATCGTGACTGAGCCGGCCGTGGGCGGCTGATCAAGGCGTTCCAGGACCTCCGCGGCGACGCCCTGCTCCGCGAGCAAGTGGCGCAGGCGGCGGCCCTGGTAGCTGACGATCAGCATCCGGGCGCGGGTGTTGCGCAGGGCCAGCAGGTCCTCCGCCATGTGTTGCAGGCGGCCGGCGTACGGAGGCTGCGCCTGGAAACCCTCGACGACAGCTCGGACTGACCCGTCCTCGCCAGGCAGACCGGGCACGAAGGTCAGGCGCACCTGGGCCTGGTCCAGATTGCGCAGGATCTCAGCGCCCGAAAACAGGGGCGAGTCGAAGTGGACGGGAAGTTCGCCGCTGGCGGTCAGACGCTCGCGGTTGGCGGCGGCGGTCGTCTCCGCGTCCCGCACGGCGGCCGGGATCTGGTTGGGCTCGTCCACAACCACCAGCGCGTTCGGCGCGTAGTCGAGCAGCGACGCGGCGTCGGACAAGAGGCTCATGGTGTAGAAGGCCGCGTCGTCGAAGTACTCGTTGCCTTCCAGCTGCTCAAGGTGGCGACGCCAGACCACGCGGTCTTCCGGCCGCAGTGAGTCCAGGTCCAGTTCGCGCAGCCGGCCGGCCACGGCTTCGCCCATCCAGATTGGGACCTCGGTGGCCGGGGTAAGCATCACCTCCTCGGCCGGTCCCAGGGAGCGTTGGGTGTCCGGATCGAAGTGGCGCACGGATTCGATGTCGTCGCCGAAGAAGTCGACCCGGATCGGCAGCCGGGCGTCCGGCGGATAGATGTCCACGATGCCGCCGCGGTGGGCGAATTCGCCTGGCCGCTCGACGAGCGGCGTGTTCTCGTATCCGAGCGCGGACAGCCGGCGGACCACGTCCGGCAGGTCGGCGGCGGTGCCGGGGGAGAGTGAGAGGAAGTGCGTGCGGAACTCATCCGGCGGAACCAGGCGGCGAAGCAACGCACGTACCGAAGTCACGACAATGGGCGCCGCCGGAGATCCGGATTCGCGGACGCGCGAGAGGTGACCGAGCACGGCCACCCGTTGCGCCAGTACTTCGCCGCCGATGGCCAGCATTGAATAGGCCGGCTGATCCGGGTCGGGGAAGTGCAGGACCGGACGGGCGTCTGCCCACATGGCCACGTCATGCGCAAGTTCCGCGGCGCGACCGTCCTCGGCCGTGACGATGATCAGGGGCTGGCCGGCCTTGCGCCCCAGCAAGCCAAGGACGGCCGACTTGGCGCCGTCGCGGACTTCGACCGTGAGCGGATGCGGACCGTGCAGCGCCCGCGACGCGGCGGCGGCCAGGGTTGGCTCCTCGGCCAACAGGTCAAGCAGGCCGCTGAGCGCCATCGGGTTGATTGAATTGCTGCATGGTCGAGTCCACGTCCGTCGTCAGAAGCATGCGGACCGCGTCGGCGGCGCGGTCCACGGCGGCGTTCGCGTCGTGCCGTTCCGCGGGAGCGAAGCGACTGAGCACGTAGTCGGCGGGATTGATTCCCGCCGCCGGGCGGCCCAGGCCGATCTTGACGCGAATCACGGCATCGGTTCCAAGGGTGCGAATGATCGAGCGCATGCCGTTGTGACCGCCGCTGCCGCCGCCAGGACGCACACGGATGCGGGCAAACGCCAGATCGAGATCATCATGCACCACGATAAGGCCCGACGGTTCCAGGCCGAAGGCTCGCAGGCCGGCCTGGACGGCAGGTCCGGACTCGTTTACGAAGGTCTGCGGCTTCAGGAGAGCGACCGCCAGTTCGTCGAGTTGACCCGTCCAGACTTCAGCACGGTAGCGGGCGGGCCGCCAGCGGCCTGCGCCGTCGGCGGCGAGTCGGTCGCACACCATGAATCCAAGGTTGTGCCGGGTTCCCGCGTAGGCGCTGCCGGGATTGCCCAGGCCGACGATCAGGCGGGCGGGCCGTAACGCCGGCCCCGAGCGGCGTCGCCAGCGGCGCATCCAGCGCTTCACGACCCCGAACTCCCGTCGGACTCCTGGTGTTGGCCCGGGATGAGCGCTGCGACAACCTGGTCCCACTCGCTGAGCGAGAGCGTCTGCGGCCGCCGTCCGGGGTCGATGCCGGCGGATTCCAGCGTCGCGCCGACTTCGGGCTCGCGACGGGCCAGGCCGGCAGCCAGCGAGTTGCGCAGCTTCTTGCGAGTCTGGGCGAAGCCGTGGCGAGCCATGGCGATGCGCGATTCCGCAAACGCGGCATCGGTTTCCGGCAGGCGAATCGGGTCGATCCGTACCAGGGTCGATACGACCTTGGGCCGCGGTCGAAACGCCTCAGGCGGAACGTCAAACAGGCGCCGCGTCGTGGCGTATGACTGCACGATGACGCTGAGCAGCGCCATGTCGCCGGGCTTCGCCGTGAGGCGGCGGGCAACCTCGCGCTGCAGCAGGACCGTCAGGCTGCGCGGGGGGTCGGCGGCGCTCACGAAACTCACCACCAGCCGGGTGCCAACGCTGTAGGGCAGATTCGCCACGACGTGATACGAGCCGCCGGCGAGTTCGCGCAGGTTGAGCTTTCGTGCGTCGCCGGCCACGATCTGCACCTGGTCGCGGTTGCGGAAGCGTTCGCGCAGCCGTCCAACCAGGACGTCCTCGATCTCGACGGCAATCACGCGCAGCCCGCGGGCCAGCAGCGCCTCCGTCAGGTTGCCGGTCCCGGCGCCGATCTCGACGACGGTTGAGCCGGGCGGAAGGGCGGCCGCGGATGCAATGCGCCGTTGCACGGCCCGATCCACGAGGAAGTTCTGGCCGCGCCGGCTGGACGGGCGGAAGGTCGCCCGCGGGGCGGTGCTCACGCCCAAGTATCACACCCGTTGCTGGTCGTAGGGCTAGAGTCCTGACACTTGCGTCGCGGAGCGACCGGACGCCGCTACCAGTTCCGCATCTTTCCAAGTGCGGCCAGGTAGCCCCCGTCCGCGTAGAGCGTCGTGCCGGTCACATAGGCGGAACGCGGCGACAGCAGGAAGGCGACACAACTCGCAATCTCGTCCGCCGACGCGTAGCGGCCAAGGGGCACGGTGGCCTTGCGCTGTTCGTAGAGCTCGGAGTTCGAGCGAACGTCGGCGGTCATGCGCGTAGCCGTCAGCCCGGGCCCCACGCAGTTGACCCGAATCTGGTGCGGCGCCAGTTCCTGGGCGATGGCTCGCGTGACGGTTCGCAGGGCGCCCTTCGCGGAGCAGTAGTGGGCTTGGCCGGGTTCGGCCGATTCGGAACGGATGGAACTGACCTGGACGATCGAGCCGGGTTCGCCGCGTCGAATCATGTCCTCGGCCACCGCTTTGGTTAGAAAGACGGGACCGCGGACAAGGACGTCCAGCATCCCGTTCCAGATGTCCGTATCGATTTCTTCCAATAGCTGACGGCTGGTGTAACCGGCCACGTTGGCCAGCGCGTCAACGCGGCCGTATGAGGCGACGGTGTCGGCCACCAGGGCTTGGCCGGCCGGGACATCGGCCACGTCCAACGTTCGGGCCTCGACGGAGTCCCGGAGGCCGGCTTGTTCGACCCAGGTGGACAGGCCGTCCCCGTCGACATCCGACGCAACGACCCGGTAGCCGTCGGCCGCCAGGCGTTCCACGCAGGCGCGGCCGATGCCGTGGGCGGCGCCGGTGACAATGGCGACGGATTGCATCAGTGCGTCATCTCCCCGCCGTCCACGTAAAGCGTGGCGCCGGTTACGTAAGCCGCGTCGTCAGACGCCAGGAACGCCGCGACATCCGAGATGTCCTCGGGCTGGCCCAGGCGTCCCATGGGAACGCGTGAGAGTTGATCGTCCAGCGCCTGCTGGTTGGCCAGCAGCGACTCGGTGAGTGGCGTTTCGGCAACGCCGGGGCCGATGGCGCAGACGCGCACGCCGTGGGGACCCAGCTCCACGGCGGCGGCCTTGGTGAGCATGCGCACGCCGCCCTTGGACGCGCAGTACGAGGTGTGGATGAATCCGCCGACGTTGGCGCGGATGGACGACATGTTGATGATGACGCCGCCGCCCTGGCCCTTCATCTGCAGGCCCGCGGCGCGAACCCCGTGGAAGACCCCGGTGAGGTTGGCCGCCATGACCTTGTCGAAGGCGTCGACCGTGAGGTCCAGGAACGCCTCGCGAATCGTGATGCCGGCGTTGTTGACCATGATGTCGAGCCGGCCCCACCGTTCCGTTACGGCCTGCACGGCGGCTTCCATGGCGGCGTAGTCGGTCACGTCGGTGGGGATGACGAGCGCGTCGCCGCCGTCGGCTTCAATCAGGTCGCGCGTCTCTTCCGCCGCCTCGGCGCTGAGCTCGGCCAGCCCGACGCGCGCTCCGTCCCGGGCAAATCGCTGGCTGATGGCCCGTCCGAAGCCGGAGCCGGCGCCGGTTACCAGCGCCGTGCGACCGGCAAGCGGCGGAGGGGTGCCTGTGTCGTCCGTCATGGGGGTAGCGAGACTAGCAAAGGCCGGCTAGTGGCCCGTCATCACGTATGGCAAGGCTATGCAGGGCTGCGTGGACGCATGTCGGAGAAACCGGACGTCAGGGCCCGCCGTCGAGAAGTGCCCGCTCCAGGAAGGCGCGCGCGGCTCGACCGCCCTGGCCGCGATGACTGATGACGTCCTTGGCCACGCCGGGCAGCTCCGCCATGGTGGTGCTTCCCGGACCGACGATGAACAACGGGTCGTAGCCGAAGCCGCCCTCGCCGCGCGGCGCGCGGCCGATGACGCCTTCGACCGTGGCTTCAGTCTCGTAGGCGACTGCGCCCTGGGGATCGGCAATGGCGACCGCGCAGCGGTAGCGGGCGGTTCGACGTTCGTCGGGAATCTCGGCAAGGAGTTCCAGCACGCGGGCATTGCGGTCGTCGTCGGTGGCGGCGGGTCCGGCGAAGCGGCTGGAACGGACGCCGGGCGCGCCGTCCAGCGCATCGATTTCAAGGCCCGAGTCGTCGGCCAGTGTCCAGCGCCGGCACGTCTTGGCGTAGGCGACGGCCTTCAGGCGGGCGTTCTCGGCGAAGGTGGCGCCAGTCTCGTCCACCTCGCATTGGCAACCCAGGTCCAGCGGCGAGAGCAACTCAACCGGCGATTGGTCGAAAATCCGCCGGAACTCGGCCAGCTTGTGCGCGCTGCCGCTGGCCAGCACCACGCTGGCGCGCGCGGCAGGAATTCCGCCGTCCGCCCGCTGGTTAATTGCTAGAGTTATCCCAGTAGTTGCGCGACGTCACCCGTCAGTATCGCCGCTTGTAGCTCGGCGACCCACCAGAACTCGGGTTGGCGTCCTGCCTATCGGCCTGAAGGAAGGGCGTTGATGTCCAGCTTCGACGTTGAGCAAGCGTTCAAGGACCTTGGCAACGCCATCATTCGTGGCGATGCCGCCACCGTGGATTCCACGGTCCGCACGGCGCTCGACGAAGGCGTGGAAGCCTCGTCGATCATCAACGACGGAATGATTCCGGGCATGGACGTGGTGGGTGAGCTGTTCCGCACCAACCAGTACTACGTGCCCGAGGTGCTGATTTCGGCTCGTGCCATGAAGGCCGGCATGGCGATCCTGCGGCCAATCCTGGCTGCATCAGGAATTGAACCGGTAGGCGAGGTAGTAATTGGGACCGTCCGCGGCGACCTGCACGACATCGGCAAAAACCTGGTGGCGATGATGTTGGAGGGCGCCGGCTTCGGCGTGCACGACACCGGCATCGACACCCACCCGGACGAGTACATCCAAAACGCGGTCGAGCACAACGCCAACATCATCGGCATGTCGGCCCTGCTGACGACCACCATGACGAACATGCGCAATACGATCGAGGCGGTGGAGGCCGCCGGGCTGGACGATCAGGTGCACTGCATCATCGGCGGCGCCCCGGTTACGCAGCGCTACGCCGACGAGATCGGGGCCGACGGCTATGCGGCCGACGCGGCCTCGGCCGTGATCCTGGCCAAGCGCCTGCTCGGCGTCCTGGGCGACGCGGACGAAGCCGAGGACGCCGGCCGCTCGTTCTACCTGCGGGCGCGTGACTCGCTGCAGGTGGCCGTGCGTGAAGAGCCCGGGACCGAATCGCACGCCGACGGTCTGATGGAAGCCGAGGGTCTGACGGAACAGGCGCGAGCCGCCGGCTACAACCCCACGCACATCGAGCGGCTGATGGCCGAGATCGAGCGCGAAAAGGTGCGTACCGTTTAGATCGGCTCCTGGCAGGAGGCGCCGGCCAGGCCCAGCCGACGGGCGTTGCCGCCGAGAAGCGCCTGCAACTCGTTGGACGACAGGCCGGCCTGACGCGTCAGCCGAATCGCTCGCGTCTGGCGAATCAGCGGATAGTCGCTGCCAAAGAGCACGCGCCCCGGAGCAAGCTGGCTCATCACCCGGTAAATCTCCGGCCGATAGAGCAGGTGGCTGGCGGAGGAGTCGTAGTAGACGTTGTGAGCCTGCTGGTGGACTTCGGGCATCAGCTCGTAGAAGGCCAGGCCGCCGCCCCAGTGCGCCAGGATGATGGGCACTTCGCCTTCCGCGGCTTCGATCACGGACCAGATCGCGTCGGGAGTGGTGCTGTCCTTGCCGGGATAGGTGTGGCCGACCGGCTCGCTGGTGTGAACGGTCAGGATCAGGCCAAGCGAGCGCACCGTGTCCATGAACGACCGGACGGCGGATCGGTCGTTGAGATTCCATCCCTGGCCCTGGGGAAAGAGTTCGCCGACGCCAACGGCGCCGCGTGCGCGGCAGCGCTCCATTTCCGCGGCGGCAAAGTCCAGGTCGCCGGGCGGGACGACGCAGAACGGAATCACCTGCCCGCCGTCGTCGTTGCTCGCGGCGACCGCATCCAGCACGTAATCGTTGTTGGCCCGGCATAGTCCCGGATCGCGCCAGGCGAACCCGAACGCCACGCTGGCGGCAAGGTCGGCCCGTCGCATGCTGCGGCGCAGGTCGTCCGCCGAGGCCAGCACTCGACGCTCGTTCCGATAGAGCCGTCCGAACCAGAGGTCGGCCTGGCTGTAGCGGCGGCGGCCGCGGACCACGTCCGGCGGCACGATGTGCGTATGCACGTCGATCCGAACGGAAGCGGGCAGGCTTGATTCTTCAGCCTGGGGAATGAAAGAGATTCCTGGCGTAGGGCCTCGCGGCATTGTGCCGCCCGGCGCGGCCCGGATCGTCAGGCCGGGTTCGGCGCCTCGGCCGTAAGGAACGTCCAATGCTGGCTGGCGTCAGCCGCGCGCAGGGCTTCGGGCCATCCCCCGTGCGTATGCGGACCGATCCAGGCGAAGCCTGCCGCGCGCAGCGCCGCATGCACGGGACCGCGAAGCGCCAGGCCGCGGGCTGCGCAAATGATCGTCACCGGGCCGTCGCGATGGCGGGGCTCGGCGGTCAGAGCCGCCAGGGCGGACTCCAGGCTGGCGTCGCCCAGCACCACCGTCGGTCGGTAGCCCTGCGCGGCCAGGCTGCCGGCAAAGGAGACGGCGTGCGATCCACCAAGACCAAGGTCGAAATATCGCTCGGGAGCATTCTCCGCCAGAACGGCGGTATCCAGCGCGCCGTGGGTGTCGGTCGCGATCAACAGGCGTCGCTCGTCACCCGCCATTGCTTCGGTCAGGGCCTGTTCGAGGCCAACCAGGCGGGCGACCGCGTCGGGCGACGTCGACCGGGCCGGCGCGCGCCCTTCAAGCGTCACGTGCAGGACCACTGGACGCCCGACCCGGAGCGCCAGGCGCAGCAGTTCGCCCAGGGCCTCCAGGTTGTGCGCGTCGACCGGTCCCAGGTACATGAACCCCAGCAACTCTTCCCACATCTCGGTGGGAACCAGCAGCTCACGAACCGAATTCTTGAGCCGGCGCGCCACTTCCACCGCCTGTTCGCCCGCCGGCATGCGCCCCAGCGTGGTTTCAATCAGGTTCTTTGCGTCGGAGTAGCGGGCGTGGCCGCGAACGCGAGTCAGATAGCGAGCCATGGCTCCGGCGTTGCGTCCGCGCGGCGTCTGCGCGTCAACCAGGACCAGGACGAATGGAACTTGCAGGTGACCGACGTGGTTCACGGCTTCGAACGCCAGACCAGTTCCCAGTCCGGCCTCGTCCAGAACGGCGACGACCGGCTGGCGTTCGCGACGCAACGTGCGGGCAACCGCCACGCCGGCCGCCTCCGAAGCCGCGCGGCCGGGTGTCTCCGTGGCCTTTGCTTCGGCCAGGCCCTTCAGCAGCAGATTGTGGGCGAGCGCGTGGTCGGCCCGATCCCAGAACACGTCCGTGGCCGGATCGTCCACGGTTTCCGCCACCATCACGGCCAGTTCGGCGGCGGCGCTGAGTGCCGGGACGTTTGACGGCAAGTGTTGCGAGAGCCGTTCGCGCAGCGCCTCGATCGTGGCGACACGCTCGGCGGGAGCAGCCGGATCGGCTGGCTGGACCGCAAGGCGCTCTGGAATCGCGGCTGTCATTGGGTATTCCGAAGGTCGGCCGGTGTTCGCAGGTTCGCGAGCAATCCAAGGCCCATCGGTAGATGGCTTACCTCACTATACTGGCCGCCTATGCGGGCATTCGTGGCTGTCACGATCCCCAGGCCGTTTCGAGACGCGCTGGCTGCCGAAGCGGCGTCATTGGCTCGCGTATCGCGTCACATTCGAACCGTTTCACCGGAGAACCTGCACCTCACGCTCGCATTCCTGGGCAACATACCGGCGCAGAGCACCGACAGCGTTCGGTCCGGCATGCAGGCCGCCGTGCGTGGCCGCCACCCGTTCAGCATCGGCTTCAGCGGCGGAGGCACGTTTCCGGAGAATCGCGAGCCTCGCGTGGCATGGGCCGGGATCAGCGGCGAGACCGGGGCGTTGCGGGACTTGCAGGCGGCCGTGCTGGAGGCCGTGCGCGGGCTGGGTCTGCGCGTGGACCGGCGGCCATTCAGCCCACACGTCACGCTGGCGCGGGTCGGCCGCATGGCCGCGCCGACGGCCCGCCGCTCGATCAGTCGCGGGTTCGAGGCCATGGAGTTTGACCGGCTGGGACTGTTCACCGTGTCGCACATCAGCCTCATGGAAAGCGACCTGACCCCAACCGGGGCTATCCATCACGAGGCGTTCTCGGTGGAGTTTGCGCCGGACGAGGTCTCAGTGGACGCGCCGCCGCGGCGGCGCTTCGGTTTCTTCTAGGCGGGCGCGTCGCCTGAGCGCGGCTCACCCCAGCCGCCGCCGCCGGGCGTTTCGATGCGGATCACGTCGCCGGCTTGCAGTTCCAGCGCCGCCTTGCCCGGCAAGTCGCGCTCATCTCCATCGATTGTTCCGCGGTTGACGCCTGAGCTTCCCGGCTCGCCCCCGGCGGCGCCCCACGGCTGACGCTTGCGACGTTCCGTGACGATGGTGACGACCGCCGGCACGAGGGTCTCAATCTCCCGAATCACGCCGTCGCCACCGCGGTGGGTCCCTTGGCCGCCGGACGCGCGGCGGATTTCATAGCGGCGCGCAGCCAGCGGATAGGCCAGCTCCATGGCCTCGATGGGTGTGTTCAGCGTGTTTGTCATGGCCACCTGCACCGCGTCCGCGCCGGGGCTTGCCGGGCCCGCGCCCGCGCCGCCGGCGATGGTTTCGTAATAGGTGAACGCGCGGTCGTGCCGGGGATCGAATCCCCCGATGATCAGATTGTTCATCGTGCCCTGGCTCGCGGCGGGCACCAGGTCCGGCAGTGCTTCGGCCAGCGCGCCCCACAAGACGTCAACCACGCGCTGCGAGGTTTCGACGTTGCCCGCCGCGACGGCGTGCGGAGGCGGCGGATTGAGCACGGTATCGGCCGGGACGATGACCTCCAGCGGCGCGGTGGCCCCATCGTTGGCGGGCACGTCGTCGCCCATCAGGCAGCGCGCCACGTAGATGACGGCCGAGCGCGTGACCGCTTCCGGCGCGTTCAATGCACCGGCCGCAGCGGGGCCTGTGCCGTTGAAGTCGAACCGGAGGTGTCCCCCGCTGGCCTCGATCGTGACCTTGATCGGAATCGCCGGACCGTCCGCGCCGTCATCGTCCAGGTAGTCGGTAAAGCTGTAGGTACCGTCGGGAACCACTCGAAGGCGCGCACGGGCGAGTCGCTCGGAGTAAGCCAGCAACGCCGCCGCCCGCTCGCGCAGCGGCTCGGCGCCGTAGCGCCGGGCGAACTCGGCCAGCCGCGCCTCGCCCACGCGGTGGGAGGCCAGTTGCGCCTCCAGGTCGCCGCGCCGTTCCTCGGGCGTGCGCACGTTCCGGCAGATGATCTCCACCAGCTGCTCGTCCAGTTCGCCGGCGTCCACCAGCTTCAGCGGCGGAATGATGAGGCCCTCGTGGTAAAGCTCGGTCGAGGGCGGCATGGAGCCTGGCGCCAGGCCGCCAACGTCCGCGTGATGGGCGCGCGTCGCCACCCAGCCCCAGTGCGTGGGCCGGCGCCCCGAACCCACGAAGACGGGCGAAACGGTGGTGATATCCGGGAGATGGGTGCCGCCCAGGTAAGGGTCGTTCACGATCAGCACGTCGCCCGGCGTTGGCGCCTTGCCCTCGTAGACCTCGATCGCCGCGGTGACCGAGGCCGGCATCGACCCAAGATGCACCGGGATGTGCGCCGCCTGCGCGATCATCCGGCCGTCGGCGTCGAACACCGCGCACGAGTGGTCGCGCCGCTCCTTGATGTT
>DAOUJT010000088.1:0-5948 GCA_034422315.1 Chloroflexota bacterium | reverse complement strand
CAGATGTACGGGCCCATCCAGCCGGCCGGGCGCTGCCCGTCGGGGCGCGCGGTCATCGCGCAACAGCAGCGCGGGCCGGGTCCGTCGCGGGGGCAGGGCTACTACGACACGGTACACATCGAGGGCTGCGCGCCAGGCGGCATTGGCTGGCTGCGGGTGGTCAACGCGGCCGAAACCGAACTTTACGCACGGGCCACGATCCGGGTGGGAACGCGCAAACCCGGCCAAGTAGACCTGGTCATCGTGAATCCGCGCGACGCGGCGCTGCACGTGGACTGGGAGGCGCCGAGCGACGGGGGCTCGACCATCACGCACTACGACGTGCAGTACCGGGCAGGGACGTCAGGGGCTTGGACGCAGACGCGCGTGCCGCCCACCGCCACCGAGCCCGTGCCCACAGACATGACAATCAGCAGTCTCAGCAATGGCGCGGCGTACCAGGTGCAAGTACGGGCCTGCAATACGCACGGCTGCGGTGCCTGGTCGGATACGGCGACTGGAACGCCGGTCGCAACGGCACCCGCACCGCCTACAACATCCCCAGTATTCACACCCGTAGACGCCGACTGCCCGGAGACGAGTTCGACGGCTACGGCAGCAGGACCGCCCCAGAACCTCGACGTGGTGCCCGCGCCACAACGTCACATTCTGCTGTGCTGGACGCCGGTGACGCCCGTTTCGGGCAATACGAGCTATCTCGTCCAAGTGTCTCTCAACCCGACAGCGGACACCGATGACGATCGAGCGTGGGTAGCTGCCAGGACGAAAAAGCCCGGCGCTAGCGGACCGCCGAGTACAACGGACACTGCCGTAACTGTGGATCTAACGAACGTATTACTGCATACAGCAGATAGAGGACTGACAACGCATCAGTCAATTGGCTTCAGAATCAGGGCAAAGATCGATTCCACACGTTACGAATACAGCGATATGGTTGTTGTGATCGACTCGCCGATTGTCGCCGCCAGCGTCTTTCGCTCCAATCGTGAGGAAGCACATGTGAGCTGGAGGACCGCTCAAACGGCACTTCTTGACGACGACTATGCCCAAGGCACGTACGATCTTCGCTATTGGCTCGTGAGCGGTAATCGCCAAGATCGCAATTGGACGCCGGCGAACCTTGGGTCTCGCGAGATCAAAACCGGCGTATCGAGTCCGCTTACCATGAAGGACCTTTCCGAAGACCGTATCTATGCTATCCAATTGGTCTATCGAAAGGACAACAGGGCTTCAACTCATGACGCCGACGTGTATGCGGCGCGCAACGTCTACGTACAAACCATCGAAGGTCCGCCAGTCGAATACGAGTCGCTTGGACCGGTGGTCTTCGCTGGCTTTCCGATGCGATTCCCGATGAAGACTACAACGTTTGATTATCGCGTCTGTACTGAGACCTTTCCAACTGGACGTGAAAGTGATTGGGTTGACTTCATTAAGCACGCATTTGGCCAGTGGGAGTTAGCTACTAATTATACGGTCATATCCATGCACTACAACAGCGCTCCGTGTACGAACTATGCAACGACGGAGGTGACGAAGACGATACTCGACAAGATAAAGCATCACACGGGATCCAACGAGGACCTTACGGCGGAAGTGGAAGGGTTCATCAGGCAGGCGACCACGATGACGAAGCTCAAGCCCCTCCACCACGCGGATAGCCGGATCAATGAAATCGTAATGTTGAATGACTCGGAGGCATTGGGTCTGGGGCCGGCTTTCGAGAGCCGAGTCGTCTGGGTCTATTCGCAATTGGGGAGTGACATTGGCTATCTCGGCAGCAAAGGTCGGGAGTCAACGAACAGAAAGTGTTGGACGGAGTTTCCTGGATGCGCCGTTCCGTCTATAATGCTTGATTCGGACGGGGTGGCGACCGGGGATGGGTACTCTACTGATATTTTTTTACTAAGGAGCAAAGTTGACGGTAGCTTACAGATACCCGGGGATGACACCAGCGTAAATCGTTCGGATGTCAAACTCAACCGGTGTCCGGCTGGCACGTCCGATGCCTACGGGATCCTCGTTCACGAGGCCGGACACGCGCTGGGTCTTCGCAGCGCCGATGGTTCTGATGGCCATCACAGGTCGTCTGATTCCGTCATGTCGGGAGGGAACTACAGCGAGAAATGTTCCCCGTACCCGTTGGATGTCCTGGCGATTCGTGCGTTGTACGAGTCTCGATAGGCCGTGCATGTGATGCCCAGAAACTCGTGGATTGGAAGATGGCGGCATTGCCGTTGGCATCTGGCGCTGCTGATCGTCGCCTTAACCCTGGCGGCATGCGAGCACGACCCAAGTCTCATACCACCCGTAATCCCCGGAGATCCGGTTGTCCACGGCGATCCACGCTATTCGCCCACACCGCGCTGGCCCGAGCCGTGGAAGGCGTTACCGGAGTGTCCTGAGGGCGAGCAGACGGGAATCTCGTTGCGATTGATGCCCCGATCATCCGTCCAGGGGGGCGGGTCGCAGGGTGATGCGGCGGAGCTCCTGTATGTCAGTCGCGCCGCGTACTCCGGGTACTACAGCCGGCCGGTGGATGGGCCGCGAGCGACGCCAATTGTCGAGCTAGCGCCGGGATTGGTCATCTACCGGGCGGAAGATCCGGCGGATGGATGGTTCGGGTTGGCGCGGTTCGGCCGCGTGCGCCTGACCTCCGCCGACCTGTCGCCGGACGGGACGCGGGTGGTCTACTCGGTCTGTCACCAGCAGCACGCGGAGACCGACTTTTCGCAGGCCCGCGTGACTAGCTATCCGCGGGACGTGCCGTCCAACGCGCCGGACGCGGTCCGGTTCCCGGTCCGCATGGGCCGCGTGCTACATGAAATCTCGGTGTGGCAGAAGGCGACACGCGAGGCTCGGCCCGTGGCGCTCGGCCGGGCCCCGGTCTGGTCGCCTGACGGCGAACGCCTGGCGTTTCTCTCCGAGCATGACTACGCCGTTGACTTTCCGACGCGAGAGCGATTGTTCGGACGGCGCCTGTACGCCGCGGGGTCGGAGGACCGGGAGCCGGAGCTCCGCCTGTACGTCATGGCGCCTGACGGCGGCGGCATACGGGAACTCGCGCGGTCGGCCGAGGGTCAGCCGCAGTGGTCGCCCGATGGCGAGCACCTGGCGTTCAGCGCTCCCGGCCAGGGGCTGCAGATTGTCACGCTGGATGGCAGCCACACGCGGCAGCTGGCCGCTACCGTCGTCAGTCCAGTCGCCTGGTCGCCCGACGGACAGCGGCTGGCCTTCGTCGCGGCGGAGGGGGGCGAGGTGGCGCTCTACCGCGTCGCCATCAGCGGCGACGACCTCCAGCGGATCACGATCGTCGAAGGCTGGCAGCCGGGCACACGGTTTGGACGGCGGGACCCCAGGCGGGCCTGGATTTCGACGGTGGCCTGGTCGCCGGACGGGTCGATGTTGCTGTATGCCTGCGGTCGGCGCATCTGCGTGGTTGGCGCGGATGGCGTGCGGGTGGGCATGTCGGTCATCTCGCTGACGGGCGGCAGCGAGGCGGTCTGGTTGCCGGACGGGCGGCGTATTGCGGTGGTCAGCCGCCATGTGGCCGAAAGGTCCGCTCCCATCAGGACCTGGATGTACACCATGGCGCCGTCCGGTCACGACGTGCGCGTCCTGCTGCCTCGTGGCGTAGTGCCGGGGCCACGCCCGGACACCGCCAGCTGCGGGGCGGGAGTCATCGTCCCGGATCCGGCCGCCAATCCAGGGCTCGTGCGGGACTGCGAGACGCTGCTCCGGATGCGAGATCTCCTCGGCGCGCGAGGCCGCTGGAGCGAGGATCAGCCGATTGCGACGTGGCAGGGCGTCGCGGTGGGTGGCGAGCCACGACGGGTTCGCGGCCTCGGACCGTTTCCACACCGTCTGACCGGTCTGATCCCTTCGATGCTGGGCCAGCTTTCGGGACTGGAGGAACTGCGTCTGGGCGGGAACTACCTGGGCGGCGATATTCCGCCGGAGCTCGGCCGCCTGTCGCGCCTGCGGGTCCTGGATCTGCGGGGGACCAATGTCGGTGGCTCCATTCCGCCGGAACTGGGCCAGCTGACCAGCCTGGAAGTGTTGGCCCTGGACGGGACCTATCTCAGCGGGCCGATTCCGCCGGCCCTGGGCCAGCTCGCGAACCTCCGCCAACTGGACCTGAGCTCGACGCATCTGACCGGCGGTCTCCCGCCCGAACTGGGCGGGTTGACCCAGGCGGCCTCTGTGCGAATCACGGGTCAACGATCCGATGTCGACGCGTCGCTGGGTGGGCCTATCCCGCCCGAACTGGGCCGCCTGACAAACCTCGAGGTCCTTGACCTCAGCCGCAGCGGACTGTCCGGCAGCATCCCGCCCGAGCTGGGCCAACTGGTCAGCCTCACGTCGCTTGACCTGTCGGGCAACCAACTGGCGGGCGGGGTTCCTCCCGAATTGGGCCAGTTGACCGGCCTAACGACGCTGGCCCTTCAGGACAACCAGCTGACGGGCAGCATCCCCGCGGCGCTGACCCAACTGCCCAACCTGCGTCGCGTTTCCGTGGACGGCAACCAGCTGTCGGGATGCCTCCCGCTGGAGCTTCCGATCCCAAAGCGTGCCCAACTCGAACTCCCTGACTGCGAATCATCGACGTGAGGCGCAACCGGGGATCGATCCACGATATAGGCGCCAAGCGTGCGACCCCGGCCATGTGCGGGGTGCTTCTGTTGGCATTGCTTATCGGGGCGATGGGTGCGGCGTGCGCAGACGGGGATGCGTCCACAGTTCGACAGCCATCGCCACCGGGAACCGCGCCGGTGGCCGCGGCCGCGCCGACGCCTCAGGTCATGGCCCCGGCGGTTGCGTCTGTACCCAGCACCGAACCGACCTCCGACCGAGTGATATCGCGCGGGCCCATGGCTGCTGTCGACCGGTTGGTGGTGGCACCGCCGACCACGCCGGCGAGTTCTGGCGCGACGGCCGGGCTGAAGGACACCCCAGCGCACGATCACGCAGCGGCAGCGGTTGGCACTGCTCCGACAGTGGAGGAACTGCTGGAGGAGGGGCAGTATCTGGCCGGCGCCTCGCCGGTGCACTTGGCGATCCGGGGCACGCCGGCCGCGAGTTCAGTGCGCTGCGCCTGGCGCGGCGTAGCACGGAGCGCGGACCAGCGGGAGGCGGCCATCCGATTCTGGTTGCAACTCGGTGCGGACGGGGCTATCCCGGACGTGGGCACCCTTGAGTTGCTGTTCACGGTGACGCTCGACACGCTCAACCCCGACTTCCGCGAGACGGCGAAGGCCAATTTCCTGGCGATCGCGCGGGGTGGGGAGTCGATGGACTACCTGTTCCTGACGTGCTTCGCCGACTATACGGTGAGCCATTTCCTGCTGGGCAGCGGCACCACGCCCACGACGGTGGCGGTGGCCTACGACCGGCGGGGCGAGGCGGCGTCGTACGACCTGTACGTGCGCGAGCACGCGGCGGGGACGTACGGGTCGGACCCGTTGCAGACGCGGGGCGCCTACGAGGCGGGGTTGCAGGCGCAGGTGGTGGCGGCCGAGCAGGCCTTGAGTAACGAGATCGGCGGCCGCGAGGCGGTGGTGTTCCTGGCGCCGATGGGCGCGCACAACGCCATCGGGTTCGAGGCCTGGCAGGCGGTGGCGCAGTGGGCCGTCGTCACCGACGACCAGAACGTGGTGCAGGCCGTGCGGGACGACACGCCGGCGGGCGACCCCGAGCACACCCAGCCCCTCGCCACCCTCACCACCCGCATCACCACCGCGGCGGCGACCGACGCGCACGCCATCAGTCGGGTCGTCAGCGTGGGCGGCCTGCAGTTGGCGTACCGAGACCTGGGGGCGTACGGCGACATCACGCCGGGGGACCGGGGGCGGAAATCGAGAATCCTGGGCGGCCCTCGGGAGTGACAATCGGGGGCGCGGGGGCATATGCCTGTGGGCCGTGCACAGCCGGGGGTTACGAGCGGTCGG
>DAOUJT010000087.1:0-13917 GCA_034422315.1 Chloroflexota bacterium | reverse complement strand
CCGAGTCCCAGTCTTTCTGGCGCGCGTTGTGCTCGCCCGCGAGGTATTGGGCGGGCTTCTTGACCTGATCGAGCAGGTGCTCGAACTCGACCGTGGTTGGGGCCGACACGGGTAGGGATGGGGGCATCAGGATCGCTCAGTCAAAGCTACCCAAGGGCTGCCAGGCTCACAACCGGGATTTGACGGCTAATCGCCGGCGCGGAAGCGCTGGAACTCGCCGGCGATGTCGGCGTCGTTGTGGTCGCCATCGTGGATGACGAAGCGGACGGTCTGGTCCCAGGGCTGTTCGGCGGTGATTTCGACGGCCTGCATGCGCATGGTGCTGATGCAGAGGGAGCCGTAGTCGCGAACGAACCAGGGGGCGCCGTCGAAGGAGGCATCAGGAAGGACGCCGACGCCGGCGATCTTGTCGAAGGCGAGGGGGCCGTGGGCGTCGACCCAGTCGGCGGCCTGGTCGAAGATCTCGGCCTCGTTGGTGCGGCCTTCGGAGTCCTTGATCACGCCGTCGTGGGTGACGTGCAGGCGGTCGGCGAGGCGGACGCCGTAGTAGCTGTGCTTGGTGGGGCCGATGGTGACGCTGCCGGGCGACTTGGAGGAGCCGGCGACGGGCTTGCCGGGGAGTGGGGTGCCGTCGGCCAGGCGTCCGGCGGGAGCGGACGGGCCGCCGCCGGGGACGAGCTGGGAGCGGACGGTGAGGAGGTTGGAGATGTCGCCGGGCTGGATGTCGGTGGTGCGGGTTTCGACCAGCATGAGGCGGCCGTCGGGGTCGCTCCAGTCGGGAGCGCCGCGCCACTCGAGAGTTTGGGTAACGCGCAGGAGGTTGGATTCCAGTTGCTCCCATGAGGCGTCGATTTCGCGGATGGCGCCGGCGGTGCGGCCGCCGTAGGCGCGTTCGATGTAGAAGTTGTAGCCGCTGACCTCTTCGGCGGCGATCCAGATGGAGCGGTGGTGGGGGTGGTCGACGGGTGTCTCGTCGGTGACAGCCTGGCCGGCGGGCGTGTAGACGGGGTAGAGGTAGTTGCGGGTGTGGCCCTGGTTGAACGCGGTGATGAAGCGTCCGCCCCAGCTCACCATTCGGCGGGACTGCAAAACGTCGATCGTGAACGCACTCATGGCCAGGGTCCTTGGGGCACGGCGGATTGAGCGGCCATTATGCGGCGCGGGGCGGGCAGGGGCATTTGGGGCCAGCGCCAGCGGGCGAGGACGGGTAGCTTTAGGCGCGAATTGGCTGGCTTCAGCGGAATACGCGCGTGCCTGTGAAGATTAATTACGACCTGCAGACGCTCCGTGGAGATCTATTCGGCGGGGTGACGGCGGCGGTGGTCGGGCTGCCGGTGGCGCTGGCATTTGGGGTGGCATCGGGGCTGGGGGCGGTTGCCGGGCTGTACGGGGCCATCGCCGTGGGGTTCTTCGCGGCGGTGTTCGGGGGGACGCGGTCGCAGATTTCGGGTCCCACGGGTCCGATGGCGGTGGCGATGGCGGTGATCGTCACAACGCACGCGGAAAGCCTGGCGGAGGCGTTCACCATCGCGGTGATGGCGGGGCTGATCCAGATTGCGCTGGGGGTGCTGCGAATCGGCCGGTTCGTGGGCTACACGCCGTACTCGGTGATTTCGGGATTCATGTCCGGGGTGGGGATCATCATCATCCTGGTGCAGACGCTGCCGTTCCTGGGGACGGAGGTAGCCGCCGGCGGGCCGTTGGGAGCGGTTCAGGCCTGGCCGGCAGCCGTACGGGACATCAATTTCGGCGCCCTGGCTATTGCCGGCGTGACGCTGGCGGTGGGAATTCTCTGGCCGAGCCGGCTGCGGAAGTTCCTGCCGCCCACCTTGGCGGCGCTGATTGCCGGGACGCTGCTGGGGGTGCTGTGGCTGACGGACACGCCGGTGATCGGCGAAGTGCCGACGGGCCTGCCGAGCCTCAGGTTCCCCGAGCTTGGGCCGGACGTGCTGGTGCGCGCCGTGCAGCCGGCCATCATCATCGCGCTGCTGGGCGCCATCGACAGCCTGTTGACGTCGCTGGTGGCCGATTCGATGACGCGGACCCGACACAACCCGAACCGGGAATTGATGGGCCAGGGCATCGGCAACGTGGCGGCGGGGTTGATCGGCGGGCTGCCGGGCGCCGGCGCGACGCTGGGGACGGTGGTGAACCTGCGGGCGGGCGGGCGAACGCCGGTTTCAGGCGCGTTGCGAGCGGCCATCCTGCTGGCGCTGGTGCTGGGCCTGGGGCGCTACGTGGAGGCGATTCCGCACGCGGCGCTGGCCGGGATCCTGATGAAGGTGGGCTGGGACATCATCGACTGGCGGTTCCTGACGCGTATCCACCGGGTGCAGCGGGAACACCTGCTGGTGATGCTGATCACGCTGGGACTGACGGTGTTCCTGGACCTGATCACGGCGGTGGCGATCGGCCTGATCGCGGCGGGGATGGCCAGCGCGCGGCAGTTCGAGCGTTTGCAGATGGACAGCGTGGTCTCGGTGCCGCTGCTGGACCGGAGCTTCTTCGGCCCCCAGGACGACGATGACACGGTGGATGCGTTCTCGGCGCGGGTGGGCCTGGTGGCGCTGCGGGGCAGCTTCACGGTGGCGTCGGCCAACAAGCTGATCAGCACGATCAGCGTGGACATCCGCGATCACGAAGTCGTGATCCTGGACTTCTCAGACACCGTCTTCATGGACGACAGCGCGGCGCTGGTGGTAGAGCAGTTGATCGATAGCGCCATTGCCGAGAACACCGAGGTGATCGTGATGGGCCTGGAAGGACGGCCGGCGATCACCCTGCAGGCGCTTAATGCGCTGCGGAAGGTTCCCGACGACCGATATGTGAAGACCATAGCCGAGGCGCAGGGAGTGGCGCGGCGGTTGCTGAAGGACGAGTGAGGCAGTAGCCGGCGCGGGTCAGGCGGCGAGCACCTCAACCAGGCAGCCGGTGGCGCAGTCGTAGATGAAGCCGCGGATGCGGTCGCGGTGGGGAAGGAAGGGGCTGGCCTGGAGGCGGGCGATGGAGTCCCGGACGTCCTGCTCAAGATCGGTGAAGGGTTCGAACGCAAACGGTGGGCGAAGGCCGGTGTCGGCTTCGATGGCGTCTTTCAGGTCGTCATCGCGGAACGTCTGCATGCCGCAGTCGGTGTGGTGGATGAGCATGATTTCGAGGGTGCCGAGCAGGCGCTGGGAAATGACGAGGGAGCGAATAACGTCCTCGGTGACCACGCCGCCGGCGTTGCGGATGACGTGGGCGTCGCCGGGTTCGAGCCCGAGCACGCTGAAGACATCAATACGCGCGTCCATGCAGACCACAACGGCGAGTTTGCGGGCCGGCGCGGCGTGGTCGGCGTCGGGAGTGAGGCCGGCGGCGTAACGGGCGTTGTTCGAAAGAACGTCATCGACCGCAGACACCCAAACCTCCGTTAGCTGATGGCCGCTTCCACCGCGCAGAGCCGCGCCAGGTCGGCGGCGCGGTTGGTTTGTTCCCAGGGGACGTCGGCGAGGTCGTCGCGGCCGAAGTGGCCGTAGGCGGCGACCTGGCGGTAGAGGGGCCGGCGCAGGCCCAGGTCGCGAATGATGACGCCGGGGCGGAGGTCGAAGACCTCGCGGACGGCGGCTTCGATTTCGCTGTCCGGGGCCTTGCCGGTGCCGAAGGTCTCGATGTTCACCGAGACCGGTTCGGCCTTGCCGATGACGTAGGCGAGTTGCACCTCGAAGCGGCTGGCCAGGCCGGCCGCGACGACGTTCTTGGCGACCCAGCGGGCGGCGTAGTTGGCGGAGCGGTCGACCTTGGTGGGGTCCTTACCCGAGAAGGCGCCGCCGCCGTGGCGGGCCATGCCGCCGTAGGTGTCGACGATGATCTTGCGGCCGGTGAGGCCCGCGTCGCCCATGGGGCCGCCAATGACGAAGCGGCCGGTGCCGTTGACGATGAAGCGAGTGTTGTCGTCGACCCATTCGGAGGGGACGGTCTCGCGGATGACTTTCTCGATTAGTTCGCGCTCGATGGTGTCGCTGTCGATGTCGTCGGCATGCTGGGCGGCCAGCGCGACCGTGTCCACGCGAGCGGGCTGCCCGTAGCGGTACTCAACGGTGACCTGGGACTTGCCGTCGGGTCGAAGCCAGGGAAGCGTGCCGTCCTTGCGAACGGCGGCGAGCTGGCGGGCGGCGCGATGGGCCAGGGCGATGGGCGCGGGCATCAGCTCCGGCGTTTCGTCGCAGGCGTAGCCGTACATCATTCCCTGGTCGCCGGCGCCCAGGCCTTCGACCTCGGCGTAGTCGCCGTCCAGGTCGCGCACTTCCAGGGCCTCGTCAACGCCCATCTTGATGTCGGCGGACTGTTCGTTGACGGACACGGCGACGCCGCAGGTCTCGGCGTCGAAGCCGTGGTCGGAGTGGGTGTAGCCGATTTCGCTGACGGTGCGGCGAACGACCTTGGGGATATCCACGCTGTCGCCGCCGGCGGTGATCTCGCCAAACACGAGCACCAGGCCGGTGGAGGCCGCGGTCTCGCAGGCCACGCGGGCCTTGGGATCGGCCCGCAGGTAGGCGTCCAGAACCGCGTCCGAGACCTGGTCGCAGAGCTTGTCGGGGTGACCCTCGGTTACGGACTCGGAGGTAAACAGCAGGCGGTCGGCCTGCGCGAAGGTGCTACTCAAGTTCCTCTCCCATGATGTCGATGCGAGTGCTCGCGATTCGATCGCGCCCCTGCGCGGCTACGTGCCTTCCTGCCAGCCGGACAGGTAAGCAGCCTGCTCGGCGGTAAGGGTGTCGATTCCCACGCCCATCGCCTCGAGCTTGACCGAGGCGACCTGACGGTCAATTTCAGCGGAGACATCGTAAACATTCGGCGCCATGTCGTGCGCGTTCCTGGCCAGCAGTTCGAGGGCCAGAGCCTGGTTGGCGAAGCTCATGTCCATGACACTGGCCGGGTGCCCCTCGGCGGAGGCCAGGTTGATCAGCCGGCCCTGCGCCAGCAGGAAGATGCGGCGTCCGCCCGGCAGGCGGTACTCCTCCACGAACGGTCGTGCCTCGCTCACGTCCTCGGCCATGTCCTCCAGCGCCTCGATGTTGATTTCGATGTCGAAGTGGCCGGAATTGGCCAGGATGGCGCCGTCTTTCATGACCTCGAAGTGGGAGCGGTCAATGACGTGCTTGTCGCCGGTGACGGTGATGAAGACGTCGCCAACGGCGGCGGCTTCCTGCATGGGCATGACGCGGTAGCCGTCCATGACGGCTTCGAGCGCGCGGACCGGATCGACCTCGGTGACGATGAGGTGTGCACCCATGCCAGCGGCGCGGCTGGCGAGGCCGCGACCGCACCATCCATAGCCACCGACCACGACGGTGCGTCCGGCCAGGAGCAGGTTGGTCGCGCGCACGACACCATCCAGGGTGGACTGCCCCGTGCCATAGCGGTTGTCGAACATGTGCTTGGTCATGGCCTCGTTGACGGCCACGATGGGGTACTTGAGCACGCCCTGTTCGGCCATGGCGCGCAAACGGATCACGCCGGTGGTGGTCTCCTCAGTACCGCCCATCACGCCATCGATCACGTCGGTGCGGTCGGTGTGGAGGGTGGACACCAGGTCGGCGCCGTCGTCGGTGGTGAGATGGGGCCGGCTATTGAGCACGGACTCGATGTGGTCGTAGTAGATCTCGGAGTCCTCGCCGTTGATGGCGTAGGTGGAGGCGCCGTAGACCTCGACAAGGGCGGCGGCCACGTCGTCCTGCGTACTCAGGGGGTTGGAGGCGCAGAGGGAGGTTTCGGCGCCGCCGGCCTGGAGGGTGCGGACGAGGTTGGCGGTTTCGGCGGTTACGTGCAGGCACGCGCCGATGCGGAGGCCGTCGAGGGGCCGCTCTTGTTCGAAGCGCCGGCGGATGCTCTCCAGCACGGGCATGGACCGGTCGGCCCACTCGACACGGCGGACGCCGTCAGCGGCAAGGGAAGCGTCCGCGATATCGGACTGGTTATCGGCCGTGGCCATACGAGTTCCTCCGGGCGTTGGGCTGGCAGCTAGAAGGCGGCGAAGTCGCCGAATTCAACGTAGCGCGAGTCGATATCGTGACGGGTGAGTTCAGCGAGGCGGTCCACGCTGAACGCCTCAACTGTAAACGACGCGGCGACGCTTCCATAGACTACGGCCCTGCGGAGGGCGGCTTCATCGGTTGAGCCGTCGGCCGCCAGGCTGCCCAGGAAGGCGCCGGCGAAGGAATCGCCCGCGCCGGTGGGGTCCACCACGTCGTCCAGCGGGTAGGCGGGGGCGAAGAACCAGCCGTGGTCGCTGACCAACGCCGCGCCGAATTCGCCGCGCTTGACTACGACGTACTGAGGCCCGAGTTCGAGGATCCGGCGCACGGCGCGGGGGACGTTGACGTCGCCGCCGAAGAGCCGGACTTCCTCGTCGTTGAGCACGACGCAGTCGCAGCGCTCAAACACACGCGCCACCTGCTCGCGGTCGCCTTCGATCCAGAAGTCCATCGAATCGACCATCACGAAGCGCGGGTCTTGCACCTGGTCGAGCACGCGGAGCTGAATGCCTGGATCGGTGTTGCCGAGGAACACGTAGGAACCAGCCACGGTGTGCCGCGGAACCCGGGGATCGAAGTTCTCAAGCACGTGAAGCCTTACGAACGTGGTCTCGCGAATGTTCATGTCGACGGTATAGCGCCCGCCCCAGCGGAAAGTGAGGCCGTCGGCGGTGTCGAGACCGCTGAGGTCGATGTCGCGCTCAGTCAGCAGGTCGCGGTGGGCGGCCGGGAAGTCGTGGCCGACCACGCTGGACATGGTGGTGGGCGCGAAGCACCGGGAGGCCAGGCTGGCGTAGGTGGCGGAGCCGCCGAGGACGCCGTGGACGCTGGCGTGGGCGGTTTCAATGTCGTCGATGCCGACCGTGCCGATGACGACGACGCGGCCGGGTCCGTGCGAGTTGCTCATGCGCGGCGACTCAGTCCGAGGCCGGGCGGTTGAGGTACTTGCCGACGAGCAGGTCGTGGCGCTCGGCGAGTTCGGGCGGAATCATGTCCGGCGCCGTGATGATGGCGGTGGCCAGGGCGTCGGCGCACTCGCAGGCGGAAGCGTAGGCGGGAATGCACGAAACGGCGCGGCGGACGACGCGCTGGGAGAGCGAGGTGTTGGCCATGAGATTGGCGATAACCATCTCGGCGGAGACGTCTTCTTCGCTCTCGTGCCAGACGTCGTAGTCGGTGACCATGGCCAGGAGGGCGTAGCAGATCTCGGCCTCACGGGCGAGACGGGCTTCCGGCAGCGCGGTCATGCCGATGACGTCGATGCCCCAGGAGCGGAAGGCCTCGGATTCGGCGCGGGTGGAGAACTGGGGGCCTTCGATGCAGACGTAGGTTCCGCCGCGATGGACGTGGGCGCCCTCGGTTTGGGCGGCCTCGGCAAGGACAGCGGAGAGTCGGGCGGAGAAGGGTTCGCCCATGCCGACGTGCACCACCAGGCCCGGCGTGTCGAAGAAGGTCATGGGGCGCTGGCGGGTGCGGTCGATGAGCTGGTCGGGCACGACGACGTGGAGGGGCTCGATGTGCTCGCGCATGCTGCCGACGGCGCTGACCGAGATGAGCCATTGGACGCCGAGCGATTTGAGGGCCCAGATGTTGGCGCGGGCGTTGACGGCCGTGGGCATGATGCGGTGACCGCGGCCGTGGCGCGGCAGGAAGGCCACCTCCACGCCGTCCAGGCTGCCGATGCGAATGGTGTCGCTGGGTTCGCCGAAGGGCGTGGTGACGTCCTGGTCGCGGATGTCTTCCAGACCGGGCATGTCGTAGAAGCCGCTGCCGCCGATGACTCCAATTGCAGGCATTCGTTCTAGCTCCGCATGTCAGGCGGCCGCGTCCGGGGCCGCCGCGAACCGGCGTAACGATTCCAGATAGGGCGGCCGGTGCACGCCATGCTCGGTGATGATGGCGGTGATGCGCTGGTGGGGGGTGACGTCAAAGGCCGGATTGGCGACGGGCGCGTCGGACGGCGACCAGCGCCAGTCGCCGTAGCCGTGGACTTCCTCGGTGGCGCGTTCCTCGATTGGAATGGCGTCGCCGTTGGGGGTGTCGAAGTCGATGGTGGAGAGCGGGGCGGCCACGTAGAAGGGGAGATCGTGCGCGTTGGCCGCGACCGCGTGGCTGTAGGTGCCGATCTTGTTGGCGACGTCGCCGTTGGCGGCAATGCGGTCGGCCCCGACGATGACGGCATCGATGTGGCCGCGGCGCATGCGGTCGGCGGCCATGCTGTCGGTGATGAGGGTGAAGGGCACGCCCCACTGCGCCAGTTCCCAGGTGGTGAGGCGACCGCCCTGGAGGAGTGGGCGTGTCTCGCTGACGACGACCTCGATGCCGTGGCGCTGGTTGGCGGCCTGCAGGACGCCCAGGGCGGTGCCGTAGCTGGCGGCGGTGGCCAGGGGGCCGGTGTTGCAGTGGTGAAGCACGCGCTGGCCGGATGCGAAGAGGTCAGCGCCGGCTTCGGCAAGGGCGCGATGGCGCTGTTCGTTGTCGGCGGCGATCTCGTGGGCGAGGGCAAGCAGAGACGTCCGTATGGCCCGGATGTCGTCTGCCGGCTGCTCGCGGGCGGCAGTCCGCAGGCGCTCGGCGGCCCAGGCGAGGTTGACGGCGGTGGGTCGGGTGGCGATGACCTGGTCGATGACGTTATCGAGACGCTCAAGGTAGGTCGTCTCATCGGACGCATCGACGCGGGTGGAGGCCAGGGCGACGGCGTAGGCGGCGGCCACGCCGAGGGCGGGAGCGCCGCGGATGGCGAGGGTGCGGATGGCTTCGTTGACCTGCTCCACGGTGGTGCAGTGCAGCACCTCCACGGCGTCCGGCAAGCGGCGCTGATCCAGGATGCGGACCGCGCCGTCACGCCACTCGATTACCGGCGGGACGGGCATCGCCATGAGGTTGCGGGCGGGCGGGTGAGTATATCGGCGCCTCTGCATCGGCCCGCGGTCAGACGGGGCCCCTGCTCGGACCCGCTCGACGGTCAATCCGGTCTGTAGCGGGCGAGACTGTCGCGGTTAAGCGTCCAGCCGAAGCCGGAACTTTCGGGAATGGTGACTGCGCCTTGACTGGCCTCGGGTTCACCCTCAAGTGCATCCCAGATGAGGGAGTTCCCGGGCAGCGGATCGCGACGAGGGAAGTACTCGCCAATCGGACAGTTGGCGCGCGCGGCAATCAGGTGCCAGGAGTGCAGCCAGCCCTGGTGGGGCGTGACGGGGCGCTGGTGGCTGGCGGCCAGCGCGCAGATGCGCAGCGTTTCGGTGAGGCCGCCCACGCGGTTGACGTCCGGCTGCAGGTAATGGACGCCGGCATTGATGAGCGAGAGGAAGGGGAAGCGGGTGCGTTCGGACTCGCCCGCCGCGAGCGGGACGGCGCCGTCGCGGGCCAGGGCTTCGTAGCCGGCCAAGTCGTCGATGGGAATAGGGTTTTCCAGCCAACAGGCGTTCACCTCGGCCAGCGGCCCCAGCATGCGCCGCGCGTAGGGGAGGTCCCAGCCGAAGTGGGCGTCCACCATCAAGTCGGCGTCAGGACCGATGATCGACCGGATCGCGCGCAGCACCGCCAATTCGACCTGGCGCCCCCGCTCCCCGTCAGCCGGCCCGTGCACGCTGAAGTACTTGAAGGCGCTGAACCCCTGGCGTCGCCCCTCCGCTATCTCGTCCAGCAGCGCCTGCCGACCCGGGCGCCCGCGCAACGATAGCGAGCTGAGGTAGACCGGCACCCGGCGGATGGATCCGCCGCCGATCAGGCTGACGACCGGTCGGTCTACCGACTTCCCGAGCAGGTCCCACAGGGCGAGATCCACCCCGCTGAGGGCCATGACGCCGGTACCGCGTTGACCCTGGCGGTTCAGGGAGTCGTAGAGACGTTCCCAGTGCGTCTCAATGTCGGCCGGGTCGGCGCCTTCCAACAATGGGGCGAACTGGCGGGTGATGATCGTCTCCGCCCCAACGGGGAAGCCGCCAACGGATCCGAGGCCGGTCAGTCCCTCGTCGGTTTGGATTTCCACGACGACGAGGGCAATGGCTTCGCGCCCCGGGTCGGGGCTGCGGAGGGGATGAGCGCGCAGGCGAGTGATGCGCATGGCGGGACATTATGGCGAGCTAGCGCCTGGCCGGAGGGCTTTCACGGACCAGCGCCCGTCCGTGCGCTGGATTTTCGGCACGTCGACCTTTGGTTGCGACAGGGCGCCTATGCCGGGTCCGCCGTGGCCAGCGAAGTCGGCATCGACAACCCTCGGTGCGGCACCTTATGCATACTGTCGGAATACAGAAAAGGCTCGCGCTATGTCAACCCCATGGGTACAATGAGGTCAACATGAGCGAAACGCGGCAGGGGATGCGGTTCGCGGTGGTGCTGCGTGCGACGCGGCTCGCCGCAGGTTTGTCTTATCGCCGGCTGGCCAAGGCCAGCGGGATATCCCATTCGTTTCTGAGTCACGTGGAGAAGGGCGAGCGGCGGGCGCCGCCGGCCAAGGCCGTGATTGCCCTGGCCGACGCGCTGGAGGCGGATCGCACGACGTTTGCCCTGGCGGCGATCGCCGACCGCGCCGGCAGCGACGTGGCGACGGGCATGGTGCTGGCCCTACAGCGCGGTCCCGTGGGCCGCGATGTTGATCCCACGGCGGGCGGCGTGTTGATTGAGTCGGGGCCAGTCGGCGCCGAAGCGAATCTGGAGGACCTGGCAGTTCGCGATGACGCGGTGGCCGAGATCGAGCGACGGCTGTCGTTTGTGGACCTGCAGTTGGACGTGGGGTTGATGCGGCTGGGCCTTGGGGTTGCGGGCGACGATCCGATCGTTCTGCTGGTGAGCGCGCGGGCGGAGCAAGGCGCGGCGGACGACTAGAGCGGACGGGCTGCGGTTGTTGGGCTTGTCGCGGGGGAGCGCGAGCGGCTAGCTGGACACGCGTGCGGTGGCGCGCATGAAGGCTTCGTCAATCTCGAGACGCTCGTCGGCGGCCAGCCAGAGATCGTGCGCATAGGTGGCGCGTGGGCCGTGGAAGAGCCAGACGGAGACGCCTTCACGCTTCAACACTTCCATGACTGGCACGAAATCGCCGTCGCCTGCGATGAGCGCAATGTGCGTGACGATCTGGCTTCCGGCTATTTGCGCGGCGTCGAGTCCAAGCAGCAGGTCAACTTGCTTCTGCGTGAAATGCGGGCGGCCGTCTTCCCCGAAGCCGTCGAGCCGTAGATGGCCTTCTCGAACCTGAAACCGCGGCAGTTGCGTCAGGGCATCGACAAACCGGCGATAGCTGGCCGTTCGGTTGCGGTCATCGGCGGCTGGTGGATCGTGCTGGTAGGGCGGGCAGGTGTAGTAGTACGAGCGGACGACGTCCACCGGTTCGGGCGTCGCGTGGGCGACGGCTTGTCGCACTTTCTCGGACAACACTTGCATATCGACCCTTGGCCGAAGCTCGCGAAAGTGCCGTCTGCACAGCCCATCGATGTAACCGCCGTCGATGAAGATCGCGAGTCGGACCATACGTTCTCCGGTCAGGACAAAGAAAAACGCCGGGACGTTTCCGCCCCGGCGTTTTTCTGCTTCTTGCCTTACGTGCGCCCCGCCAAATCGCGCGAGTGCGAACGCAGTGTAGATTCTGATCGGATTATTTCCGCGAGCGGTTCGACTGTCAAGCCTCAGATCTCGACTTGCCGGGCTAAGATTTCCCTATCTGCACATAGGTGCATCTCATGCCCAACTCCGCCTGTTGTTCGCCGGAAGCTGCGCGAGACCTTGACGGGGGTTCTGTGCAGTCGAGTTCGGACTCCGGCCCGCGAATCAGGCAAGTAGCATCCCGCCGGCCGGGGATGGCGCGGATCCGGGGCGGGGAGTACCGGATGGGGACGGAGGACCGCAGCGGGTTTCCGGCCGACGGCGAGGGTCCGGTGCGGGCGGTGCGGGTGGATACGTTTCGGATTGATATTGCGGCCGTGACGAATGCGCAGTTCGCCGAGTTCATCACGGCCAGCGGGTATCGGACCGAGGCGGAGACGTTCGGGTGGAGCTATGTGTTTCACATGCTGGCGTCCGAGGAAGTCAAGCGGCGGACGCCGCAGCGGCCGGACACGACGCCCTGGTGGGTGCCGGTGAGCGGGGCCTACTGGGCCGCGCCGGAAGGGCCGGGATCGGACATGGACGACCGCATGGACCATCCGGTGATTCACGTTTCGTGGAACGACGCGCTGGCCTACTGCGCCTGGGCGGGGACGCGGCTGCCGACCGAGGCGGAGTGGGAGTACGCGGCGCGGGGCGGGCTGGATCAGCGCCGCTACCCGTGGGGCGACAAGCTGACGCCCAAGGGCGAGCACCGCTGCAATATCTGGCAGGGGACGTTTCCCGAGGTCAATTCGTCAGCCGACGGCTGGATTGGCACGGCGCCGGTGGACGCCTACAAGCCGAACGGGTTCGGGCTGTACAACACCTCGGGCAACGTGTGGGAGTGGTGCGCCGACTGGTTCAGTCCCAGCCATCACCTGCGGGCCGGGCGGCGCAATCCACAAGGTCCTGCTAACGGTCAGCGGCGGGTGTTGCGGGGCGGGTCGTATCTGTGTCACCGGTCGTACTGCAACCGGTACCGGGTGGCGGCGCGAAGTTCGAATACGCCGGATAGCAGCGCGGGGAACCTGGGATTTCGGTGCGTGCGGTCGGTTCCGACTTCCGGATAGCGCCACGCTGATGACCCCGTGAACTCGGCCGCGATAGTGGATTTGTCGAAATCGCCCCATGCCGTGGTGCGGCCGGTGGCGCCGGGGCGGGTGGAGGTGGCGGAGGGGTTCTGGGCGGAGCGAATGCGGGCCATGCGTGGGCATGGGCTGGCGCGGCAGTTCGAGCAGTGCGAGGTGACGGGGCGGCTGCGCAATTTCGAGCGGGCGGCGGGTCGGCTGGCGGGTGAGTTTGAGGGTCGCTATTACAACGACTCGGACGTCTACAAGTGGCTGGAAGCGGCGAGCTATGCGCTGGGGCGGGCGCCTTCGGCCGAATTGCAAGATTGCGTGGATCGGGTGATCGATCTGATCCGAGCCGCGCAGCGTGCGGACGGCTACATCAATACCTACTTCAGTGGATCCCAAGCGTCGTGGCGGTACCGAAACCTGAATGACGAGCACGAGTTGTATTGCATGGGGCACCTGATCCAGGCGGGGGTGGCGCACCGAAGGTCGACGGGCTCGGACCGGCTGTTCGAGGTCGTGGTGCGGGCGGCGGATCACATCTGCGCGACGTTTGGGCCGGAGGGGCGGCCGGAGCCGGACGGGCATCCGGAGATTGAGCTGGCCCTGGTGGAACTGGCGCGGGAGACGGGAAACCCGGCGTACCTGCGGCAGGCGGTGTTTTTCCTGGACCAGCGGGGCGCGGACCCGCCGCACCTGAACGGACTGCACGTCCTCCAGGACCACGCGCCGGTGCGCGAGCAGCGCGATGCGGACGGGCACTCGGTGCGCCTGACCTACCTGGCGGCGGCGATGGCGGATGCGGCCATGGACACCGGTGAAGCAGACCTGCTGGCGGCCTCGGTCCGGTTGTGGAAGAGCGCGTATCTACGCCGCGCCTACGTGACGGGCGGGCTGGGATCGCGGTACCAGGGTGAAGCGTTTGGGGCGGATTACGAGCTGCCGAACGACCGCGCGTATGCGGAGACGTGCGCGGCGGTGGGTGGGATCTTCTGGAACGCGCGGCTGCTGGCGGCCACCGGGGAGGCGCGGTACGGGGACTGGCTGGAGACGGCGCTGTTCAACGGGGCTCTGGTTGGAGTCTCGCCGGACGGCGGGGCGTATTTCTACGCCAACCCGCTGGCGGCCGATCCGCAGCCGACGCCCGACGACCAGGGCGGCGTCCATAGCGGCGGGGCGCAGCCGACGATAGGCGGTCACCAGCGCCAGCCCTGGTACGACACGGCCTGCTGTCCGCCCAACATCGCGCG
>DAOUJT010000086.1:0-6075 GCA_034422315.1 Chloroflexota bacterium | reverse complement strand
CGGGTGGTACACGCGCATCCGGACTTCCGGCTGGTGGCGACTGGGTTTGCCGAGGGGCCCGGCGTGAAGCCGTTGAACGAGGCGGTGGAGAACCGGTTTGGGGCGGTGATCCGGATGGATTACCCGCCGCTGGACGAAGAAGCGGCGATCCTGGCGTTCGTGGCTGACGAGGCAATCGACCCGGCGTTGCTGCACTCGGCGGCAGAGCTGGCTGGCACGGGGAGGGCGATTCTGTCGGGCGCCTGGGACCGGGACGCGCGTCACCCGTTGAACGACGTGCCGGCGGACCTGGCCGGGGCGGCGGCGGAGCGGGTGAGCCTGACGACGGCCGAACTGGTGACCAGCGCGCGGGCGGGCGACGACTCGGATACGTTCGTGCGCTGGCTGCGGCGGGGAGTGTTGGACGGGGCCGGGGACGACATTCGCGCGGTGCTGGAAGCGACGTTGGCCGGCTATGGCCTGGTCTGACGAAAGCCGGCTGACGACCGAACAGTTCGAGTTGGCCGGCCGCCTGATCATGAGCGACCTACCGGTGCGACTGGAGGCAGGGCCGTGGTGGGCGTACCGACCGGCGCAGGAGGTGGTGGATTATCCGCGTGCGCTGCTGTCGGAGTGGCCGCCGGAATTGATGGTGGCCGGGCTGGCGCACGAGGCGGCCGAGGTCCGCTTTACGGGCAAGGCGGGCGCGATGGCGACGGCGCGATGGATCGAGCGCCACGCCAACGCGGCGGTTTCCGCCGCCGCGCTGACGCTGTTGGTGAACGTGGTCAACGACATGCGGGTGAACCGGCTGCACATGGCCCGGTACCCCGGGATCGGGCAGCTGTTCAAGCGCCTCTATGGGCGTGGGGTTGAGTTGGAGCCGATGAGCGACATGCAGGGCATTCGGGACACCGGCGGCGCGCCGCTGCACCACCAGTTCCTGGACGCGCACATTCACGCCTGGACAGAGCGGCAGTGGCCCGGCAGCCGGGCGGCGCCGGTTTTGGATCGGCCGGCCGCGGCGGCCTTCGAGGCGACGCTGGAAGCCGTAGAACGGGCGGCTGGACGCGCGCAGGTCTCGGGGTTGCTGGACGAGCTAACGGATGGCGTGCTGCCCGCGTACCGCTCGCTGGTGATGGCCGAACAGGAAGCGCGGCGGCAGGCGGCCGAACGAGCGCATCCCAAGACCCGCGCGCCGGACGACAGCGATCCGGGCGAGACGCCGCCGGAGAACGAGTCCGAAACGGCGAGTGAAAGGGAACCAGGCGCCCTGGCCGGCACGGAAGGCGCCAGCGCCGACAGCGACGAACCGGCCGAGCAGGAACAGGAGATGCCGGGAGGAATGGCTCAGCCGCTGCAGAGCCGGCGGCGGGATGGGGCGCCGGCGGCGCCGGCCGACCGAAACCCGGCGTCGATAACCCAGGGGCAGCGGCGGCGGTGGAGCCGGCGGCAAGTGCGGGACAGAGTCCTGAGTTCAACCGGGGAGTCGTGGCACCCGGGGTTGATCTCGTATCTGCGGAAGGGTCGCGGACCGCAGATCGACTACGAAGCGTTCGATTACCTGGCGGCGGTGCGGAAGCTGGATCCGCTGATCCGGGAGTCGATTCACGGAAGCGGACGACGGCGCGGGCTGGCGGAGATCATGGACCGGCGGCGGCATGGGGCGGTGGATCCGTGGCGGCGTCCGCGCAAGCAGCGGCGGGGCGATACCGGTGAGATCGACCTAGAGCATCCCGAGCGGCTGGTGACGGATCCCGCCTCGGCGTTTCTGCGCGGGGTGCGGGTGGCGCGGGAGGACCGGCAGCGGGACTTCGCCAGCGCCATCCTGCTGGACATCAGCGGGAGCATGGTGCAGCGGGGGTTTCCGACCAAGAAGTTCGACCGGTTGGTGGAAGCGGCGGTGATGTTCATTGAGATCCACGAGCGCCTGCGGATTCCCTATGCGGTGCTGAGTTTCAGCGCCGAGGCCGTGGTTCACTGGCGCTTCGAGCAGAGCGTGTGGACGGCGGCCGGGATTCCCTCGGAGGCGGCCTACCGTCCGCGCGATCACAGCCAGATTGTCCGGACCATCTACAAGCTGGACCACCGCGAGACCGACGACGCGGGGGCGATGCGACGGGCGTTGACACACATCCAGCCGCAGTCCGGCTTGAAGAGCGTGATCGTGATTACGGATGGGATCAGCAGCGATCCGGCTCAACTCCGGCGTGTGCTGACGGACCTGGACCGCCGGAACCGCAACGGTCCGAGCGGACAGGCGACGAAGGTGCTGGCGTTCGGGGTGGGAGTGCTGCGCACGGAGTTCGAGCGCGCGTACATGCCGAGAATCGACGGGCGGCCGCTGGGGGCTTGTTTTGGGGAAATCGTGCATGACAGCCAGTTGCTGCCGACGTTGATTCGGAACGCGGTGGATCAGCGGATCCGGGCGGCTTAGCGGTTCGAGTTTGAATAGCTGACAATAGGACCGATTTGAAGACGAACGTCGAAGGGCATCCGACTTGTTGACACGGTTGCAGCAGGGCCGACCTGAAGACCCGCAGCACACGCAGGTGGCGGTGCGGGCGCTGATCAACGCGGGCTACGCACCCCATGAGGCCGGACGGGCGTTCGTGCAATACCGCGGGCGGCTGCGAGCGGCGATTGCCGCGTGGCCGGCCATCGCCGTTGCCGGATTCCTCACGGCCGTAGTCCCCGCCGCAATTCTGGCCGTGCTTGGTGCGGCTCCTACCGGATTACTGCTTTGCGTTTTGGGAATCGGGCTGGGCGCCATCGAGCGCTGGCGCTGGCAGCGCGAGGGGGTGCGCAAAGAGTTCAAGGTCCAATCATCCGATCAGCAATATCTGTTGTTCCAAGGGCTGCTGTACATCGTCTTGCTGGTGGTGCTGGCGCTGCAGCAGATCGCCCAGGCCGGCGCGGTGATCGGCCTGGGGCTTTATGTCGGATTGCCGCTCACGTTTGTGTATCGGTACTACTTTTACCGGACGTATCCAACCGCGCTGGCGATGGTGAGCAATGCTCCGGCAGGCGGGCAGGCGCGCTCCATCATCGAACAAGAGACAGCGGACGCGGGCGGTGAGTCCAGGCGGGCCGCCAGTGCGGCAAGGCCGACCGGGACAATGATGCGGCCACGAGCCAGCAGCGGTCCAAGCGGACGACTTCGGCTGCGCATTGCAATCTTCATCGGGAGCGTGGCCCTCTGGTGGCTGTTGGCGCGCTGGTGGACCTGGCAGGGCGCCGAGGAGGGCACGGCTTCCCTGGCGCCCTTCAGCGGCGACATCACGGTCGACATCGTGGGAATCGTGGTCGGAACCGTCCTTGGCGTCGGCTCGGCCTGGTTCTACGAGAACTTCATGTAGGGGTGACGCGTCGCAGCGTCGTTATTCCTCAGCCAGGCTGACCCGCTCCAGGACCTCGCGGTTCCAGACGTATTCAGGCATCCGGCCCTGCAGGACGCGGACGACGGACAGGGCCGCGCGGCGTTCCAGTTCCAGCAGGGATTCCTCGGAGAGGAATGCCGCGTGCGGGGTCACGATGGCCCGCTCGAGGCCGATGAGCGGGTGGTTTGGGGGTGGCGGCTCCTGCTCCAGGACATCGATGCCGGCGCCGGCGATCCAGCCGTCGTCGATGGCGCGGGCCAGGGCGTACTCGTCGATGAGCGGTCCGCGCGCGGTGTTGATGATGTAGGCGGTTGGCTTCATGGCGCGCAACTCGGGTTCGCCGATGGTGTGGTGGGTTTCGGGGGTGAGGGGGGCGTGGACGGAGATAAAGTCCGATTCGGTCACCAGACGATCCTTGTCGACCAGCTCGGCGCCGATGTCGGCCACGCGGTCGGCGGTGATGTAGGGATCGTGGACAAGGATCTTGAGCCCGTGCGGGATGGCGCGCTGGGCGAGGGCGAAGCCGATGCGGCCGTAGCCGAGGATTCCAAGCACGCGGCCGCGCATGCGGTGCATGGGTCGGGCGGGCTGGTTGGTCCACTGACCGGTGCGCACGCTGCGGTCCAGCACTGAAATGCCGCGGGCCTGGGCCATGAGCAGGGCCATGGCGTGGTCGGCGACCTCTTCGTAGCCGTAGTCGGGCACGAAGGTGACAGGGATATCCAGCGAGGTGCAGGTGTCGACGTCGATGTTGTCGGTACCGACGCCGTAGCGCCCTACGACGCGAAGTCGCGGTGAGGCTCGGACGACCCGCTCGGTGACCTTGGCAAAGCAGGTGAGGATGCCGGTGACGTCGGCGGCCAGTTCGGTGAGGCGGTCTTCGTCGCCGGAGTCGGATTCAACGACCTCGGCGTCGAGCTCGGCCAGGACCTCGCGCTCGGGATCGGTGGAAGGCCAGACGTAGTCCGTGATCAAGATCTTGTGCCGGTCGGTCACGACGTCGACTCCCAAACGAACGAGCAGGCAGCGCGGCGAGCTTAGGGAGCGCCGAAAACCGGTGTCAACGCGGCGCGCGTCGTTCGGCAACTGCGACAATGGAACAGGCGCTTCGAGTAGTGGAGCTCACGCCATGCCGCGCGACCTGGCCCTGGGCAACGGATCCTTCCTGGTCAACTTCGACTCGCGCTACCGCGTGCGCGATATCTACTACCCGCGGGTCGGCTCCGAGAACCAGACCGGTGGGCAGGCCTGCCGATTTGGCGTGGGCGTGGACGGACAGTTCTCGTGGATCAGCAACGACGAGTGGTCACGGGACCTGGACTACGCGGACAACACGCTGGCCACGAACGTACGGCTTGCGAATTCGCGGCTTGGCGTGGAGCTGATGTGCGCGGACGCCGTAGACTTTGACCGACCAATCTTTGTGCGCCGTGTCGCCGTGCGGAACCTGGCTGACCACGAACGTACGTTCACCCTCTATTTCCATGCCGACTTCTGGCTGGAGCGGGACGGGATCGGCGACACGGCCTATTTCGATCCCTGGACCGAGGGGATCGTGCACTACAAGCGCAACGTGAACTTCCTGTGCAACGCGCAGGTCGGGGACAAGGTTGGATTCGACGAGTACAGCGTCGGGGGGAAGTCCGAGGACGCCTCGCAGGGAACGTGGCTGGACGCCGAAGACGGACGCCTGGAAGGCAACCCCATCGCCCAGGGGCAGGTGGACAGTATTGGCTCGGTGCGCGTAACGGTTGCGGGCGGCGGCGAGGGCACGGCGCACTACTGGATTGTGGCCTCCGACGACTTCTTCCGGGCGAAGGACCACAACGACACGATTGTCGACCGAACGCCGGAGAGCTTTATCCAGCGAACCAGCGACTACTGGTCGTACTGGGTCACGCGGGATCCGACCGACCTCTGGCCGCTGGAACCGCCCAGCCGCGACCTGTACCGCCGGAGCACGCTGGTGGTTCGCACCCAGATTGACGATGGCGGCGCGATTATCGCGGCGAACGACAGCGACATCCTGCAGTTCGGGCGCGACACCTACAGCTACATGTGGCCGCGGGACGGAGCGCTGGTTGCCGAAGCGCTGATCGGCGCCAACCAACGCGAACTGGCCGGCCGCTTCTTCCAGTTTTGCCGCCGCGCCCTGCAGCCGGGCGGGTTCATGCTGCACAAGTACCACCCGGACGGTTCGCCGGGCAGCAGCTGGCACCCGTGGGCGGACGCGAACCGGCAGCGCGTGCTGCCGATCCAGGAGGACGAGACGGCGCTGGTGCTGTGGGCGCTGCGCCTATACAACCAGCGGTTCATGGACACCGAGTTCATCCGAGGCGTCTACGCCCCGCTGATCAAGGCGTCGGCGGACTTCATGGTGCGATACCGGCATGAGCCCAGCGGCCTGCCGGCGGCCTCGTGGGACCTGTGGGAGGAACGCCTGGGCATTCACACATTCACGGTGGCGTCGGTCTGGGCGGGTCTCGAGGCGGCGGCGGAGTTTGCCGAGGGGTTCGGGGAGTTGGACACGGCCTCGCGCTACCGAACGGCGGCGTCCGAAATCCGAGCCGCCACCCTGGAGCACCTGTACAGCGAGGAGCACCGGCGGTTCATTCGGCGGGTTGAGGTGAATGCGGACGGCTCGTTGACGCCGGATCTCAATATCGACGCCAGCGTGCACGGCGTCTGGCGGTTCGGGATGTTCGAGGCGGACGAC
>DAOUJT010000085.1:0-2734 GCA_034422315.1 Chloroflexota bacterium | reverse complement strand
AGCAGGTTCGTCGGCTCCAGGCTTAATGAGCCGGACACCCTGCGACGGGTAGCCGCACAGTGGCGCGGAGGCCCGGTCGCAAGCCTGCGCGGGCTGCGCATCGCCCACAACGACCTGCAGCATGGCAATGTCTTGGTCCAGATAGACGGGAGCATCCGTTTGGTCGACTACGACGGAATGTTTCTGCCCGGATTTCGCGGCGAACCAAGTCCCGAGCTGGGACACAAGAACTACCAGCACCCGCAACGGTCTGCGGAGCACTATGACGAAAACGTGGACAACTTCTCCTCCCTAGTCATCTACCTCAGCCTGCTCGCCATCGCCTCCGATCCCGGCCTATGGGACTTCCACGACGAGGACAACCTGATATTCACCAGGAAAGACTACGCCGATCCAAGGAACTCCGAGGTCTTCCGTCGGCTTAAGAGATCCCCTGACCAGGCCGTGGTCAAGCTGGTGGAGCGTCTGGAGGAGTACTGCGCACTCCCGGTGGAGAAGGTTCCCGACCTGGAGACCGTATTGCAGGGTATTCCTCCCAGCGCAGCGGCGCCACCACCGTCAGTAAGTTCGCCAGCCGCTCCACAGACGCCAGCGCGATCGACGGTTTCAGCCACTACCGGCAGCTCCTACCGGCAGACGCTTCAAGCACACCAACCAACACCAGCGACGCCCACGCCACCGCCGGCCAGACAGCGACCCATCACACCGCAAACCGCCGTGCCAGCGCCTGCCGTTTCCTCAAAGGACGTGCTGGATCAAATCGAGGAAGCAGCGGGCATCTGCGTCTCCGCGCTGAAGCGCAGCGCCGCGTCCGGGGAGCTCACGAGGGTGGCGGTCTGGGTCGCGGTCACGGTCCTCGCAGTCGCGGTGGCTGTGGTGGCGGCCGTCGCCTGGGTAGTTGCGCAGCGCGGGTGGTAACCGCCCAGCCGTGGTGGTGTCCGATGTCCTCGCGTGGCGGTTCGGAGAGGACCGTCCCGTTCTTACGGCCGTCCCCCCGGAAGAATATGCGGGACGATTCCCACAACGAGGATGCCAATTCCTGCCGCGGCGACTATGGTGGTCAGATCCTCGAACCCTAGAATCCCCCCAACCAGCGCAAGTACGATCAACCCGAGCCCCAGCTTATTGATCCAGCCGCAACCCAGCTTGCCCCATCCTACCCTGTCGGTCCAACCGAGCAGCATCCTATGACGGTTCGGTGCTCCGAGAATGAGAACGGCAAGCCCTCCGAGCAAGATCACGCCGCCCCCATATCCCACTGTCTCCAGTGTGGACATCGCCGTACCAGTCCCATATTCGTACAGGAAAATCTCATAAAGCAGGACCTGGGTGAGCCCGCTGGAAACCCCGACGAGGAATCCGATCGCCGTCGCGCCCAAGCCCACCTTCTCGACTCCCTTCAGCCTGGAGGTGAATCCCGAGTTGCCGCCCATTCCGAAGAGTTCGACAACTAGGCGGAGACTGACGATGCAGCCCCCACATACTAAGAGGATGACGCCGAACAGCTGAAGGAGTTGCCCTCCCGCTTCTGGCTCGTACGGGGGCAGGAGCGCTCGGTCTTCTGGTGCGCCAAGAAGCCTCAAGAGAGCCGAGATGGCTGAAAAGGTGACTCCGCCCAGAAGCCAACTCGACGCAGCGATGACAATGCCGACCACGATCACGCCGAGCCCTACCTTGTAGGCCAGGCCCGCACTCTTGACCGAGGCGACTCCCGGCGCGCCGGTTCCCGACGTCGTCATGAGTACTTGCCTCTGACTTTCGATGCACGCACCATTAAAACTCGACGCTATAGATGTCTCTCATCATGTGCCCCTCTACGAGAAGGTGACGAGGACCGGTCTCGGGTCCGTATCTCGCCTCGACCGTGAAATCTCCCGTAGATGAGAAGAAATACCCCAATCCAGAAGACCAGAACGGCCGGCACCGCGACCACCACGCCGTTTCGAAAGATGATCTGCAGAACCAGGGCAGGCACTATCAATGCGATCCCAATGGCGACTCCGGCCAATCCCCATCTGTCCGGCCAGCCCCAATTCGCGGTCCGGTTCATATACCTGGCGTAGATGCGTTCCGAAGCGGTGATCGCGGCCGCGCGGCGGCGGGCGTCCCCAAAGACGAGGATTCCGAGCCCACAGAGAAATAGTATCCCGCCAATGGTCCGCACCACCGCGCCCACCCCAACTGACTGTTCCTCCAAGATCCAGCCGAGCGCAACCAGCAAGATCCCTAAGGCCACCGCAGCCGGTGCAAGGCTGGCGGGCGATCTCGACTCTCGGAGAGACGTGAGCAGCCTGGCCAGGGTCGTCCTCAGTGGGTGCATGTCAACTCTCCGATGGCATTCGCCACCTGGACGACGCCATTCGCTCATGAAGATACAAGATTACGCAGTTGGCTTCAACAGCGCGGGTATGCGGTCTGTGGTATCGTTCATTTCACAGTCATAGAGGGGCGGAATCCAACGTGGGCACGCTCAAAGGCGGCGAACGGAGATTGCTCATCGCTGGCCGTGACTCCTCTCAACCAGGGGTTAGGGATATTAGGGAGCCGCGCGACGCGAGGCGAACTCCATGCCGTGGCCAGGGATAACCGACTTCAGCGAGGCGATCCAGAACCCGCGACTGTGCTTCAAGGGCACCGACCTCGAAGCCGGGCAGGTATCGCTCAACCCGCGTGGCATGCCCCTCGTGTTCTCCGGGGCCTTCGCCTCCGTCTATCCTGTGTCCGTGGGCAACCA
>DAOUJT010000084.1:0-6390 GCA_034422315.1 Chloroflexota bacterium | reverse complement strand
GACTGCAGGACGTGCTGGTGTGTATCAAGCACACCGTCACGCTGGAAACGGCGGGGCGGCGGCTGCGGCCCAACCACGAGTTCGTGCTGAAGTCGGCTGCGGAAATGGCGCGGCTCTTTGCCGGCGTTCCCGAGGCGCTCGGCAACACCCTGCGCATTGCCGAGATGTGCGAGTTCGACCTGAGCCGGAAGCTGGAATACGGCTTGCCGGCGTATCCCACGCCCGAGGGCGAGTCGGAATACCGCTACATGGAGCGCCTGGTCTGGGAGGGCGTGCGGCGGCGCTACCCCGAGTTGGACGCCACGGTGCGCCAGCGCGTGCGGCAGGAACTGCGGTACGTCAAGGACCAGGGGCTGGCCGGGTACTTCCTGACCGTCCGCGACCTGGTGGCTTTCTGTCACGGCAACGACATCCTGGTCAACACGCGCGGCTCGGCGCCGGGTTCGATCCTCTGTTACGCCCTCGGCATCTCGATGGTCGATCCGATTGCCGCCGGGCTGATGTTCGAGCGGTTCATGTCCACGGAGCGGGACGAGCCGCCCGACATCGACCTGGACATCCAGCACCAGGAGCGCGAGCAGGTTATTCAGCACGTGTACCAGCGCTACGGCCGCCGGCGGGCGGCGATGGTGGCGAACGTGGTCTGTTTCCGCGGGCGCTCCGCCGTCCGCGACGTGGGCAAGGCGTTGGGGCTGCCGCTGGCCCAAGTGGACCGGCTGGCGCAGCGCTTGCAGTGGCATCCCAGCGTGGAGATGCCGGACCCGGATCAGGCCGGCGGCGACGTGCCGCGCGAGATCTCGGGTCGTGTGGGTCGGGACTTGCTCGAGCTCAGCCGGCAGATCGCGGACTTTCCGCGGCACCTGGGCATCCACACCGGCGGGATGATCATCTCGTCGCGACCGCTGGACGCCTCGGTGCCGATCGAGCCGGCGACGATGGAAGGTCGCAGCGTGGCGCAGTGGGACAAGGACGACTGCGCCGATGCCGGGCTGCTGAAGATCGATCTGCTGGGGCTGGGGATGCTGACGCTGGTGCAGCGGGCCTTCCGGCTGATCGAGCAGCGGCACGGCCGGCGCCTGGCGCTGGCGGATTTCACGTTCGACGACCCCAAGGTCTACGACGCGGTCTGCGCGGCCGACACCATTGGCCTGTTCCAGGTGGAAAGCCGCGCCCAGATGCACGTGCTGCCGCAGACGCGGCCGCGGTGCTTCTACGACTTGGTGGTGCAGGTGGCGATCATCCGGCCGGGCCCGATGACGACCAAGATGCACCGGCGCTGGATCCTGCGCCGCCTCGGGCAGGAGGCGACCGACCCGGTGTGGCCCGGCCTGGCCTCGGTGCTGCAGCGCACGCTGGGGCTGCCGATCTTCCAGGAGCAGTGCCTGCAGATCGCCATGGTGGCGGCCGGGTTTTCGGCGACCAAGGCCGACGCGCTGCGGCGGGCGATGAGCCGGAAGCGTTCGCTGGCGCACATCCAGGCGCTGCAGGACGACCTGATGCAGGGGATGGCCCGGAACGGCATCCCGGCGGCGACGGCGGAACAGATCTATGCGCAGATCGAGGGGTATGCGGGGTATGGATTCCCCGAGGCGCATTCGTGCGCTTTTGCGCTGCTGGTGTACGTGTCGGCGTGGCTGAAGGTGTACTACCACGCGGAGTTCACCTGCGCGATTCTGAACAGCCAGCCGATGGGGTTTTACAGCGCGCACACACTGGTGGGCGACGCCCAGCGGCACGGGGTGACGGTGCATCCCGTGGACATTCAGCGCAGCCGGTTCGATTGCACGGTTGAGTCGAACGGCGCGGTACGGCTGGGCTATCGGTACGTGGAAAGTCTGGGAGACGACCATCGTGAGCGGTTGGAGGGCGAGTTTGACCGTGGGCCGTATCGCTCGCTGGAAGCCTTTTGCCGCCGTACCCGGTTACCCCGCAAGGCCCTGGAATCGCTGGCCCTGGCCGGCGCTTTTCGAGGTCTTGGGCTGAAGCGGCGCGCGGCGCTCTGGCAGGTGCAGGCCCACGCTGCCGCGGCTCATGGCGGGGAACTGCCGGGACTGGCGGCGGAACTGGAGGAGCCGGTCACGCTGCCCCCGGCCGACGCGCTGGTGCAGGCCCGGATGGACTTTGCCGCCACCGGCCTCTCGACTCGCTGGCGCGGCCTGGAGTTTCTGCGGTCCAAGCTGGCCGAGGTCGGTGTGTTACGTGCCGCGGACCTGCCGGCTCTGGCGGCCAGCCGGCCGCGCCCTCGGATTCGTCGGGTATCAATTCCAGCGGCCGTTCGCCGGCCGAGCCAGCGAACGCGTGAACGATCCGTCGTCGGGACGCTGGGTGTCGGTGAAGGGCGCCCGCCCAGCCAGATCGGCGCGGGACGGTATGGCGAGCGCGGCCGTCGCGCCGGGAATAGCTACGACGGGCGAGGCAGCGGCCAGCAGTTCCAGGGCCTGGGGGATAGCGGCGTGCCGGACTCGCTCCGCGAACAGGCCCGCACGGGAATCATGGTCACGGTGGCCGGGATCGTCCTCAACCGCCAACACCCGCCAACCGCGCACGAATACACCTTCCTGACCCTGGAAGACGAAACCGGGCTGGTGAACGTGATCGTCCGTCCGGACGTCTTCGCCCGCTATCAGCGCGCGGTTCTGGACTCCCCGGTGATGATGGTCGGCGGCGAACTCCAGGACGAGCACGGGTCGGTGCAAGTGATGGCCGAGACCTGTAGGCCGATCTCGTCCAGTTCCTTGGGCACGCCACGATCCCGTGACTGGCAGTAGCCCGGATGCGAAAAGGTCAGGCGTCGATCGTTACGGCCTCTGCCAGTTCCCACAGGCGCGCCAGCGCGTTGGCCAGCAGCATCTGACGCGGAGTCCGGCAGCGGACGGCCAGCAGGCCGGGGCTGGCCACGACCACCGCCAGGCACTTGGCGCGGCTGGTGGCGACGTTCAGGCGGTTGAGGCTGTACAGGAACTCCATCCCGCGCGGGGCGTCGTCGGCGGAACTGGTGGCCATGGAGTAGATGGAGATTGGCGCTTCCTGGCCCTGGAACTTGTCCACCGTGCCGATGCGCAGTCCCTTGAGTTCGGGCCTGGTCGAAAGTTCGCGGATCTGCCGGTTGTAGGGCGTGATGATCAGTACGTCCTGGTCGGTCAGCGAGTGGGACGCGCCGTCGGCATCGACCCACGACGGGTGCGACTGGAGCAACCGATGAACGTGCTCTGCAGTCGCCTCCGCTTCTTCCTTCGAGTCGCTGACTCGCCGCTCGTGCGGCACGGAAACGAAGCGCAGCCCCGTCCCAGCAAAGGGCGGCGACCCGGTCAGGTCCAGGTTCTCCCGTCCCGGATGCGAACGCAGGCTGTCCTCGTAGAAGATTTCGGATGTGAATCTGCAAATGCTCGGGTGTAGACGCCAGGTGCCGTCCAGGAACAGTCCAAACTCCCTGGGCATGACCTGGGCGCCGTCCAGCACGTGCGCCAGCACCGACCGGTCGGCGCCGGGCGGATGCACGCCTTGCAGCGGCTGGTCCAGTTGTTGGGGGTCGCCCAGCAGCAGCAGGCTGGTGGCGCAGGGCGCCGCGGCCAGGGCGTCGGCCAACGACATCTGGCCGGCCTCATCGATGCAGAGGACGTCGACCGAGCTTCCCATCTTTTCGCTCGCCCACAGCCAGCCGGTGCCGCCCACGACATCCAGGAATCCGGCGGTCAGGCTGTCACACGCGTCGTCGGTGCTCTCCAGGTGCTGGAAGCTCTTGGAGGCGGGCTCGTCGTTGGTGCGCTGGCCAATTCTGACGTCGGCGCCCCTTGACTCGGCCACCCGTGCGGTCTTCTCGAGTAGCTCGCCGATGACTTTGTGGCTGTTGGCCGTCACGCCCACGCGCTTCCCGGCTTCCACCAGGTCCACGATCATCTCCGCGCCCACGGTGCTCTTGCCGGAGCCGGGCGGTCCCTGGATGGCCAGGTAGCTCTCCTCCAGCGCCTGCACCAGCCGGCGGGCCGCAGCCTGCGCGTCCTCGCCCTCGCCCGCCAGCGCCGCGTCTTCGGCCTGGCCAACGCGCGGCGGCCGGCGCATCAACAGGTCGCGCGCCGCCTGGTTCGGCCCGGCGGCGTCGATACCGTTGTCGACGACCAACCGGGTCAGGTGCTTGAGGCTGCCGGGCTTCGGCCGCGGGTTGACGTAGTTGAACTGGATAAGCGACGTGGGCTGTGGCGGAGGTCGGGACGAACCGAGCCGCAGCTCAACTTCGCAGGTCTCGTCGTCAAGACGCAGGATCCGGCCGGCGTCCTTGCCGTCCTGCGTGCGCACCGAGTCGCCGACCGAGAGCTTGTGGTCCTGCTCCGCAAACCGGAAGCGGTAGATCGTGGATCGGGCGCGCGGGTTGGGGTCGGGCCGCGCGTCAAGGAAGGTGAGCCGCCCAAGCACGTCCGTTTCCTCCGCGCGTTCGTCTTCGGTCAGCTCGTCTTTCAGGTGGAAGTAGCGCCACCACACGGCCTTGTGTTCGCGCCGGTGCCAGTCCACGAGCTGCGCCAGCAACCAGCGGCCGCGCTGGGCCGGATCCTCCAGCGAAGACCCGTCCGTCAGGTCGTTCAGCAGATCCTCGGTCAGCCGGTCCACCAGTTCCTTGATTTCGAGCTGCTCTTCCGAATCCACCGTTTCCTCGGGTTCCACCACCGTTGGACGCGGAAGCGCCTCGGCGCCCAGTTCGTTCACCAGCGCCGCCCGCTGCTGCTCCAGCCATTCGCGCAGGTACCAGGTGGAGATGCAGTCGTCGCGGTTGTAGGCCTTGATCTGTTCCAGCAGCGCGTCCCGGTCGGTGTCCGGCTCGGGCTCCAGCCAGTGCTCGAACTCCACGATGCTCTCGCCGGCGTCGCGCAGATCGATTTCCCGCTTGAAGCCGTAGAGCGGCTCCAGGCGCTTGATCGAGTAGCTCTCCACCGAGGCCCGGATGCCCTGCCGCACCACCCGGTACAGGTCCACGAACACCTGCCCGCGCAGCAACTGGTCCACCTCGGACTCGCGCGTGGCATAGCGCCCCGCCAGCCGCTTCATCGCACCGGTTTCGTAGGGCGCGTAGTGGTAGACGTGCATGCCCGGATAGGTGGTCCAGCGGTCCATGATCAGGTCGATACAGTGCTCGAACGCCTGGCGCTCGGCCGCCGTAGACACATTGCCGTCCTCGATCGACCAGAAGGCGTGGAACAGCGGCTCGCCTGCCGCGTCGGTCTGTCCCGGCTCAATGGCCCCGAAGAGGTAGTCGATCCCGTCGACCTCGTCGGATCCATAGAACGGGTCGCCCTCCAGGTCCAGGAACAGGTCACCCGGCGATGGTTCCGGCAGGGCCCAGAGCCCGCGGTCCGGCACCAGCGCCTTGTCGCGGTCGCGTTCGGGCGATATGCGCTCGGAGATCACCCGCCCCTCGCCGCGCACCTGGATCGCGGCTTGCTTCTGCACCCGCGCCAGCGCCTCGGGGCTGACGCCCTCCACGCGCTCCGGCAGCGGCGGCGACGGGTTGGCCAGGCTGCGGCGCGTGGTGATGTCGATGTCGTGCAACGCGCGGCGCTGGCGCCTGGACAGGCCGGCCACCAGCGCCAGGTCGTCCTCCCGCCGCCACTGGGCGCGACACTCCAGCGTCCAGCTACAAAAGTCGCAGTGCCCGACCGGCTCCGGCTTCGTCGGGACCGGATAGACCTCCTCCGGGCTGTCCAGCAACGCCTCGAACTCCCTGGCTACCAGCCGGTAGTAGGCCGCGTAGTCGGCCACTCGCAGGCTCACCGTCTCGCGCTGGACGCCGCCAAGCACCAGGTGCATCCGATTGGGGAGACATCCCTGCATCGCGCCCAGCAGATCCGAATACATGCAGATCTGCAGCACGGCGGGGGCCGAGGGCTGACGGGCCAGCTTGGTGTCGACGACCTCGTAGCTCCACGGCCCCAGATCGCTGGGCGTCTCGACACGCTCGAGGAAGTCCGCGTACCCCACCCGCCGCTCGTCCAGCAATACGGCCTGGTAGATCACCTCCGCGCCCCGTCGCATGGCCTGCAGGGTGGCCGCGTGTTCCGGCCTGATCTGGCGGGACGGCGACACGGTGTCGGGCGGCCGGATTTCGGCAATCTCCCGACCCTCGGCGCGCAGTTCTTCCAGGTAGCGCGCCTCGTACTCCTGGCCCCGCCGGGCCATGCGGTCCAGCACGGGGTCGTCGCGGACCGGTCGCCGGACTTCGGGTACCAGCGTGGCCGCGCGCTCCAGGTTCGCCAGGTGCCGGCATTCCAGGAATCCCACCAGGTCCGTCGCCGAGTAGGCGAGGCGCTGGTCGATCAGCTGCATCGCAAAGTCATCCGCCCGTCCGCCACGGCCGGCGACGATCGCCCGGCCCCAGGCATGTGATCGGCGCAGACGCGCCGC